>CALMCL010000167.1 GCA_937862905.1 uncultured Burkholderiaceae bacterium | reverse complement strand
TGATTGAAGTCGCCGCAAAAAACACTGAATCGCTCAAGGCTGAATTGATTCCACGCCTCGCAGGCAAAACCACCCTGCTCATGGGACAGAGCGGCATGGGCAAATCATCACTGATCAACGCACTGATTCCCGATGTGCAACTCAAAACCCGTGAAATATCCAGCGTGCTCAACAGTGGCAAACACACAACCACTTTCACCCGCCTGTTTGATTGCAGCTTCAATGGCGAAGCCACACAGATTATTGACTCACCCGGTTTTGAACAATTCGGTATGGCGCAATTTTCACATTCGCAAGTCCAACATGCGATGCCTGAATTTGTGCCGTACCTCGGCAAATGCCGTTTCAACAACTGCGCCCACATCCGCGAGCCGCAATGTGCCATTCTTGAAGCCATCGAAGCAGGCACAATCACCGAAAACCGCTATCACTTTTATTTACGCCTTGTTGAACAACTCAATTATTACGATAACGCCCGCTACTGACACACTGACATGACCCATACGACCCCCTACCTCGACCAAGAGCAAACCACAACACCCATGTTGCGCCCCGCCATTCAAGTGCTTGAACGCGCCAACACCTTGCTCGATGTACTTGCACGGCACAACCAACCGATGAGCCTCAAATCTCTCGCTGAACAAACGGGACTGCACATTTCCACGACGCACCGTATCCTAAATGACCTCGTGCTCGCCCGCATGATTGACCGCCCGACTTCAGGTCATTATCAACTTGGCATGCGCCTGCTCGAACTCGGCAACCTGGTCAAAGCACGGCTCAATGTCCGTGATGTCGCCCTGCCCATCATGAAAACACTGCATCAACAAACGCGACAAACCATCAACTTATCAATGCGCCAAAATGACGAAATCATTTATATTGAACGCGCTTTTTCTGAACGCTCAGGCATGCAAGTGGTGCGCGCCATTGGTGGCCGCGCGCCCCTGCACTTGACCTCAGTCGGCAAGCTGTTTCTCGCACAAGACGATAAAACGGCTCTGCTGTCCTACGCAACGCGCACCCAGCTCAAAGGCCAAACGAAAAACAGCATCACCACACTTGAAAAACTGCACAAAGAACTGGATTGGGTGCGTTTACATCACGTCGCCCGAGATCGCGAAGAGCTCGAACTCGGTGTGTCTTGTATGGCGGCTGGCATTTATGATGACAACCACCAACTGGTGGCCGGTCTCTCCATTTCAGCCCCCGCCGAGCGGGTGCAAGAGGTCTGGGTCAAGCTGTTGCAAGATGCCGCATTTAAAATATCACATGCCATGGGTTACTCGACCAAAAACAGCCACACACACATGGCCGACTGACATGCTTCCCTTAACCATGCTTCATTTAATATGGTTCATTTAAAAATCACAAAAGAATCGCCATAAAAGGCATAAAAGTCATCCCACATGCATGGAAAAGCTTACAATCAAACCATGCAACCCATTGGAGACCGTTATGCCCAATTCATTCCAAAACACCGATGCATACGACATCGGTATTAAAATCGCTACATTCAACCTGCGCAACTTCGCTAAAGCAGGCTTTCAATTTTACGAAAACCAAGACCCATATACCCAGCAAGAATACGACGATAAAATCGCATGGACAGCCGCACAAATTGACAAAATCAATGCGGACATCATCGTCTTTCAAGAGGTTTTCCACCTTGAAGCCCTGACCGATGCGGTTAAAGCCAGCCGCACCATGCGCCATGCCAAAATCATCGGTCGCGACGCTGTGGCCATGCCCCCCAAAAACAGCCTCGTTCCACAAGTCGCCATCGTCACCCGACTGCCCCTCGTGGATGAGCCCAACTGGGTCATCAACTACGGCAAAGGCTTCAGTGTCACGCCACCAGGTTACGATGAATCCCTTTCGCAAATCACCCGTGCCATTCTGCACATTGCTGTCAGACTGCCAAATGACATTAAGCTGCATGTCCTTGGTCTGCATTTGAAGTCAAAACGTCCCGACTACCTACACAACGAAGATGAATCCAACCCCGACCACCTTGCGCTGGCCACCTACCGCTCACTCGTTCGGCGGGGTGCAGATGCCATTGGCATTCGTCAATATTTGAATGGTTTGTTGCAAAAAAATCAAGAACCCTGCATTGTCACCGGCGACTACAATGACCATGCCTACGCCGTCACCACACAAATGATCGCAGGTACGGGGCGTTTTGGCAAAAGCTTTTATGACTTTCAATTGTTTGATGCCATGCGCATTCAGACCAAGAATGACCCGCAACGTTATGTCGCTTACACGCACATTCATGAGGGTGCACTTGAAGTCCTCGACCATGTTTTTGTGTCCGAGGAATTCCACCCCGAATCGCGTCACCAAATCGCAATGGTGCGAGAAGTGTACAGCTTAAATGATCATTTACACCAACGCTCACCAGAGGTCTCCGACCACGGGCAAACGGTCGCACAGTTTTTATTTAAACGCGGCACACCATCGGCAACATAACGATACTTTTGCCCTCCTCCTGCATTTTGAATGCGTGTGGAGGATGCAGCCATGCATTTCGGTCTTATCGTCCGCACTCAACTCTCTCGCACATAGCCACCCTCCAATGCAGCTTGTGGATTTGAGAAAATAGCCATCGCTGTGGTCATGCATTTGAATCCAAGTTTTTTATAAAAACCTTCTTTGCCAGGTACAGCATATAAAATAATCTTCTTATGAGCGGCGGACAATGCAACCAACTTCGCAACGATTGCCTGCCCCAACCCTTGATTTTGATGACTGGGCAAAATGGCCACATCACAAATGTATGAACAATCCACGCCATCCGCAAGTGCGCGCCCCACGCCAATGAGCCGTTCATTTTCGTAGACAAAGCAACGGAATCGACTGTTTGTGAACACTGTTTGCAAATCTGAGGGGCTCTTATCTCCCAACGGTGCCACTCGGTAAAGAGCCGACAATTCATCCCAGTTTAATTCTTCAATGGCATCGGACCACACTTGAACCATGCTGTTTTCCCTTTATAAAAATGAGTCAATTATTCAATCGTTTATTGTGCATGCACTGCATGCGTAGTGATATCAAATTCAACCCAATGCTTTAACATACTGATTCAACATATTGTTTTTTAATAGACTTTTCTAGTTTTTTCGAAACGGTTATAAAGTAAACCAAGTCTTATTTTTGTCATTTGCGCAAGGGCTAGAATCCAGTCAAGTGCATTGCATTTGTTGGTCGTGAGAGCACATTGAGCATCAAACAGTGTGCTACGCACCCAGTGGATTCAAGCCTACACGAGAGTGGCAAAATAAAGATTTAATTTCGGAAATGTCCAGTGAACAAACCATGTCATCGATGAATACAACCTTCAATGTGGTCATTCACCAGTCCCATGGCTTGCATGAACGCATAACAGGTCGTTGGGCCGACAAACTTCCAACCTCTTTTTTTCAACTCTTTTGACAAGCGAATTGAAGTTGGCGTGCTGGCGGGAATCAAAGCACGGTTGATTTGTTCTGGTCGCTCGTGCGCGGGCGGGATGAATTGCCAAAAATACGCATCCAACGAGCCAAACTCTTCGATCAAGTCCAAAGCACAGCGGGCATTGTGGATCGTCGCTTCAATTTTTCCCCTGTGGCGGATGATGCCCTCATCTTGCAATAAGCGCTCGACATCAACCTCCGTTAATGAAGCCACTTTTTTGATATTAAACTGTTGAAAGGCTTGACGAAAACCTTCGCGCCTTTTCAAAATCGTGTACCACGACAGCCCTGATTGAAAGCCTTCAAGGCAAATTTTCTCAAACAAGCGCACGTCATCATGGACGGGCTTGCCCCACTCACGATCATGGTAATTGACATAAAGTTCATCTTCGCCGCACCAAAAGCAGCGTTGGTTAATGAGGTCTGGTTTTGTGTTCATGGATGCCTTATGTTAAGGATTGAATCCCGTAGTATGCCGCAAAAAACCGACCCTGTTGGCGACTTCATCTGCTTTTCAGCAGCAAACAATATCACTTAACGCATCCGCCCCATACTTTTAGCACATGATTAAAAATCAGTTATTAAGCGTCATTTTCATTTTGACCACAACAAGACTCGCCGATTCCAGTCAAAACAACCATCCAATCCATTGGCTTTGTTAAATTCACCACCAAACACAATTGACCGGCACCGTGCTTTCGGTTATCGTACTTTTTCTTCGTTGATCCACTTTTGACTTAAAGGCCAAGTAATGCCCATCAAACCGCCCATGCAGTCTAATCTGTATCATGAAACCCATGCCCGCCCCTATCTGACCGTGAGCACACCCAGTGTGGTCGGTCATGTTTTATTTTGGAAAGGTGGCACGCACTCGAAAACACTGTGGCACATCGCACAGAGTCTGATTGTTCAGTACTATCCTGTTTTGACAGGCACGACAGCCCCTTTTTTTGAGTATGAATGTGCTTCTCATCGTTTGCGCTTTGAGCAACACACCGAATTTGACACATTGACTTTGACTCAACCTTTGCGCGCCATTCATGGCATTGATCAAGTCAATCCGCTGGATTTGCTTGACCCAGCACAACTTCAAGCGTGCACTCAAGACCTTTTGGTTAAAACATTGGTTTATGTCGTGCCTGATGCCATCAGCCACATCGGCGCAGATCACGGAGCTTTTGAGCACCCACAACTGCAAGCGATCATGGATCCAAAATATGGCGCTTATGTTTTAGAAAAACGCGCAGCGGTGTTCACCGATTTTGATTTAGACGCCAAAGGATTTTCACGTTTTGTGATTGCCAACCAGTCCCTTAATGACAGCACAGTCGGTCGTGTGGTCACCCGTTTGTTGGAAATCGAAAACTACCGCATCATGGCGTTGATCCCGCTCGAAGCGGCGCGCTCGGTCAGCCGCAGTTTGGCAGGCATGGATGCACATTTGGCTCAGTTATTGAATCAACTCACGCAAACCAGTGATGAACCTGTGCAGCGCGAATTGCTGGCACAGCTGTTGGACATTGCCAAAAACATCGAACACCATCGCAATCAATTGTCGGCACGATTCAATGCCAGCCAAGCGTACTACGATTTGGTGCAGTTTTCTTATGGCAAGTTGTATGAAGAAAATTTTGGCACGTTACAACGCCTGCAAACCTTCATTGAGCGTCGCCTCGGCCCTGCGATCCGCACCTGTACATCCGTTAAACTGCGCTTAGAAGACATTTCACAACGTGTTGACCGCATTGCCGAGTTATTGCAAACAGAAATCAACTTACAAATTCAAGTGCAAAACACCGCCATGCTTTCAGGCATGCACCAAAGCACGCGCATGCAGCTTAAAATGCAGAAAACAGTGGAAAGCATCTCGATTGTCGCACTCACTTACTATGCACTGGGTGTGCTGGGCTATTTGTTCGCAGGCATCATCCCCAGCGAATACAAAACCAGTGTGATGACCATTTTAGTGATTCCCATTGCTGGATTGATCTGGCACATGCAGCGTAAAATCATTCATCAACTGCATACGTCGGATGACGAAAGCAGCCAATCTTAAAAAAACATAAAAACAAGGGAAAAATCCAAACTGATTTTTCCCTTGTTTTTTACCATGTTTTCAAGATGTTACAGGTTCAATCGCTGTGATGACTGCAAACCGAAAATCGCCTGCACATACTGGGTGCAGAACTACTGCTGGCCTTTAAGCCTTCTGATCTCTTGCTGCAAATCTGCAATCAAGGCCGAAATGTCAAGATCAACCTCCAAACGACGCTGCAATTGACGCAACTCCAAAGCACGTTGTAAATCCTGATGCTGAAAACGCCATTCGTTGAGATTTTTTTGCACCATCGATGTGTGCAGCACACTCAATTCAACAGCTTGAGTCACCCACGTCAGGCTCACACCACACGCTTGAGCCAGCTCAGTGGCATTCAGCGTATGCTCTTCATTGATGACCGTTACGGTTAACATGTTTTTCATGATGCATGTCCTTTCCAATCGTGGCGTGGGTCAAATGGAGCCACTTCAGCCAAATGTTGATACGCTTGTTTGACCGCCTCAGAGTGAGCGGGTGGCAGAACAATTTCAAGAACCAAGTACAAGTGTCCATGCGTTTTGCCTTGCAAGCCATAATCACGCAGCCTCAACTTCATCCCCGCACGAGAATTGGGTGGTACACTGACCGAGACATTTTTACCATTCGGTGTTGGAATTTCGATGCTGGTACCCAAAGCCGCTTCAGTGGGCGTCACAGGTAGATTCATGTATAAATCACTGCCTTCAACTCGATAGCGCGCGTGTGGTGCAATGCGAATTTCCAAATACAAGTCACCCGCTGCTGCCCCACCATAACCAGGTGAACCCTGCCCAGACAAACGAATGTATTGACCGGGTTGCACGCCGACAGGAATTTTGACATTTAGGGTTCGGTTTTCAAAAGTAAGTTGCCCTTGTGCATCGTGCTTTAAGGCGCGTAATACAATCTCTTTTTCAGTCCCTTTAAGTGACTCTTCGATCGAAACCTCAATCGCAGCATGCTGATCTTCACCACGAACCTGTTGATTTCGTTGACTTCTTTGTTGTTGCGCCTGACCAAACAGTGAAGAGAAAAACTCGCTGAATTCGGCGTGGTCAGCTGAATGGCCATCCGATGAACGATGAAACTCAAAACCTTCATCCCAATTGGGCGGCGCTTGAAAACCTTCACTGGAATAGCTGCCACGGCTGGCGATTTGATCAAGCATGGCGTTGTACTGCGCTCGCTTTTCTTCATCTCTCAGTACATCATTGGCTTCATTGACATCCCTCATGCGCTCCTGAGCATCGGCTTCTTTACTGACATCAGGATGGTATTTGCGGGCAAGTTTACGATAGGCTTGACGAATTTCATCTTGTGAAGCGCTTCGCTCAACTCCCAGCGTTTTGTAATAATCTTTAAATTCCATGAAAAAATCCATTTTTAAAAATTTTAATGATATTTCCTACGCCATTGAACCTATTTTTAAGCTGTTTTTGTGTGAGACAAGGACATTGAAAGTGTGTTTTTGAAACACCATTTTCATGTTCTTTAGGTATATTACCATACTGATATTTTATAGATTTTTTATCTTTCAAACACATTGTAATGGCTTTAATCACAAGCGACTAATGAAAATCAACCACTTTGCACCATTAAAAAAACCGAAGCTTTTGGCTTCGGTCTCTTGTCCACTCAACGTGTTGTACAACATCAAATGGCTGTTTTTCTGAACAGTGCAGCTTAATTTTTGGGTGAAGTCAAGCAGTGAGGTGAGCAAAGTCTGCCCAACCCAAACACATCCGATCAGTGGAATTGTTCTTCTTCAGTAGAACCAGTCAATGCTTTCACGCTTGAGGAACCACCTTGGATCACAGTTGTGACATCATCAAAGTAACCTGCACCCACTTCTTGTTGATGCGATACGAATGTGTAACCCTTGTCGCGTGCTGCAAATTCTGGCTCTTGTACCATTTCCGTGTAGTGCTTCATGCCTTCGCCTTGTGCATATGCATGGGCGAATTGGAAAGTGTTGTACCAGTTGATGTGGATACCCGCCAATGTGATGAACTGATATTTGTAACCCAACGCTGACAAGTCTTCTTGGAAAGAAGCGATTTGTGAGTCATTGAGGTTTTTCTTCCAGTTGAACGATGGAGAGCAGTTGTAAGACAACAATTTACCTGGGTTTTTCTCCAACACGGCTTGTGCAAACTCACGAGCGAAGCCGATGTCAGGCACGCCTGTTTCACACCACACCAAGTCAGCGTACGGTGCGTAAGCCACGCCGCGGCTGATGGATTGCTCCAAACCATTTTTCACACGGTAGAAACCTTCTTGTGTGCGCTCACCTGTCAAGAATGGTTTGTCGTTTTCGTCGTAATCAGAAGTCAACAAATTGGCCGCTTCAGCATCCGTACGCGCCAAAATCAATGTCGGTACACCCATCACATCCGCTGCGAAACGTGCAGCAATCAGTTTTTCGCATGCTTCACGTGTTGGCACCAAAACTTTACCGCCCATGTGACCGCATTTTTTAACAGCAGCCAATTGATCTTCAAAATGAACGCCCGCAGCACCCGCAGTGATCATGTTTTTCATCAGTTCAAATGCATTCAACACACCACCGAAACCGGCTTCAGCATCAGCAACGATGGGTAAGAAATAATCAACGAATTCGGGTGACGTTGGATCAATGCCACGACCCCATTGGATTTCATCAGCACGTTTGAACGTGTTGTTGATGCGGCGAACCATGGTTGGCACCGAATCATAAGCGTACAAAGATTGATCTGGATACATGGTTTCTGATGTGTTACCGTCAGCAGCCACTTGCCAACCTGACAAATAAACCGCTTCCAAACCCGCCTTGGCTTGTTGCATGGCTTGACCCGCAGAAATCGCGCCAAAAGCATTCACATAACCTTTTTTCGCACCACCGTTGACTTTCGCCCACAACTTTTCTGCACCATTTTTTGCCAAAGTGTGTTCGATTTGCAAACTACCACGCAAACGCACAACGTCTTCTGCGGTGTAACCACGTTTTACGTTTTTCCAACGTGGGTTTTCTGCCCAATCTTTTTCAAGGGCTGCAATTTGTTCTGCACGAGTTGCCATGTCATTCTCCTAAAGGATTTGAATAAAAAACGAAAATGTTTGGGCTTGATGTGCAGGCTAAAAACATGGCGCATTGCAACACAAGCCTTATGTCTTATATAAGACACAAGTTAAGTTGAATACTACCCTCCACAAACCATTCGTGCAAGTGTTTTTTATAAAAATCGTATAAAAATCATTGAAATAGCATTTTTATTTTCATACTATGAAAGTTGATTTTCACAATATGACATCAGTTTAATTTAAAAAATGCCCTAAAGTAAAAAAATCGCCGTTGTTGCAACACGGCGATTTTTTTAATGATTAGATGCATTCAAAAGGTGTTTTCGTGCGTTCAACAAGTACAAGTGCCCTAATCAACCAAGTCAAACTTAGGGGCTCGTTTAAACAAAGCGTTGAGTAAGACAGCACTCAAAGTGGCCACCCCAATTCCACCCAATTTTAAATCACCAATAGACAAGCCAAAGTTTCCAGCACCGATGATCAATGTCACCGCGGCCACAATGAGGTTTTTATTTTGTGAGAAATCCACATGGTTGTCCACCCAAATTTTGGCTCCAGTCACTGCAATCAAGCCAAAAACGACGATCGATATGCCGCCCATCACAGGATCAGGGATGGTGTGTATCAAAGCCCCCATCTTGGGTGAAAACCCAAGCAAAATGGCAAACAAACCCGCAAACACAAAAGCCAAAGTGGAGTAAATTTTAGTGACAGCCATGACACCAATGTTCTCAGCATAAGTGGTGACCCCTGTGCCACCCATTGCACCTGACAACATGGTTGCGAAGCCATCCCCCATGAATGCCATACCAATTTTTGAATCCATGTCTCGCCCCGTCATGGCCTGCACCGCACGCAAATGCCCCAAATTTTCAGCCACTAAAATCACAGCCACGGGCACAATAATGAGCATCGCAGCAGTATCAAATACTGGAGTGGAAAAGTGAGGTAAGCCAAACCATGCGGCCTCCTTGACTTTTGAAAAGTCAATTAATTGAACCCCTGAATCACCACCAACGCCCCAACCCAAGCCATTAACGAATAAACCATAAAGCAATGTTGAAATCATTAAGCCAAATAAAATCAACAGCCTACGTAACATGCCTGTGGTGAACACAGACACCACAGCCACGCATGTCACCGTCATTGCCATATACCACGCGCTGGAATTTGAACCCCTTGCCTCCATCACGGCCACACTGGCAAGATTCAACCCAATGACGGCAACAATAGATCCGGTCACAACAGGCGGCATGATCTTTTCAATCCAAGCATGCCCAGTGATTTTTATCAAAAACCCAATCGCCACATACAACAGACCACACGCAATGATGCCCCCTAGGGCCACAGCCATATTGGGGTTTGGCATGAACGAGGCAATTTTATACCCAGTTGCGGCACCAACTGGTGCAATGAATGCAAAACTTGATCCCAAATAACTGGGTACTTGTCCGCGCGTCAATAAAAAAAACAACAAAGTCCCCACACCTGACATTAAAATAGCCACATTGGGATCAAAACCCATCAGTAAAGGCGCCAAGACGGTTGCCCCAAACATTGAAATGGCATGCTGTACCCCCATCAAAGCGGTTTGTCCTATTGGTAAGCGCTCATCAGGCGCTATGATGCCATTGTGCTTTTCAACCCAATGAGGAAATAATTTAAAAGACATACATGTTGCCCTAGAAAATACGTGCGTTATACGAAAAAACCCGCAACTAAGTATTATATACTACTCAATATGAGCGAACGTCAATTGTACAACACAAATAAAAAACAAACATCAATCATGGACTCAAACGATAGACTCACTTCAATTTAAACCACCTTTACACTTTATCAGGACAATGATGAGACCGCATGCAGATTTTCCAAACCTTTACGTTGTGAATCACCCATTGGTGTCACATAAATTGTCTTATATGCGCAACGTCGACACGTCAACGCGTAATTTTAGAGCCTTATTGCGCGAACTCACACTGCTCATGGGTTACGAGCTCACCCGAGATTTACCGCTCACCACCATCAACATGAAAACACCTTTGTGTGAGTTTGAAGCCCCTGTTATAGCAGGAAAAAAAGTAGCTGTTGTTCCGGTTCTGCGTGCAGGATTGGGCATGGCGGATGGGCTGTTGGATCTGATCCCATCCGCCCGTCAAGGACACATTGGGTTATATCGAGATGAAGACAATCTTCCAGTGGAATACTACGTACGCCTACCAGAAGCGACAGGTCGCTTGTTTATTTTATGCGACCCCATGCTGGCGACAGGACATTCTGCCATCCATGCTGCACATGTTTTACTTAAACACGGCGTAGATGCAGAACACATCCGCTTTTTGGCTTTAGTTGCAGCACCTGAAGGCATCAAAGTGTTTCACGCTGCACATCCTGACATCAAGGTCTTTGTGGCGGCATTGGACAAAGAACTCAACGAACATGCTTATATTGTGCCTGGATTGGGTGATGCCGGCGACCGTATTTTTGGAACAAAAAGCTAGTCTCTTCATTTTCTATCTACCCACATCCAACCACTCTTCATTGAAATCAGCCCGCCTTTACGGGCTGATTTTTGTATGAAAAATGGGACACTCCCAGAGAATTAATAAAAAGACCCTAAAATAATTAGGGAATAGCTTCAGAATGTTTTCCTTTCAAAAATACAAGCGTACAATAGACAGAAAGCAGTAAATAAAAGTTATGAATTAACACACAGGAGGTTTTTATGACACAAGAAAACACATCAAACGATACGCAGAGCGTCACCAGCAACGCTGCGACTGCGACGAGCAGCCAAACAGCAAGCAATGGTGTAAATCCCCCAGCCCCCAAAGCACTAAAGCACCAACCAAAACCCCATCGAAACGCAGTGCAACAGCCAAAGTGCGCACCCCAGCTCAACCCAAGCTTGCCGTGCTGCCTGAAGTTGTGCAAAATGATATTCAAGAACGACAAGACGGGACGGTTTACGGCCAATTGCAAGCCGTCAGTGACATCGTGTCCAACACCATTAAAGGCAGTTCAAGCAAAAACACTTCGGCCGTTGCACACGATGCAGTTAAATCTTTGGTGGGCAGTTGGGCGCCCGATGACCGAGAGCTGCTGTATAAAGTATTACGCGATGATGAACGCGAACGCAACAAATCCAATATAAAAGACAAAATTAACCCCGATGAGGTTTTGTCTGAAAAATGGCGTCAAGGTGCGTATCCGTACAAAAACCTCATGCAACGCAAAACCTATGAGGAGCAAAAGTACCGTTTACAAGTTGAACTGCTTAAGCTTCAAAACTGGGTTAAGGAAACAGGTCAACGCGTCGTCATTTTATTTGAAGGACGCGACGCAGCAGGCAAAGGGGGCACAATTAAACGCTTCATGGAGCACCTCAATCCCCGCGGTGCACGTGTCGTTGCACTGGAAAAGCCAACCGATATGGAGCGTGGTCAGTGGTATTTTCAACGTTATATCCAACACCTGCCCAGTGCAGGCGAAATCGTCATGTTTGATCGCTCATGGTACAACCGCGCGGGCGTTGAACGCGTCATGGGGTTTTGTAACGACCAAGAATACACAGAGTTCATGCGTCAATGCCCTGAATTTGAACGAAACTTAGTGCGCAGCGGCATCACCCTGATTAAATTTTGGTTCTCCGTCAGCCGTGGTGTGCAACGCCAGCGTTTTGCTGAACGCAAAAACCATCCTTTGAAACAATGGAAACTGTCGCCCATTGACATGGCCTCATTGGATAAATGGGACAACTACACCGCAGCCAAAGAAGCCATGTTCTATCATACGGACACAGCGGACTCGCCTTGGACGGTTATCAAATCTGACTGCAAAAAACGGGCTCGCCTAAACGCCATGCGCCACGTTTTACAAATCATGCCTTACACCAACAAAGATCCAAATGTCGCCTTACCAACCGACGCCTTATTGGTCAGCCGCCCAGGCATGGGACATATTTTGACCAATGGTCGACGTGCCGATACATTTGATTAAGCCTGAGCGTACGAAGACAGTCACCCTGTCTTTAAAACACACTAAAACCAGCCGATGTGCTGGTTTTTTCTTGCAAAACAAACTGGGGTTTTCAATGCAACTGTGTCGTCCAATTTAGCAACACCACACCCAAAATCACACAAACAATACCCATAACTTTCACAGCGCTCACACTTTCGTTAAAAACAACCATGCCCATCAGAGCGGCCAAAGCAGTACCCACACCCGCCCAAATGGCATAGGTGATGCCCATTTCAAGCTGCTTCATCACAATGCCCACTCCCCACGTCGCAAACAAGAAACACAGCCCCATCAAAACTGTGGGTACGATGCGTTCATACCCATTCGATGATTTTTGGAAATAAATGCCAATCACTTCGCTGAGGATGGTTAAACTTAATAAAAACCATGGGTTCATGATGTGTCATCCTCAGCATCAAATATTTAAGCGTTTAAAATAAAAAATCCGCGCGTCTTTCGACGAGCGGATTGCATACCCCCAATGGCATTAAAAAAAGTTTACCTTAAAAAGCATTAAAATCATAACAAATAATTAATAAAACACACAATCCGATGCCATCACAAACCGTCATACCACATTCATGGCAAGTACAAATAAAACGCGGTAGAATGTCATCCTTTCATCGCCGTTTCAGCGGCGTCCACCATCCTTTTATTGGAGATTTAATATGGCAGTTCTCGTCGGAAAACCCGCACCAGATTTTAACGTTGCAGCTGTTTTAGGCACAGGTGAAATTGTTGATTCGTATTCATTTTCAGCAGCCAGTAAAGGCAAATACGCCATGGTGTTCTTCTACCCACTCGATTTCACCTTCGTTTGCCCATCAGAATTGATCGCCTTGGATCACAAAATGGCTGAATTCGAAGCACGTGGTGTTGAAGTGGTTGCGGTTTCCATTGACTCACAATTCACCCACAACGCATGGCGCAACACGGCCATCAACGACGGCGGCATCGGCGCAGTCAAATACACAATGGCTGCGGATACAAAACACGACATCCAAAAAGCTTATGATGTCGAATGTGCAGATGGCGTGGCCTTCCGTGGTGCATTCATCATCGACAAAAATGGCATCGTCCGCTCACAAATCGTCAACGATTTGCCACTCGGCCGCAGCATGGACGAATTGCTCCGCATCATCGACGCCTTGCAATTCACCGACGAACACGGTGAAGTCTGCCCAGCCAACTGGAAAAAAGGCGACAAAGGCATGACCGCCTCACCTGAAGGCGTGGCCTCTTATTTGTCTGAAAATGCAGGAAGCTTGTAATCGGCCTTGCAAGTCATAAAAAAGTGAGCGGGAACGCTTGCTTTTTACGACCAAACAAAGTAAATGGAAATAATTATCATTTATGTT
>CALMCL010000166.1 GCA_937862905.1 uncultured Burkholderiaceae bacterium | reverse complement strand
TACCGCACGGATGCGCCGGTGGATATGGTGGTGACGCTTATCCGTTCTTTAAAAACATGTTTGCGGGTGGCATTGGTTCTGTGCGTGGTTTTGATTCCAGCTCAATGGGACCCACCCAAACCACCTCAAATGGGACGGTTGCTTACATTGGTGGTTCTAAACGCGCTGTGGCCAATTTGGAATTGCAGTTCCCATTCCCTGGCATGGTCAAAAACCGTGGGGTGCGTTTATTTGCATTTGCTGATGCAGGCGGTTTGTGGTCTGACAACGATTCCAATGGCAATGCGATCACCGATGGCAGTGGTTGTAATGTCACCAAAATCAGTTTCTCAGGGTGCAATGGTTTGCGCTATTCGTACGGCGTCGGTTTGTCATGGGCATCACCGATTGGCCCATTGAAATTCAGTTATGGTTTGCCAATTAATAAGAAAACATATGACAAGGTTCAACGTTTTCAATTTCAAATTGGCACTTCATTCTAAAATATATTAAGGACACACAACATGAAAAAATTATCTTTGATTTGCGCGGCATTGATGTCAACTGTGGCCATGAGCACAACAGCAATGGCACAGCAGTTTAAAGTGGGTTATGTCAGTTTGGATCGTTTGATGGCAGAGTCAGCACCCGCTAAATCTGCTCGCAGCACTTTGGACAGCCAATTTAAATCGCGTGAAAATGCTTTGGATGCCAAAGCGGCTTCGATTCGCTCAAAGCAACAGGCTTATGAGAAAGATTTTCCAAGCTTGACTGATGCCAAACGTGCAGATCGCGAAAAAGAGTTGGCGCAAAACATGGATGCTTTTGAAGCTGAACGTGTTAAATTTGAAGAAGATTTATCTTCAGCCCAAAACAAAGTGTTGCAAAACTTATTGGCGCAAGCGAACAGTGTGATTAAAGCCATGGCTGAAAAAGAAGGCTATGATTTGGTTGTGCAAGATGCGGTGTACATTAAGCCTGAATATGATTTGACCAAACGCGTGATTGAGCAATTGCATTGATTTAAGGCGATAGAATCGCTGCAAACCCTGCATTTCAGCGTGTTTGCAGTCGTTCATCCATTAAAATACGGATTCTCTTTTGTAAGATCAATGATGACAAAACCGACTTCATTTAAGCCAGTGCATGCACCTTTGCAGACACTGGCTGATTTATTTTTAGGCTTTCCTCTGCCTTATGCTGTGGCCAGCGGTTCAACGACAGCGAAGGTGTCGCACATTGCACCATTGGACATTGCAGGTGAGGGCGCATTTGCATTTTTAAGCAACGCGGCTTTACGTGAACAATTGAAGCTGTCATGCGCCAGCGTGGTGGTGTTGACACAGGATGATTATGATTGGTTGAGCCATCAGCAAGCCTGCAAGGATTCAACTGCATATGTGACATGCACCCAGCCTTATGCGGCTTATGCGTTTGTGGCACAACGGTTGTACTTGCAACGTCAATTGAAAGCAGGGGTCCATGCATCGGCGGTGCTGGACGACAGCGCACAAGTTGCTGCGAGTGCGCAAATTGATGCGCGCGTGGTCATTGGTGCTCGGGCGCGCATTGGTGATCGAGTCCATGTGCGTGCGGGTGTGGTGATTGGCGACGATGTGGTGGTGGGTGATGATTCCACCTTGTATCCAAATGTGACCATATATGATGCCTGCGAAGTGGGGGCACGTGCCATTGTGCATGCGGGTGCTGTGATTGGCAGCGATGGTTTTGGTTTTGCACCGAGTCCCGCAGGCTGGCATAAAATCCCGCAAGTGGGTCGGGTGTTGATTGGTGATGATGTTGAAATCGGTGCGAATACGACGATTGATCGGGGCGCTTTGGCAGATACCGTGATTCATGAGGGTGTAAAACTCGACAATCAAATCCAAATTGCGCATAATTGCATTATTGGTGCACACACTGCGATTGCATCCTGTGTGGGGATTGCAGGCAGTTCGACGATTGGTGCGCGTTGCATGATTGGTGGCGCGGCGATGATCGGTGGGCATTTGTCGATTCCAGATGGGACGGTGATTTCAGGTGCCACGGCCGTGCCGAGTACACTGACAGAAGCGGGTCAATATTCAGGCATTTTCCCGCCCATGTTGCATCGGGATTGGGAGCGCAATGCGTCATTGATACGGCATCTGTCGGATTTGCGTAAGCGGCTCCGTGCCTTGGAAAAAGCATCGTCATAATGCATTCAGCCAATAGACATGTGTACAAGAATGGCAAACGCCGTTAAAGTTTGAAAATTAAAAAAGGAAAGACCATGAGTGAGAGTGAAGTGAACATCGATAACAACCCGATGCAACCTGGGTATGACATCAAATCCATCATGGAGCGCATCCCACACCGTTATCCATTTTTATTGGTGGATCGAGTGATTGAGTGGCGTTTGAACGATAAATTAATCGCGATCAAAAATGTGTCGATGAATGAGCCCTTCTTTGAAGGGCATTTCCCACGCAATCCAGTGATGCCTGGCGTGTTGATCATGGAAGCATTGGCACAAGCATCTGCGTTGTTGTGGGTACAAGAATCAAATCCGGATGCTTTATTTTATTTTGCAGGCATGGAAAATGTTCGCTTTAAGCGCCCTGTTGTGCCGGGTGATCAATTGATTTTAGAAACCAAATTGAAACGTGTGATTCGTGGTTTTGCAAAATTTGAAGTGAAAGCCATGGTCGGCACAGAAGTGGCTGCTGAAGCTGAATTGATGTGCGCTTACCGCACTTAATTGATGTCTCTTTGGCACCTGTAATTCGTTGCTTGCTTAAAAAATGTCTTGGTAGAAAGTTTTGAACATGGCTGCACACATTCACCCCACCGCGCTGATTGAAGAGGGCGCACGCATTGGCAACGATGTGGTCATTGGTGCGTATACCCTCATCGGTGCGAACGTGTGCATCGGTGATCGCACACAGATCGGCGCACACAATGTCATCGAAGGCGACACCCGCATTGGTGCTGACAATCAGATCGGACACCATGTGGTGCTCGGCAGTGCGCCGCAAGACAAAAAATACGCTGGTGAACCCACGCGTTTAACGATCGGTGATCGAAATTTGATCCGAGAGTTTTGCAGCTTTCATCGAGGGACGACCCAAGATCAAGGCGTGACGGTGGTGGGCAATGACAATTGGATCATGGGTTATGTTCACCTTGCACACGACTGCGTGATTGGCGATCACACCATTTTGGCCAGCAATGCACAATTGGCTGGGCACGTTGAGGTGGGTGATTGGGCGATCATTGGTGGCATGGCAGGTGCACATCAGTTTGTCAAAGTGGGGGCGCATGCGATGGTGGGTGGCGGTACCATCATGTTGAAAGACGTGCCACCCTTTGTGCTGTCCAGTGGCAATCCAGCAACACCGTTTGGCATCAACAGTGAGGGTTTGAAACGCCGTGGTTTCACATCGGAGCAAATCATGTCGATTAAACGTGCTTATAAAGCCATTTACCGCCAAGACCTGACCATTGAACGAGCGATTGTTGCGATCAATTCAGCGGCAGCAGATGAGCCAAACAACGCCGCTGCATTAAGCCTCATGAGTGCATTTTTAACCCAAGCCACTCGCGGCATCATTCGTTGAGTGGCCATGATTTCTGATTCAGTTGTTCACGTCGCATTGGTGGCTGGTGAGTCTTCGGGCGATCAGCTTGCTGCTGAACTTGTCAAAGGCGCGCAAGCGGCTTTTACGCAGGTGCGCGCAACAGGCATCGCAGGCGAAGCCATGGTGCGTGCAGGTGTTGAGGCATGGTGGCCTTCACAATCATTGGCCGTGCGGGGTTACTTCGAACCGATTCGTCATTTGCCACGCATCATTGGCATGCGCAACGACCTCATCAACCGTCTGACCATTGCACCGCCTGATGTGTTTGTGGGGGCGGATGCCCCCGATTTTAATTTGGCTCTGGAAACCAAGTTACGGACAGCAGGCATTAAAACCATGCATTATGTCAGTCCCTCGGTTTGGGCATGGCGTCCAAAGCGCATTGAAAAAGTTCGTCGTGCGGCGGATCATGTGTTGTTGATTTTCCCGTTCGAGCAAAAAATCTACCAAGACGCAGGCATCCCTGCAACATATGTTGGGCATCCGTTTGCACCTCATATTCCTTTGTTGGCGAATGCACCGACGGCACGTGATGCACTCCAGTTGTCTCGCGACAAAACTACCATCGCGCTGTTGCCTGGATCGCGCAGCTCCGAGATTGATTATAATTTACCCGTGTTTCTTCAGGCGGCGCAGCGTTTGGCTTCACAGCTGGGTGACGTGCAATTCATTCTGCCCGTGGCTCATGCCTCATTGCGTGAAAAAATTCAAAACATGCGCCAGCAACATGCACCCAACATCACCTTGCGCTTATTTGATGGACAAGCGCGCAGTGTGATGGAAGCCGCCGATGCGACCCTCGTCGCCAGCGGTACGGCGAGTTTAGAGGTGGCTTTGTATAAAAAACCGATGGTCATTGCGTATAAAACATCACGCCTTTCGGCATTTATTTACACAAAAGTGGCGTTGCTGCCGTGGATCGGTTTACCCAACATTTTGCTGAACGATTCCTTTATTCCTGAGGTTTTACAAAACGATGCGACGCCCGATGGTTTGGCCAATGCTTTGTTGGCAGAAATGAATCGCTATGCCAGCGATGTCAGCGTGGTTGAACGTTTGACTGAGTTGCACCACAGCTTGATCCGCGACACACCGAGCTTGTGCGCGCAGTCGATTGCTCAAGTGATTGGGCGCACATGATGCAGGGCGCGGATGATTTATTTGCCTGTGCGTTGAATGATGCGCAGGCCATATGTGGTGTGGACGAAGCAGGCCGAGGACCGCTGGCCGGTGCAGTGTACGCAGCCGCCGTGATCTTGGGTGAGCCGATTGAAGGTTTGAATGACTCAAAAAAACTCTCAGCCAAAACCCGTGAACGCCTCAGTGCTGAAATCAAAGCCAAGGCTCGTGCATGGTGCATCGCCAGCGCGAGTGTTGAAGAGATTGATGAACTCAATATTTTGCAAGCCAGTTTATTGGCGATGACCCGTGCGGTGGAGGGTTTATCGGAGCGCGCCGATTGGGTATGGGTGGATGGCAATCATTTCCCTAAATTGTTGGTGCAAAAAGGGTATGCTGGGCGTGCTTTGATTGGCGGTGATGCGATTGAACCAGCCATTTCAGCGGCTTCCATTCTCGCCAAGGTCGCGCGCGATGCCGATTGCGACCGCTTGGATGCGCTGTACCCACAGTATGGCTTTGCTCAGCACAAAGGGTATCCAACGGCAACCCATCTGGCGGCTTTACATGCGCATGGTGCGTGCCCAGCGCACCGCCGCACTTATGCACCTGTGCGCAAGGTCTTGGAATCCACATCAGGGCAGCTTGCGGTTGAGGGCACAAAGAGCACCTTAAAGCCCAAATTAAAAACAACCGCAGAAACAACAGCAGAAACAACAGCAG
Organism: uncultured Burkholderiaceae bacterium; assembly: GCA_937862905.1. Taxonomy (GTDB): domain Bacteria; phylum Pseudomonadota; class Gammaproteobacteria; order Burkholderiales; family Burkholderiaceae; genus Hydromonas. Next base: position 3,613 of record CALMCL010000166.1, on the reverse strand, counting down.
AAACAACAGCAGAAACAACAGCAGAAACAACAGCAGAAACAAGCACACAATTCACATGTTAATCACTTCAAAAGACAATCCAGCGGTGAAAGCCCTGAAAAAATTATTGACCAGCCCCAAGCGCAGTGATGCACGCATGGTCATCGAAGGCATTCACGCCTGTGAAACTTTTTTGGCGCATCAGAAACCTTTGTTGGTGTGGGTTGGTGAAAGTGCGCAAATGCACGTTGAAATTGCCCCCTTATTGATGCAAGTGCGTGCAGCTCGAATCACTGTGCACATCTTACCCGATGCTTTGTTTCGAGACCTGAGCACACTGGAACAGGGCGTGTCACTGTTGTTTGAGGTGGAGCGCCCTGTGTACACGGACTTTGTGGGCACGGGCAATGCTGTGGTGTTGGACGGCGTGCAAGACCCCGGCAACATGGGTTCGATTTTGCGCAGCGCGGCGGCGGCTGGTGTGCACACCGTGTACTTGAGCAGTGCATGCGCCAATCCCTTTGCGCCCAAAGTGCTGCGTGCAGCCGTCGGCGCACATTGCTCATTGGCCATTTTTGAGCATGTGGACATGGGGGCTTTGTTCGTGCATTTACAAACCGCAGGCATTCAAACCATCGCCACCAGTTCGTATGTGGCCAACGATTTATACGACTTAGACCTGAATCGCCCCGTGGCGTGGGTCTTTGGCAATGAAGGCACCGGCATCGCCCAAGCATGGATCGAAGCCGCTGAAGCACGCGCTTACATCCCCATGAGCAGTGGCGAGTCTTTGAACGTTGCGGCGGCCGCAGCGGTGTGCTTGTTTGAAATGCGCAGGCAACAGCGTTGACGTTGCACCTTAAAGCGCATTCACGCGCCCACGAACTCAAGATGGAACGGGTGAAAATCAGCTTTGACGAACCCTTTCGATGAACCATTTTGATGGGCAAGCCATTTAATGGCCAATCACACCATCCGTTTCAAAACATAAAAAAACACCGATTAACTTATTTTACAAGATGAACACATGGCAATTTTTACCCTCTCCGACGCACAACTGGCCTACGGTCACGTCGCTTTACTTGACCACACCGATTTTGCCTTAGAAGAGGGCGAACGCGTTGGCTTGATTGGTCGCAATGGCACAGGCAAATCCTCTTTGCTGAAAATCATCGCAGGTTTGCAGTCTTTGGACGATGGGCTGATCAGCCGTCAGCAAGGTTTAAAATGCGCGTACGTTGAACAAGAACCCTTGTTTGCTGCCGACATGACCGTGCTGCAAGCCGTGGCTGAAGGCGTGGGCGAAGGCGCACAACTGCTTATCGAATACGAAAACCTCATCGAGGAATTGGCGCACGCCGAGGGCGATCACCAAATGGAACTGCTGGATCGCCTGCAAACGGTGCAAACCGAACTTGAACACAACGACGGTTGGACGCTGCACACGCGCGTGCAAGCGACCTTGGATCAGCTCGGCTTGGATGAACATGCCCTGTGTGGCAAACTCTCGGGTGGTGTGCAAAAGCGCGTTGCCATCGCACGCGCACTGGTGCAAGCCCCAGACATTCTGTTGTTGGACGAACCCACCAATCACTTGGACATGACCGCCATCGGCTGGCTGGAAGAACTGTTGCGCAGCTTCAAAGGTGCCGTTCTGCTCATCACCCACGACCGCGCCTTTTTGGACAATGTGGCCACGCGCATCATCGAACTCGACCGTGGCCTGATTCGCAGCTACCCCGGCAACTTCACTGCATATCAAGCCTTAAAAGCCCAGCAGCTCGCCGATGAAGCCATCGAAAATGCCAAATTTGATAAAGTCATGGCGCAAGAAGAAGTCTGGATTCGTAAAGGCGTCGAAGCCCGCCGCACCAAATCCGTCGCCCGCATCAACCGCCTGCTCGAAATGCGTCAACAATCCTCCGCGCGCCGAGAACAAGTTGGCAATGTGAAGCTCGAAGTGGCTCAAGGCGACCGTTCAGGCAAAGTAGTGGCCGAAATGGAAAACGTCTGCAAATCCTTTGGCGATCGAAAAATTGTCCAAGACTTCACCGCAAACATCATGCGCGGTGACAAAGTCGGTTTCCTTGCAGGCAATGGCATGGGCAAAACCACCTTACTCAAACTCATCCTCGGTGAACTTGAAGCCGATTCGGGGCGCATCAAAACAGGCACAAATATTTCAGTCGCCTACTTTGATCAAATGCGCGGCGCACTTGACCCAGAACAAACTTTGGCCGACACCATCAGCCCCGGCAGTGAATGGGTTGAAATCAACGGCGCTAAAAAGCACGTCATGGGCTACCTCGCCGACTTCCTCTTCGCCCCACAGCGCGCCCACTCACCTGTGAAATCACTCTCAGGTGGCGAACGCAACCGCCTCCTGCTCGCACGTTTATTCGCCAACCCCGCCAATGTGCTGGTCATGGATGAACCCACCAACGACCTCGACATCGAAACGCTCGAACTCCTCGAAGAACTGCTGCAAGAATACCCCGGCACCGTATTCCTCGTCTCGCATGACCGACAATTTCTCGACAACGTCGTCACCAGCATCATCGCCGCCGAACCACGTGTCGGCGAATGGCGCGAATACGTCGGCGGCTTCTACGATTGGCAACGTCAAAGTGGCCTGACCACACCCGTGGGCTACGCCGAAGTCGATGCCGCCATGCTCAAACACGCCCCGAAAAAAGCAGAGGAACCTGAAAAAGCAGCACCCGCCGACCCAATCAAAACCACCGCGAAAAGTAAATTGAGTTTCAAGGAACAAAAAGAATTGGAAGAACTGCCGATCACCATCGCCAATCTAGAAAATGAGCAAAACGGCATCAACGCCTTGCTGCTCGACGGTCAAATTTTCGTCAACGAACCCAAACGCGGCGTCGCCTTGACCGAACGGCTAGGCGAGATTGACGAAGAGTTGTTGCAATGTTTGGAGCGCTGGGAGGCGTTGGAGGCGCGCAAGTAAACTAAAGGTCACCCAACGCTTCATTTGCCTAACCTGCTCAACGTCATTCCAGCATGATTTAAGCAGGAATCCATTGTAAGCACTGTCAACATGGATTCCTGCTAAACCCTTGCAGGAATGACGGGTAGAGCGCATTTGAAGGAGTGCATCATGATTCACACCTTAATGACATTTTTTCTGTACTGCACGATTTTTAATTATGTGATGGTGACCGTGTGGTTTGTTTGGTTCTATTTCAACCACGATGCCCTGTATCGACTACACACTCGCTGGTTTAAGCTAACGGTCGAACAATTTGACATGCTGATGTATGGCGGCATAGGCTTGTATAAATTGGGTGTGTTGCTGTTTAATGTGGCGCCGTTACTGGCGTTGTGGCTCATAGATTAATAAAGTTGGAGGCGCAGAAGAGATAAAGGCGTAGAATGGTTGCTTTGTTTAGCTCGTCGCGAGTCATAAAAAGTTTTGTGTCATATATGTATCTCTAACGACCATGTGGTAATCGTCATTCCAGCATGATTTAAGTTGGAATCCATTTTAAAACTGTCGAACATGGATTCTGCTAACCACAAGTAGAAATGACTGCGAAGAGTGTGCTGCTTGTTTTTTTGATCACCTTAAAACACCAGTGGAACTAGAGGGATTCAATTTAGTTTATTAATT
>CALMCL010000165.1 GCA_937862905.1 uncultured Burkholderiaceae bacterium | reverse complement strand
CACCGTACTTTGGGTTGTACTCAATCCAAAATACAGTTGTGATCCATTAATCGCGTCCGTTGATGTGGCGCTGATTTCACCAGGAGCCACGTTGACGATTTGACGTTCGATGCCCATGCCCGCAGCGCCGACAGAGACCACACCTTTTGCAGTGCCTGCAAAGCTGCCGTATGTCACGCCGCCCACAGTTCCGCTTGTGATTTGTGCATATGCCCTATCTGCTGAGTAGTTACCCAACACCACAGCGCCATAGTTCACCTGAGCTTCTGCCGTTTCAGAAAGTGAAAGGGCAGCAAGTGTCGCTGCGACTGCGACCACAGCACGCTGGCTTTTCTTACCTTTTGATGTGGCGATTTCAGGCACTGCGACCCACGTACCCACTTGCTCATTAAATATGCTTCTATAATACTTGTTCATCTCAACTCCTTTAAAGTATGTGGGAAAACCTTAAGCAGTTTTCCACATCATTTAACGTTCCATCGCATCGCGAGGATCGTCAAAAAATTGGTGCATCACCAGCTCAAGCAACTTTATATATTTAACAAAGATAGCTTACTAGAACCAATCTATTGGCTCATTAATTTGCTCATCAAGCGATTTCATAGGGTACAACCATAGAAAAAAAGCTTGAATTTCAAATTTGAACTAGGATATCAGGAAAGACAATCATGTAAAAACATGAAAAAAAAATGATTAAACTTATTCACAAAGATGTGAATTATCGAGATTCAGTTGAGATTTATTTAAAAAAATAGTGCGTATTAGACGCACTTTTCCACGACATCAAAGAAACCGAAAGAAGAAAAGCATTAAAAAAATACAGGTATAACCACAATAAAATGGCAATAAACCCTGCACCCCATGCCTTCTAAAAAAGCCCAATGGACATGAGATTTATTTTGAAATTAAAGCCTGATATTCTTTGCTGACCACATCAAAAACGGTGATTGAAACCATAACCATCAATTATTATCTTTAAACGGGTTGAGCAATAAAGCCCAAACATTTTTTATAACGGTTATTCACAGCATTGCCATACCATTCGGTGGTCAAAGTGCGGGTGATTTTTTCACTTGTCAAGGTGATCTTGGGCATTGCTGCTGGGATGGGTTGCAGACCCTTCGCTTCCATCAGTTGTATGACTGTTGCGTAAGTAGTGGACTGCTCAAACTCAATCGATTTTTCACGACTGAGGTCGTCAATGATGGTTTGAAGTTTGATGTTTTTTGCTGATTTGGCAAAAAGTTTGGTGATGATTGTTTGGGTTTGTGAGGGTTTGACAATGCCATCATCATTGGCATTGTTATGAGACAGCAGATCACCATCTGGTGTGATTTTGCCACCTGTCAGTTGATTGAGCATCATTTGAAATCCTGCATTGCGGCTGGCATAATGCCCAGCGTTATAATCGGCAAATCGGTAGATGATATTGTCATAACGCGCAGGATAATACAACAAATGCGCTGTGCCATAAAAAATACCGCCTGCACGAGTGTACAGCGTATCGCGCATGTCCGATGTGGGCTTGCCAATCACCTGTGCAAGTTTGCGGGCGTAATTGATAGACACTTGCATGGAACCCACCGTTGAAATCAACTCATCAACGCCTTTGCCAAAACGATCGAGGATGATGCCTGTAAATTTTGCTTGGGTAAATGCTTCATACCAATGCGCCAAATCACGCTCGGTTTTGATTTGTTTAATCGCTTCGCGAAAAGTCTTGGGAGAGTCCGTGCCCATGGGTTGATTGAGTCGCACCTCCAAAGCAGCGAACATGACAAGGTTTTCTTCCATTTTGTCGATTTTTTTGTTCAACAATGCCGCCAAACCTGGCACAACGGGATCTTCTTTAAAGCCACTTTCTTGCTCGATCACAGCCATCACTGCACACACGTTTTCGTTAGAACGAGGCAATTTGAGCTCATCGATCGCCAAAAAAACATCTTTAACCCATGCAGCAGGGTCATTCACGGCTCGCCCACTTTGTTGAATGTATTTCTCAAAAACCATTTCAGGCGCAACCGCACGAGGCGCATTTGTCGATACACTGGGGCTTTGTTGTGGGCATGCCGTCAGTAAAAAAATTGCGCTTAAACCGTATGCGAAACGATGCGTTATTTGAGAGATAGAAGATGTCTTGTTTAGATGCATGATAAAAATGAGGGGCTTAAAAAGTGCGCTCATTCAACGGCTTACGAGACACAAGCCCGAGCTTTCGTCATTATAAGGCATTATGTTTCAAGGCTCTGAAGCAATCCCATTATAAAATCAGTCACGAATCAGCCACAAATCAACCGTTGGTGAAAACTCAGCACAATTCATCAAATTGCACGAAGACTTTACGAAGGCGGCTGCGCTGAAGCTGGAGAACATGAGGAAAGTAAAAACCAAGTGAAACAAATACCCACATTCAGTTGACATTGAATGGGTTCAAAGGGTCAAAAAAATCTGCCAATGCTCACTTGAAAGGTATAATGCGTACATTCCCACCCGCCATGCCAGCTGATTGAAAGACACACAACATGCAACTAAAACCTCCGAACACCACAGCATTGGCCATACTCATCGTTGGATTGTCGTCGCTTGTGCTTTGGTATGCTTTACAATCAACAGCAGACACCGACACCTCGTGGCAAACCTTTGCACAAAAAATAGCCTTATTGGCAGTGGGTGGCTTGCTCACCATTGTGGGTTTAAACCTCACATGGTCATCCATGAAATCGTTTTCGGATAAAGACAAACCATCAGAGTAATTTTTAAGCCGATCTTAACTCTGAAATCTCATCTGTTGTTCGGCGCTTGCTAAGCGCCCATCACCTTTCCCCTTACCATATTGTTGGCCTTCATTCAGCCATCAAAGGTGCTTTTTTAAATAGGATTTTATGTTCAGTTACCGTCACGCCTTTCACGCGGGCAATCATGCCGATGTGCTCAAACACATGGTTGTATTACAGATTTGTCAATACATGACTCAAAAGGAAAAACCACTCACCTACATTGACACCCATGCAGGTGTGGGCATGTATCAGCTCACCAACCCGATGGCACAAAAAAGCGGTGAAGCGGAAACAGGCATCCTAAAATTACTCCCCCTGTGGGCAAATAAAAACGCCCTGCCAAAATTACTGCATGATTACCTCAAGCACATTGTCGATTTGAATCAAAAATACGCCCATGCACAGCCCTTGGAAGCCAAACTGTATCCAGGTTCGCCTTATGTGGCCTCACAACACTTACGTGAAGTGGATCGTTTGCGCATTTTTGAGCTGCACCCCACCGACATGCGTTTATTGGATGACAATCTAAACCACATCAACTTGGCCGACTCCCGTGATGACAAACGCGTGCTGTTTAAAACGGTCGACGGCTTCGTGGGCCTCAAAGCCAACCTGCCCCCTGCATCGCGCCGTGGTTTCGTGCTCATCGACCCCTCTTATGAAATCAAAGATGACTACGCCAAAGTCGCCAAAGCCATCAAAGACGCCATGATTCGCTTCCCGACAGGCACCTATGCGGTGTGGTATCCGATTTTGGCGCGTCAAGAATCCACCAATTTGCCGATCCAACTCGAACGCATTGCCAACGAAGCGGGTGTCAAATGGTTGCACGCCACATTGGCCGTTGATAAAGTTTTGCCCACTCACGCAGCGGGCGGCTTGCAAGCCTCAGGCATGTTTGTCATCAATCCCCCTTACACATTGGTGGATGACTTAAAAGCCAGCTTACCACTGGTCGCACAAACATTAAAAACCAGCCCTGTGGGTGGATTTGAACTGTTTGCTTCAAAAGGCTAAAATGGCTCTCAGCACCGCCTGAATAAACAATTCAAGTACCGTTTTAATCATGCATGTAATACGTTGCTTTTCGCCATAAAAAAACACAGCCCAGCAAATCTGCTGGGCTGTGTTTTTATTGCAGTTTGAAATTCACATCAATTTCAAATGGATTACATTTGCACGCCATCCGCCACTTTACTGAAGTCGTCGATTTGGTCGAAGTTCATGTATTTGTAGATGTCTTTGCTGGCGGCGTCGAGCACGCCGATGTCAGCCAAATACTCTTCACGCGTTGGGATTTTACCCATTTTCGAGCACACAGCCGCCAATTCAGCAGAACCCAAGTAGACGAATGAGTTTTTACCCAAACGGTTCGGGAAGTTACGGGTTGACGTTGAGAACACGGTTGCGCCCTCTTTCACTTGCGCTTGGTTGCCCATGCACAATGAGCAACCGGGCATTTCCATGCGCGCGCCGGCTGAGCCGAGTACGCCATAGTGGCCTTCTTCAGTCAACTGTTTCGCATCCATTTTCGTTGGTGGCGCGACCCATAATTTCACAGGAATGTCGCGTTTGCCTTCGAGCAATTTTGATGCGGCACGGAAGTGACCGATGTTGGTCATGCATGAGCCGATGAAGACTTCATCAATTTTTGCACCCGCAACTTCAGCCAATGTTTTCACATCGTCTGGATCATTCGGGCAAGCAACGATCGGTTCGTGAATGTCGGCCAAGTCGATTTCAATCACGGCTGCGTATTCTGCGTCGTCATCGCCTTTGAGCAACTCTGGGTTGGCCAACCATGCTTCCATCGCTTTGATGCGGCGTGTGAGTGAGCGTGGGTCTTCGTAGCCGTTGGCAATCATCCATTTCATCAAGGTGATGTTTGATGTCATGTATTCCATGATCGGCTCTTTGTTCAAATGCACCGTGCAACCTGCGGCTGAACGCTCAGCCGATGCATCAGACAATTCAAACGCTTGTTCAACTTTCAAATCTGGCAAACCTTCGATTTCAAGGATGCGACCAGAGAACACGTTGACTTTGCCTTGTTTGGCTACGGTTAACAAACCGTCTTTAATCGCATACAAAGGAATCGCGTTAACCAAGTCACGCAAAGTCACGCCAGGATTCATTTTGCCTTTGAAACGAACCAATACAGACTCAGGCATGTCAAGTGGCATCACGCCTGTGGCTGCGGCAAATGCGACCAAGCCAGAACCTGCTGGGAATGAAATACCGATGGGGAAACGGGTGTGTGAGTCGCCACCAGTGCCCACAGTGTCAGGCAACAACAAGCGATTCAACCATGAGTGAATCACGCCATCACCTGGGCGCAGGGAGATACCGCCGCGCGTGCTGATGAAATTTGGCAATTCGTGGTGCATTTTCACGTCAACGGGTTTTGGATACGCTGCGGTGTGGCAGAACGATTGCATCACGAGGTCAGCCGAGAAGCCCAAGCATGCCAAGTCTTTCAACTCATCACGCGTCATTGGACCTGTGGTGTCTTGTGAGCCGACCGAAGTCATGCGAGGTTCGCAGTACGTGTTTGGACGCACGCCCTTGCCTTCAGGCAAACCGCATGCACGACCGACCATTTTTTGCGCCAATGAGTAGCCTTTACCAGAATCAACTGGGCTGGTCGGCAAACGGAACAAAGTAGAAGCGGGTAAGCCCAAAGATTCACGCGCTTTCGCTGTCAAACCACGGCCGATGATCAATGGAATGCGACCACCTGCACGCACTTCGTCAAACAACACATCGGATTTAACGGTGAATTCAGAGATAACTTCACCGTTTTTCAAGGCTTTGCCTTCGTAAGGACGCAATTCAACCACGTCGCCCATGTTCATGCTTGACACGTCGAGTTCGATCGGCAACGCGCCTGCATCTTCCATTGTGTTGTAAAAAATCGGCGCAATTTTTGCACCCAAGCACACGCCACCAAAGCGTTTGTTGGGTACGAAAGGAATGTCTTCACCCGTGAACCACAAAACCGAATTGGTCGCTGATTTACGTGAAGAACCTGTGCCCACCACGTCACCGACGTAAGCCACGAGGTTGCCTTGTGCGCGTAAATCTTCGATGAATTTGATCGGACCGCGTTTGCCATCTTCTTCTGGCGTGATGCCATCGCGCTTGTTTTTCAACATCGCCAAAGCATGCAATGGGATGTCAGGACGGCTCCATGCATCAGGTGCTGGCGACAAATCATCGGTGTTGGTTTCACCTGTGACCTTGAAAATACTCACAGTGATCGACTCGGGCACTTCAGGACGTGAAGTGAACCACTCTGCATCCGCCCAACTTTGAATCACGGCTGCGGCATTCGCATTGCCGTTGTCTGCTTTTTCTTTCACGTCATGGAATTGGTCGAACATCAACAATGTTTTTTTCAACGCATCCGCGGCAATGCCACCCACTTCAGCATCATCCAACAACGCCACCAATGGGCTGATGTTGTAACCACCCAACATGGTGCCCAGCAGCTCAGTCGCTTTGGCGCGGCTGATGAGCGACGATGTTTCCGTGCCGTGAGCCACAGCGGCCAAATAACTTGCTTTGACCTTGGCTGCATCATCCACACCCGCAGGGACACGATGTGTCAACAAATCCAACAAAACCGTTTCTTCACCTGCTGGCGGATTTTTAAGCAACTCGATCAACTCGCCCGTTTGAGCAGCTGACAATGGCAATGGTGGAATACCCAGCGCAGCGCGCTCGGCAACGTGTTCACGGTAGGCTTGTAACATGGTGTGTCCTTTGAGGTGAAATGATAAAAGTAAGGGAAATACAGGAAAAGCAAAAAACTCTACTTTCCCCATGCGTTAAATTAAAATCTTTGTCATACTTTGACAAGAGCCAAGCAAAATCAAACGATTGCGAGCGCTTGTTGAATATATTTAAACATTTTTAAACATTATTTAAACATCACTGCCCTTCAATCGATTGGATCAATAAAGCGGCTGTTCGGTGTTTCGCAAGGTGAATTGCTGCAAAACTGAATTTTAAAACAAAAACAAAATCTTGTGTCTTATATATGAGTGCAAACACTTAGAAATAAACGAAATTTTAATATAATTTCGTGTATCCCTCCTGAGCAATCGTTTTTACTGCTGTTTATCATGTGACTTTACAACCAAAACACTGACAAGACACTGACAGGCTGCTCACATTGCCCCTGCTGTCTGACGATGATAAGCCATTTGATCTACAATGGTGCATCATTTTAAAAGGGGCTTATCAAGCGCAATCGATTGTTCAATGCTGTCGCCACCATGTGTCTCATCAGTTTGAATGTAAACCCCGCTTTCGCCCAGCAGCACGTTTGGCAACCCACTGTGAACACACTGCAAGACTGGCAAGCCTTGGCCGTTAACGAGCGCGATGCGGAGTTTTCAAAATTCATTTTGGATGTCAAAACGGGTCGCATGTACTTCATTGATGCCCACGTGTTTAAGTTGCACATTGATTTTGGGCTTGAAATGCTGCTTAAAAAACCACGCACTTACGAATCCGTCAAACATTTCAACCTCAATTACAGCGCAGACAAACCACAATTCATCCTCGGCTATTTAACCCACTACCCCAAATTG
>CALMCL010000164.1 GCA_937862905.1 uncultured Burkholderiaceae bacterium | reverse complement strand
GTTGTGTGGCACAAAAAGAGGGTAAAATTCTATGGTTAATTTTAAAGGGGATGTTATGTATAAGGTTGTGTTATTTCGCCACGGCGAAAGTCAATGGAATTTAGACAATCGTTTCACAGGTTGGACAGATGTGGATCTAACAGAAAACGGTCGCGCTGAAGCCGTGCGTGCGGGCAAATTGCTCAAAGAAGCAGGCTTCAAATTTGATGTGGCTTTCACATCGGTGTTGACCCGAGCGATTCGTACACTGTGGGGCGTACTTGATGAAATGGATCAAATGTACATTCCAGTGCATCCCGATTGGCACTTGAATGAGCGCCATTATGGGGCATTGCAAGGCTTGAACAAATCAGAAACTGCGGCTCAGTATGGTGAAGAACAAGTGCTGATCTGGCGTCGTGCGTATGCAATCGCACCCAACCCTTTGGACAAAAGCGATCCGCGCTGGCCAGGCAATGACGAACGTTATGCCGATGTGCCCAAAGATTTATTGCCCACAACCGAATGCCTGAAAGACACAGTGGAACGCGTTGTCCCGTACTGGGAATCATCGATTGTGCCGTTCATCAAAGCAGGCAAAAACGTGGTCATTGCGGCACACGGCAACAGCTTGCGCGCGTTGGTCAAACATTTGGACAACATCAGTGACGACGACATCGTCAACTTGAACATCCCAACTGCTCAACCTTTGGTTTATGAGTTGGATGACAACATGAAACCCATTCGCAGCTATTATTTGGGCGATGCCGATGCCATTGCTGCGGCACAAGCGGCGGTGGCGAATCAAGGTAAATCCAAATAATCAAAGCTTCCTCAGAAGCCAGCAGTAAAAGCAAGTCAAGTGCATGCGCTCAACCCGATCGCATGCACTTGAAAGCAAGACCGCACTTTTCGCAACCCATGCGAAAAATGCCACATAAAGCACTCGCTTCGTCAACCAAAACCGACGAAGCACATTATATCGGCGGAATAAACGGTGAATGCTTGGATAAAGGAAATGGTTGAATCTATGAAAAAAGCAGGTTTGGTATTAAGCGGCGCAGTCGCGGGCGTTATGTTGAGCTTAGGTTTGACGGCATACGCAGATAAAAATGAAGAGGCCAAAAGTGCAATTCCAATTGAAGATTTACAAAAATTTTCACAGGTTTTGGGTTTAATCAAAGGCAATTATGTCGATGATGTCGCAGATAAAAAAATCATCGAAAATGCCATTTCAGGCATGGTCAAAGAACTTGACCCCCACTCATCGTATTTCGACGAAAAAGATTTTGAGGATTTAAAAGAAGGTATTTCTGGTAAATTCAGTGGGGTTGGCCTTGAGGTTCAACCGGGCAAAGGCGCAATTCAAGTGATTTCCCCCATTGAAGATTCACCTGCATTTAAGGCTGGCGTTCAAGCCGGCGACTCCATTGTTAAAATTGACGACCACCAAGTCAGCGAAATGCGCGGCTTGAGCGAAGCCATCTCTAAACTGCGCGGCCCAGAAGGCACCAATGTACGGATCACGGTGGTGCGCAAAGGCGAATCAAAACCCTTGGTGTTCAACATCACCCGTGCGGTCATCAAAAGCCAAAGCGTCAAAGGCAAAGTGATTGAACCTGGTTATGCATGGATTCGCATCACACAGTTCCAAGAACCCACATTAAAGGATTTTGTCGCCAAAGCCAAAGAACTGTATGCCCAAGGCAAACTCAAAGGTCTCGTGCTGGATTTACGCAATGACCCCGGCGGCTCGTTGGACACCGCAGTGGGCATTTCTGCTGCATTCCTGCCGGCAGAAGTCACCGTTGTGTCGTCCAAAGGCATGCACACCGAAACCGAAATCCGCAAAGCCGATCCCAAAGATTATGCACGCGGCGGTAAAGATGTGCTCAAAGATTTGCCTGAAGGTTTGAAAGATGTGCCTTTGGTTGTGTTGGTCAATGGCGGCTCTGCCTCGGCCTCCGAAATTGTTGCTGGCGCCTTGCAAGATCACAAACGTGCCACCATCATCGGCAGCCAAACATTTGGTAAAGGCTCCGTGCAACAAGTCATCCCTTTGGATCGTGAAGGCAAAACGGGGGTGAAATTAACCATCGCCCGTTACTACACCCCCAGCGGCAAATCCATTCAAGCTCGCGGCGTGATCCCCGAAGTGCTGGTGGATGATTACGCCAACGGTAAAAATGGCCGCTACTCACGTGAGTCCGACTTACCAGGGCATTTGTCCAATGACAGCGGCGTGGCAGTGGATAAGCCACGCGATGTGTGGGATGAATGGGCAAAAGAAGCAGATGATGAGAAGAAAGATGGCAAAGACAAAGATGAACCACCGAAATTTGGTGATGCCAACGACTTCCCACTGCAACAGGCTTTGCATTACTTGAAAGGTGAGCCCGTTCAATCAGCGAAGAAAAAAGATCAAAAAGTCGCTGAAATCACTGACACACCCAAGAAAAATAAATAAAATGTCATCAGACATAGACAAGACCCATGCATGTTCATGGGTCTTTTTAATACACGAAATTGAACGCACGAAACAACAAGGGCTTCAGCCACCCCATCGGACGACGGATTATTCAAACATTAGCAACACACATGCAGGCGATGAACTCAGACAAGCCCATTGGCTGGCTCAATCAACGCCTCAGTGTGCCCATTTTCAATCTGAGGCCATTTGATGTGACCTGATTGATGTGACCTGATGCAATTTGATGTGTTTTATGCAATTGGGTACTGACTGATGTTGAACCCCGCATTTTATGTAACGCTCGCACAAAGGATGATCAGATGTCAAACCACACACCCAGCACACTCAACACACCCCACACAGACACCGCGCTGCCACAGCCCATACAAGATGCATTGCGTGTCGGGGCCATTAAGCTGAACTTGGGTGCAGGTTACACCCGTTTTGAGGGTTTCTTCAATGTCGACAAATTTGCTGAAGCGAACCCGGACTGGCAAATGGACATGGAAGTGACCCCATGGCATTTGCCCGACAACAGCGTTGATGAAGTGAAGATGCACCACGTGCTCGAACATGTCGGCCAAGATGTCGAAACGTACATGGCCATTTGGCAAGAACTGTATCGGGTCTGTGTGGATGGGGCAAAACTGAGCATCATCGTCCCCCATCCAAGACATGACACATTCATTGGCGACCCCACCCATGTGCGCCCAATCACGCCCATTTCAATCAGCATGCTGGATCGTCAACAATGTGAATACTGGCTTGAACACCATTACGCCAACACCACATTGGCGTTGTATTACCACATTGATTTTGCCACCGAAAACACCATTTTTGATTTTGAAAAAACATGGATGGATCGCTTTCAGCGGGGCGAACTCACGGAGCAGCAACTGTTTGAAGCGGAAAAACAATTCAACAATGTGGTTTTGCAATACCGCTTCACTTTACGCGCTCGCAAGCCCAAGGTCATGGCATGAATGAGATTTACCACGTTGAAAACAACGTCCCCTCGTTGCTGACTTTTTGCCTATCGGCCATCCACCAACAGCAATTCGCCCATGCACTAGAAGCAGCATTGGCAGCGCTGAAACTTGACCCCAACCACGCTGAGGCGCATCACTTGGTCTCCCACGCTTACGCGGGCATCGGCGACCATTTCATGGCGCGGATCATGCTCAAACGCGCCATCGCACTTGAGCCTGACAACCCTCAATACCACTACAATGCGGCAGTGAATGCGAGCATCGATGGCGACACCCCACGCGCCATGGTGCATTACGCCCAAGCGTTGCGGCTGGCGCCTGATCTGCTGGATGCCTTGTGGAATTATGGTGAATGCCTGCGCTTGGATGAACAATTTACACTGGCTTTAGGTTGTTTTGAACGCTTGGTTGCGTTGAATGCCACCCATTATGAGTCGCTGTGGGATCGAATGTCGGTGTGTTACGCTTCGCTGGATCGGCATGAAGAAGCTGAAGCCATGTACCAACGCGCATTCGCCGCCCATCACAGTGGCGCATTGGCACATTGGGAATATGCCCTTTACAAACTCTCTCTGGATGACTTTGAAACAGGCTTCAAATACTACAACGATCGCTTCTTATGTGAAGGCAAAAACAGTGTTTTTTGCCATGACTTTCCCTATCCGCTGTGGTCAGGTGTTTTTAAACACAGCGAAACCCTGCTCATCCACAGCGAACAAGGGTTGGGCGACGAACTCATGTTCGCCAGTCTGTTTAATGAATTACTGGATGAAGCCGAAGCCGCGAATGCTCAAGTCATCATTGCCTGCAAACCTGGCTTGGCTCGATTGTTCGCCGACAACTTTCCTCGCGCACAAGTGCGCACCCACATGGTCGGCGACCGCCCCGCCGATCTCAGCGATGTGGACGTCGATGCCCAGCTGCCAATGGGGCATTTAATGCGTTTATATCGCAAAAAAATGGATGACTTCATTGCCCACCGCCAACCTTACATCAAAGCAGACCCAGAACGCACCGCTTACTACGCCGAACGCATTCAACGCCTCGGCCGAGAAGCTGTAGATGGCAAACGACGCTTTCGGGTGGGGCTCATGTGGGGCTCAAACCCAGCAGCGGTTTCTGCCAAATTTTCCCGTTGGGCGCACCAACGCAGCATCCCATTAAATGCGTTATCGCCCTTGACTGGCATGCTCGATGACATCGAATTCATCAGTTTGCAAAATCAAGAACGAGGCTCAGAAGCCGCGACCGCCCCTCAACTGGACATCGTTGATTTCAGCCTCGATCAAGCCGACTTTTACGACACCGCCGCCCTCATCAGCAACCTTGACCTCGTGATCTCTGTCGACACATCGGTCTCACATTTGGCAGGCGGCATGGGCGTACCGACTTGGGTGCCGCTGATGAAACGAGCCGATTGGCGCCATGGCCGAACACGCGAGCACAGCATTTGGTACGACCAAACGCGCTACTTTAGGCAAACCCAAGCCAATGACTGGCAAGCCGTCGTTCAAGCCATGCACGATGCTTTACACATGCTCATCGACGAAAAGAAAGCACAGCCATGAACCCAATGAAGAGGCAACTCCAAGACATGATGGTGCGGGCAGAGCATGCCAAAGTCCAAGGACAAGAGGCCGTGGCTCGCGCCTTATGGCGTGCCGCCATCGGGCTGGATCACAACAACGCAGCGATTCATCGCGAACTCGCCCTGTCTTTTGGTGAGCGGCTCGACAACATCCCCGCAGCTCAACACGCACACATGTGGCTCCTTGCCCAGCCCGCTTCCCCAGAAGCGCGTTGGGCATATGGCTTGATGCTATACCGCAACAACCAGCTGGACAAAGCGATTCACATCTTAACCCCTTTGAGCCAAAGCCACCCCACTTGGCCCAACCTCAATTTGGTCCTGGCAAAAATCCACTTCGCCCAACGTGCACTCGACCACAGCGATTTCTATTTCAAACAAGCCATACAGCAAACAATCCAAAACTCAACAGAAGAAGCCAGCGCCCGTTGGGAACACGCCATGCAACAACTCACCCAAGGCCACTACGCAGATGGCTGGGACAACCATGAAGCACGGCTGACAAGCATCGGCTGGGCTCAGCTCCACCTCTGCCCCTTACCAGCCCCCACATGGGCCGGTGAACCGCTTAAAGATAAAACCATCGTTGTTCATGGCGAACAAGGCATTGGCGATGAAATCATGTACGCCTCCATGCTGCCCGACCTGCTCGCTCAAGGCGCACACGTGATCCTCGCCTGCTATGCCGCCATTGCCCACCTGATGCGCACCAGCTTCCCCAGCATCACCGTTGTCGAACACCCACGCGGCCTTGACAACATAGAACAATGGCGACAAGGCACCATGCCCGACTGGTGGCATCAACTCCTCAACGACGGCATTCAAATCGACTACCACATCCCCATGGGCAGCTTGGCTCAACGTCTTCGGCGAAACACCGCCCTTTTCCCGCGCACCCCCTACCTCACCATAGACCCCCACCACCAAGCCCGCATGGAAAGCACCCTGCAAGCACGCGCCCAAGAACAAGACATTTCCCTAAAGGGTAAAAAACGCATCGCACTCGCCTGGTGCGGCAACCTCGACAACCCCCACGGGCGCGCCAAAAGCCTCGACCTTGAACAGCTACAAGGCTTAGGTCGCATCACAAAAAACCACAACGCTGTTTTTGTCAGCCTACAAAATCGTCAGTACGGCCACCAAGCCCTTGAAGCACACGCCAACGACCTGCTCCCGATCATCGACATGAGTCCATACACAGATCAATTCGCAGACACCCTCGCGCTCGCCAGCCACTGCGACCACATCATCACAATCGACACCTCCTACGCCCACCTTTGCGGCGCCGCAGGCCTGCCCGCACTCATGCTATTGCGCAGAAATTGCGACTGGCGCTGGGGCTGGACACGCCAAGACTCCGATTGGTACGGCAGTTTAGAACTGATACGCCAAGACATCGACGGCGATTGGAGCCCTGTCATCAAAAAAACTGAAGAAAAACTCTTGAAATGGTTGACGGGCGACTGATACCTGGGTATACTTGCACTTCTTGATTTGCAGCGCAAAGTAAGACGGCCAGGTAGCTCAGTCGGTAGAGCAGAGGATTGAAAATCCTTGTGTCGGCGGTTCGATT
>CALMCL010000163.1 GCA_937862905.1 uncultured Burkholderiaceae bacterium | reverse complement strand
ACTTGGCTGATTTGAATCTGGAAGAGTTGCGTGCAGCAACGGATTTGACCCCAGAACAGCAAGCTTTGATTGCTGCCGATGTCAGCCATTGCTTGACCTTAGAAGGCAGCGTGGCGGCTCGCAATCACATTGGCGGCACCGCACCCAACCAAGTGCGCGCGGCCATCGCTCGTTTGAGAAACAACGGATAGACCCGTCATTTTCAATAAAAAACGCCAAGCTCACGCTTTGGCGTTTTTTTTATTGAAAACAAGCGAGCACCACAATCAATTAAAGCACTTTAATAAAGCACATTAAAACAAAGCCACATCAAATCCAGCCACGGCTTCGCCACCCTCAAGGATCGCTTGCACCAAAGCACCCGTCTGCGGCAACACGTGCTGCATGTAAAATTGTGCAGTGCCTATTTTCCCTTGCAAAAAGGCCATATCCGCGCTGCCCGACAACAGCGATTGTGCCGCCAACGCGGCGCGGGCGCTGTGCCAACCCGCCATCAACATGCCCGCCAGTTTCAAATACAGCACAGAACCTGCAAACACATTGTTTGGATTGGTTTTGGTGTGCTGCAACACATGCGCCACCACGTTGCGATAGGCCTGATTGGCCTCTGACAACGGCTGTGCCATTGGCTTCAGCGCATCATGCGCCGCCAACTGTGCTGCGGTTGCATCAATTTGATCAGCAAAAGCCAATGCCACCGCCCCCCCATCACGCAAGGTTTTTCGCCCGATCAGATCATTCGCTTGAATCGCCGTTGTGCCCTCATAAATCGGCAAAATGCGAGAGTCACGGTGAAATTGTGCCGCACCCGTTTCTTCAATGAAACCCATGCCACCATGCACCTGAACACCGATGCTGGTGATGTCAACCGATTGCTCAGTATTGAAACCTTTCACCAATGGCACCATAAATTCGTACTGTGCAAGTGCCGCCTCACGGGTGGCTGCATCGGTATGGTGGTGCGCGATGTCGGACAAACCCGCTGTGTAATACGACATGGCGCGACAGCCTTCAATCGTGGCTTTCATCGTCAACAACATGCGCTTCACATCGGGATGGTGAATGATGGCAACAGCTTCGCGCGCGCTGCCATCCACAGGGCGGCTTTGTATGCGTTCTGCGGCATAATCACGCGCCATTTGATACGCGGTCTCCATCACCGCCAAGCCTTGAATGCCCACTGAAAAACGCGCTGCATTCATCATGATGAACATGTATTCCAGCCCACGGTTTTCCTCACCCACCAAATAACCCGTTGCACCACCGTGATCACCAAACTGCAAGACTGCTGTTGGGCTGGCTTTGATGCCCAATTTATGTTCCAACGACAGGCATTGCACATCGTTTGGCGCACCCAATGAACCATCGGTATTGACCAATATCTTGGGTACCACAAACAATGAAATGCCTTTAATGCCTTCAGGTGCCGTTGGCGTGCGCGCCAGCACCAAATGCACGATGTTTTCTGCCAAATCATGATCGCCATAAGTGATGAAAATTTTTGTACCAAACACTTTGTAGCTGCCATCGGCTTGCGGCTCAGCGCGGCTGCGCACGAGCGCAAGGTCTGAGCCTGCTTGTGGCTCAGTCAAATTCATGCTGCCCGTCCATTCGCCCGAAATCATGCGTGGGATGTATTGCTGTTTCATCTCATCCGAGCCCGCCGTCAACAAAGCTTCAATCGCACCATCGGTCAATAAAGCACACAATGCGAAAGACAAATTGGACGAGTTAAGCATCTCTGAGCACGCGGTGGCCAACAGTTTAGGCAAACCCTGTCCCCCCACATCCTCTGGATGCGACAAGCCCTGCCAACCGCCTTGTGTATAGGCCTGAAAAGCCTCTTTAAACCCTGGACTGGTGGTGACCTTGCCTTCTTTCAAGTAAGAGGGTTGCAAATCACCCGCACGGTTGGTTGGTGCGATGATGTCTTGATTCAGCTTCGCCGCTTCGTCCAGGACACCCGCAACGGTTTCTGCATCCAAATCAAGGTTAAGGTCTGCAAACACTTGACTCAAGTTGGCCACATGCTCCAAAGTGAACAGCATGTCTTTTTGAGGAACAATGTAGGGCATTTTTTTCTCCGAATTAAAATCATTTTGCAAAAAATTGTGCATCGTGCCGCATGCAGTACGAAATAAGCACGAAGCAAGCACCCCATCAAACAGAACGATTGTGCTTTTTTATGCGTATAAAAAACCCAGCCTGCTCAATCAGACTGGGCTTGTATTTAAAGTGCGGCGGTCAATTGAGGCACCACCTCAAACAAATCACCGACGATGCCATAATCCGCAATTTGGAAAATGGGTTCATCTGGATTTTTGTTGATGGCCACAATGACTTTTGAATCTTTCATACCTGCTTGATGCTGAATCGCACCTGAAATGCCCACGGCAATGTACAACTGCGGTGCAACGATTTTACCCGTTTGGCCCACTTGCAAATCATTGGCCACATAGCCAGCATCCACGGCTGCACGTGATGCGCCCAAAGCCGCACCGAGCTTATCGGCCAATGTTTCGAGGATGTGAAAATTTTCAGCTGAACCCAAACCACGTCCACCGGAAACGACAATTGAAGCCGCGGTCAACTCTGGGCGATCTGACTTCGCCATTTCACTTGAAACAAAACGTGCACTGTGAGCAACGGCTTGAACGGTTTGCGGTTCGATTGTTGCAGAACCACCTGTCGCTGCGGCCGCATCAAAACCTGTGGTGCGCACGGTGATGACTTTAACAGCATCCAGTGATTGAACGGTCGCCAACAAACTGCCTGCATAAATCGGGCGAACAAATGTGTCTGCCGACTCCACTTTAACAATATCAGACACTTGTGCAACGTCTAATTTTGCCGCGACACGCGGCAATGTACTTTTACCCATCGAAGTGGCGGGTGCCAAGATGTGGCTGTATGCTGTCGCCACACCAAGAACCTGCGCAGCAATGGCTTCGCTGGTGGCTTGAGCCAAAGCGGCATCGTCAAACGTCAAGACTTTGCTCACGCCAGCAACAGCCGCTGCTTGTTGAGCCACGCCAGCAACGTCTGAGCCAATCACAGCCATGTGAATGTCACCACCAATGTGTTGCGCCGCAGTGACAGTGTTTAAAGTTGATTTGCGTAAACTGCCGTTGTCGTGTTCGGCAATGATTAAAATACTCATGAATTTGTGCTCCAAAAATGCCTTTAACAGGCCGTGGTTTGGTCAATTGTCTACTGTCCTTGAAACCCATTTGCCTCATTGTAAGCAAGTGCGGCACCAAGGCATCCTATTTTTTAAATTTAAATCACTTTGGCTTCGTTGCGCAATTTCTCTATCAATGTCGCCACATCTGGCACTATGATGCCTGCGCTGCGCACGGGAGGCTCGGTGACTTTCAATGTTTTCAAATGAGGGCTCACATTGACGCCCAAAGCTTCTGGGGTCGTGACATCCAACGGTTTTTTCTTTGCTTTCATGATGTTTGGTAAGGTGGCGTAACGTGGCTCATTCAAACGCAAATCAGTCGTCAAAATTGCAGGCAAATCCATGTTGAGCGTTTCTAGACCGCCATCCACTTCACGCGTCACGGTGGCTTTACCATCCGCAATCACCACTTTTGAAGCAAATGTCGCTTGAGGTAAATCCGTTAAAGCCGATACCATTTGGCCTGTTTGATTGGCATCATCGTCAATCGCTTGTTTACCTAAAATGACCAAACCAGGTTGCTCATTTTTAACCACGGCTGCCAGCAGCTTGGCAACAGCCAAAGGTTGCAACAGCTCTGTTGTTTCAATCAAAATCGCACGGTCTGCGCCGAGTGCCATTGCACTGCGCAGTGTTTCTTGGCATTGGGCAACGCCCGCAGAGACAACAACAATTTCAGTAGCAATGCCCGCTTCTTTAAGACGAACAGCCTCTTCAACTGCAATTTCATCGAAGGGATTCATCGACATCTTTGCACTGGCAATGTCCACATCCGTTTGATCGGCGTTCACACGCACTTTAACGTTGTAATCGACCACTCGTTTTACGGCTACCAAAATTTTCATACTGTGTGTCTCCAATGATAAGTTGAGAGTTCAAATCCGTTTTTCAAACAAAATAAGCCGCACCAATTGAATCCATGCGCCCCATTCATGATGCCACAATTATACGTCATCGCTTGTATTTTGGGCATGATTGGATTCTCTCATTTCATATTAATCCATTCAGCCGATAAAATAGCACAGTCGTTCTTTTTTATCAACCCTTTTATTAATCCTCTTATCAACTCACTTATGTGACAATTAATTCAAAATAAAAGGGGCTTGACAGGCCTGTTATGATGATAAATAGATGAATCAATTGAAAAGCCATTTGTTTTTTGTTTTGAAAAGCGATTTGTTTCATGCCCATCATGGTAATTGACTAAACTTACACTAAAATTTTTCGTCTAAAAACAATTGAGAAAAGTTAAACATCTTTTCGCTGAAAGGAAAAGAAGCATGTCTTTATTTTTATTGCTGCAAATCATTGCTGCAAATTTGGTCGCAACAGTGTTAAGCATGTCACTGGCCGCTGCCGCAGGGGTATGGCTTCAACGAAAAGTATTGCAACATTTAATCAGCTTGGCTGCTGGGACTTTGCTGTCCATGGCACTCTTGCACCTGCTTCCAGAAGCACAAGAAGGACTGATGGCGCAAGGCTTAGATGCAGCCGATATATTCAAGTTTTTGTTGATGGGCATCCTCGGCTTTTTTCTGCTTGAACGCCTGGCGTTATTTCGCCACAACCACCACAATGAACACGATGGGCATGACCACCACCACGGCTTCGATGAGGATTCTGCTGGTCATGGGGGTTGGATGATTTTAGTGGGCAGCGGGATCCATAATTTAACCGATGGTTTATTGGTTGCAGCGGCATTTTTAACCGATGTCAAACTGGGTTGGGCGACTGCGTTGGCCGTGGCTTTGCATGAGGTGATGCACAAACTGGGCGATTTTATTGTGCTCATTAACACAGGATTTAACCGCCAACGTGCATTGGTTTACACCCTATCATCGGGCTCCATGGCCGTATTGGGTGGGGTGTTGGGGTATTTCATTTTAACCGACTTGGAAGCTTGGATTCCTTACGTATTGGTTGTTTCTGCCAGCTCTTTCTTATACATCTCAGTGGCTGACTTGATTCCGCAAATGAATATTTTTAAAGGCGTGCGTGAAGGCTTAATGCACATTGCCATGTTGTTCATTGGTGTGGCCATCGTTTGGTTCACGATGCAGGGCGATGAGCATCACCATGCACATGAACACGCACATGAACATGCCCATGTGGACGCACACTTAAATCCAGCGCCCATGTAAATAAAAGCCCCAGAAACGTCACCGTTCTGGGGCTTTTTTTGGCAGATGCTTTTAAAAACATCAAGACCAAATAATGACAGTTCATCGCACAGTAACGAAGTAAAAGTTACCTTGGCTGCTTTGCGACCATCAAACAAAACATCTGATCACTTTATTGATCACTTTATGAATGTCATTGCAAAAGGTTCGTTTAAATCCAATTAAACTTCCAACACCTGCAATAAGTTAATCAACTCAACAGCACCTTTAACGCCCATTTTTTTAAACAAGCTGGCACGATGCACTTCAACCGTGCGCACCGCCATGTCAAGTTCTTCCGCAGCCTCTCGACTTGAGCGGCCGTTCAAAATACATTCCATCACGGCTTGCTCGCGGGGACTGATGGTTTCCAGACGTTGGCGAATGGCATTGGATTGCACTGAAATGACCACACGCTGTCGACTCAAAGCCAAGGCTTCAAAGACACGATCCACCAATTGATTGTCGGCAAAAGGCTTTTCAAGGAAGTCAAAAGCCCCCTGCTTGACCGCATTCACGGCCAAACTGATGTCGCCATGTCCTGACAAGAAGATAATCGGCCAATCTTGGCGAACATCGGCCAATTGATGAAACAGCTCGATGCCTGACATGAGCGGCTCCATACGAATGTCCAAAATGATACAGCTCGGTGTATTGCGCGGCAACACAGGCAAAGCTGCCAAAAACAACTCACCCGAAGCAAAAGTTTTACAACTTAAGTCACGGGATTCCAATAACCAAGACAGGGAGTCTCGTAAAACCTCTTCATCATCGATGATATAAACTTGCATGTTTTTCTCGCTTTTTTTCTAAGTGCAGTGATTTCAATGTTTTAAGTGCAAGACTTAGTCAGCCAAAGGGATGCCTTCCGCTGCAATTGGAAGGGTTAAATAAAACACCCCTCCTTTTAAATCTGCCCTTGCCCACAGTCGACCTCCGTTCGACTCCATCATTGTACGACAAATATTAAGACCTATACCAACGCCATGCGTTTTTGTTGTGTAAAAAGGATTAAATATTGTCTCTACCTTATCAACTGAAATCCCTGGGCCATTGTCAATCACTTGAACCAAAACATGGTGAGAGGAGTAATTCTCAGCATAAATATGTACTTCCCTTGGTGAGCTTCCGTACTCAACCATGGCTTCAAGGGCATTGCGCAACAAATTGATCAGAATCTGCTGCAGCATGGTGATGTCAATTAAAACAGGACTGACCTCATTCGGTTCAACGTGATTGATCACCCGTCCGCCCTG
>CALMCL010000162.1 GCA_937862905.1 uncultured Burkholderiaceae bacterium | reverse complement strand
TTAAAACATCCCATTACCATGCGCCATTTGCGCTGGGATTTCTTGCACCACGTCCCAATGCTCAACGATTTTACCGTCTTGCACGCGGAACAAGTCGTAGAACGCTTGTGGTTTTCCGCTCCATTCGCCTTCGCTGACGGTCAATACAAAGTTACCTTCGCCCAATACTTTGTGGACTTTGCTGTATTTGAACATGTTGTTTGCTGCAATCAGTTGACCGATGGCTTCGTTCAAACCATCCAAGCCATCTTTGATGCCGACATTGTGCTGGTGATACTCCGTTGTGCTGATGTAGTCGGTGATTTTTTGTGGGGCTTTGCCAAACAACACATCATCAACAAAGTTTTTCACCAAGGTTTTGTTGGCTTGGGTTTTGTCCAAATCGGTCACTTGCGTCGGGCCGTCGACTTGGGTGCGACCGCTGGCGGTTGTGTCGGCCAATGGGTTAATCGCATCCCAATGCTCGGCGACTTTGCCGTTGGCCACGCGGAAAATATCAAACGTCACGACTTTTTTCGCGCCAAATGCTTCGGCGTTGTCGTAGGTATTGTGCATGACCACGAGGTCGCCATCGACAAAGAGGCGGTGGTTTTGCGTGGTCGTGCCCGCTTGTTTGAGCAAGGGCGCGAAGCCAATCACAGGTTCGATGCCTGTCGGGACGTGCGGGTTATGTTGAATGTAGTCTTTGGCAAAATACGTGTTGATGCCTTCGACGCTGTAGTCTTTAAAAAACGCGTTGACGGCGTTGATGGCGACTTGTTTCTGTGATTGTTCCATTTTAATTTCCTTGTGTGGTTGATGATTTTTTGGGGCTTTGGCACTGACATTCATGGCCGTTGCCGCTAATATTAAAGCGATGACGATTGGGTGTAATTTTTTCATGTTCATTCAATTGCAGTTAAAGTGCCGCTAAGATTTAAAAAGGTGTCTTGATCGACCGTGATATTGGTGTGCACCACACCGTTTTCAAAGTCCTCGACATGCACGACCGTGGTGTTGGATTTTTCTTTCCAATACACCATATAGACGTTGGGGCGAATCTCGACCATCGTGATTTTGACGGTTGCAGGCTCGCCAAAACCAGCGCCCAAAATTGGCGCATAAGTCATTTGCGTGTCGCTGTGAAAATCGAGTTGAAAGACAAATTCGCCGCCAAAATTGACTTTGAACTTTTGACCGATCACTTGAATTTTTTGCATGATGTGTCCTTTTAAATATTGACGATGACTTCTGTCTTGACGTGCGTGTATTGTGCCTGTGAAGAAAAATGTTGCACAGATCAAAAACTGTGTAAAAATGGTGAAAAAAGGACATTTAGCCATGAGCAACACCGTCATTCCCATTTCCTTTGACCCGCCAGAATCGTATCTATTGGACATCGAAGTCTTGCCAATGGCCGTGTTCAAGCATCGATTAGACGATACGATTGCGCATACCCAGCGGGCTTTGTTTTACGTGATATTTGTGGTCGAAAAAGGTGAGTTGACCCATGCCGTGGACAGCGTCACTTACCGCTGTCAAGCCAACGATTGCATTGTGATTAAACCCAATCAAATCCACCAATTTTCAAATCAGCTGGATTGGGATGGCTGGGTGCTGTTGTTCAGCCCCAACCTACTACTGAGCCACAGTAAAGAAGAAGAAATCCTGTATCAATTGCCCACGTCATTTTCATTGAACGCATCGCTGTTCAATACCTGCATCAACCATCTGCGCACGATGAGCGACGACACGCGTTTGAATGGCCACAAAATCGAAGCCAATACCTTGCTGCGCCATCAGTTGAGCGCCTTGCTGGTGCGCCTGCGTTTAGCGGATGAATTGTTTACTTTTAATCTGGATGCAGATGAAATCAGAGCCGCTCGTTTCAAGCGTTTTCGGCTGTTACTCGAAAGTCATTTTGAGACAGAGCATCAAGTCGGTTTTTATGCTGACCAACTGGGTTTATCGCACAAAACCCTCAATCGCCTGTGTTTACAAATGGTCAATGCCTCGGCAAAATCGCTGATTACCGACCGCATTGTGTTAGAAGCCAAGCGTTTATTGGTGCACACCACGCTGCCGATTCAGTCGATTGGCGATGCGCTGTCTTTTGATGAAGTCAGTAATTTTGTTAAACTGTTCAAAAAACACACGCAATCGACGCCGAGGCAGTTTCGCATTCAGCACAACTCAATCCGCCTGTAAAAACCAGCATCAGTTTTCTTTTTCAACAAAAAACACACCGCTCGCCAATTCACCGCTGCTGCATTCAAAACGATGCGGGTTGCTGGCGGCAAAACGCACCATTTGCCCTGCTTTCAAATGCACATCTTCGTAGCCCAAATGCACTTTCATTTGCCCCTTTTCGAGCCACAAATGTTTGAATACGCCTGCGCGGTTACTGAGAAAATCGGTTTTGCCAAAAGATTCGAAATAAAACCGATAAAACTCGGTTGAAAAACCTGCAATATTGGGCATGACGCGATGAAAGGTGACGGGTGAGTTATTTTTGCTGAATTTATTGGCGGCCGTCGGTTCAAAAATTTGCACCTTGTGCGATGCATTCGGTGGGCTGACCAGATCGGCCAATTCCATCGACATGGCGAGTGCCAACTTGGCCAAAACCGCAATGGTCGGGACTTTTTGACCGCTTTCAACATGGGCAATCATGGACTTACTCACGCCCGATTGTGCAGCCAAGGCCTCTAAACTCATGCCGTTGGAGCGCCGATAGGCGCGGATGAAGTGGCCGATATAATCAAAGTTAGACATTTTTCGCATTTCCTCTTTAGTGGATTTATAACATTATAGTGTATATTTTCACACTTGATGCGCCTACAATCTCCCATGACACATCGTCATCATTCATGAGGAAAACAAAATGAAGCACACACCCATCGCACTGATTATGAGCGCACTCGCATTCACTTTTGCTGCCCATGCCTCGGCAAAAAGCGACCCCGTTATTGACACACAAACGCAAGCCCCTGGATTTTTTCGGTTCAATCTCGGCCACATGAAAATCACCGCACTGTATGACGGCGTGGCGACTTTACCGGCTTCTTTCTTTAAAGGCATCAGTCCAACCGAGGTTGAAAACAATTGGAAAAGCACACGATTACACGCCAAAAGGCATTGAGGATTCGGTCAACGCCTATCTGATTGACACGGGCGAGCAGCTGATCATGGTCGATGCGGGCGGTTCGCAATGTTTTCCTGCGATGGGCGAATTGAAAGACAATCTGCGCCAAGCGGGCTATGCACCGAGCGATGTCGATGCGATTCTCATCACGCATTTTCACCCCGACCACGGTTGTGGCATCAGCGATGCACAAGGCAACGCGCTGTACAGCAAGGCAACGGTGTATGTGGAAGAAAAAGAGGCCGCGTATTGGTTGAGCGCCGAGCAAACCGCCAAAGCCCCGAAAGAAGTGCAAGGCCTGTTTTTGATGGAGCAAAAAGCCGTTGCGCCGTATCAAGCCAGCCACCGTTTGCAAACATTTAAAGCCGGTACGGCCTTATTTAAAGGTGTTCAATCCATCGCCGCGTATGGACACACACCTGGTCACACGGTG
>CALMCL010000161.1 GCA_937862905.1 uncultured Burkholderiaceae bacterium | reverse complement strand
AGCTCAGCCAAGTGAATGCCATAGAATGGCCACAAGTAGGCAGGATATCAACTTCTCTTATTAAATCAGTTGATTCAATCAGTTGATTCAATATGGGTGAAATCTAAAGCATCACGGAAAAATTAGGTTCTGTTCTTTTCATATGGCATGTGTTCAAAATCAAACCCATGACCATGCTGTGGAAAATAAGGGAAATCCACAACACGCCATTAAGTTTTTTTGAACCAAGTTGGTGCGGATTGGCCCTTTTGGGGGAAAGTCCATGTGGTGTTTTTGTCGTACAATGCTTGCATGAGCCACAGTCCTATCACCCCCACATCCGCTTTCACCGATCGCTTCAACAGAAGCATTGATTATCTGCGTGTTTCCGTGACGGATCGCTGTGATTTGCGTTGTTCGTATTGCATTCCAAAAGGGTTTCGTGGTTTTGAAGTGCCTGAACATTGGCTGTCGTTTGCAGAGATCGCCCGTGTGGTGGGGGCTTTTGCTCGTCTGGGCACTCGGCGGTTTCGTTTGACGGGGGGAGAACCTTTGTTGCGCAAAGGTCTGGTTGATTTGGTGGGTCAACTCAATGGCATTGATGGCGTGGATGATTTATCGTTGTCAACCAATGGCACGCTGTTGGCCACACAAGCCTACGCGTTGCGGCGTGCCGGTGTGAAGCGCTTGAACATCAGCTTAGATTCACTGCGTGGTGAGTGTGTGCAACGCATCACAGGCAGTAATAGTTTGGAGAAAGTATTGCATGGCTTGCGCATGGCCAAAGGCGCAGGCTTTGAGCGCATCAAAATCAACATGGTGCTGATGCAAGATGTGAATGAATCCGATGTGAGCGACATGGTGACTTTTTGTATGCAACATGGTTTTATTTTACGCTTGATTGAAATGATGCCAATGGGTGCGACAGGTCAAAGCATGGGTTTTGTCGATGCACAGCCCATTTTGGCTCGATTAAAAAATCAATTTGATTTGCACGCGGTGCATGACGATGGTTTGGGCGGCGGCCCTGCTCGTTATTGGCGCAGTGCGGACGGTGCATTCACAATGGGGGTGATCACGCCCCTGTCGCAGCATTTTTGTGAAACGTGTAATCGCGTGCGTTTGTCGGTCGATGGCACTTTGTACATGTGCTTGGGTCAAGATGAGCGGTTTGAATTGCGTCCCATGTTGCGTGCAGGTTGCTCCGATTCTGAGTTAGAAGCTGCCATTCGAGAAGCCATTGAACTAAAGCCAGAAAAGCATGATTTTCATGAACAGCCTGAAAAAATTATTCGTTTTATGTCAATGACAGGCGGGTAGTCGATCATAAAGCTGTTGAAGCGATGGTTCATTCCAACTATGCGCACAGGGGCATGTTGGATACCCATCATCGATCAGATCAGTCGCACTCGTTTTTAATACCTCGTCATTGTCATAAATAATAAGGTTATGGGGGGCGATGAACAAAGCAGCGTCATCGCATGCATGAAAAAAGAGGGCTTGGGTGATGACGCAAAAGCCATCAATCGCCCCTACGTCATCTAGACATCCTGATCGTCAAATAGAAACATTTGTACATCGTCATCGTTTGGAGCCAAAACTCGACGATCCGCAGCACAAGCGCGTCCGCATTCCGATGCAAAAGCCTCTTTAATGCCTCTAGGGAGTCAAAGTGCAATGTCCCAATAAGGTATGGATCTGTGACGCCTGCTAAAGCAATAATCGCTCCCTTGCTGACTTCATACTTCTTAAGACCTGGTAATTTTTTGGCCATTGGAATGTGAGTATTGAAATAGTGCTGATCAAACTCGGCTGGACTCTTTGGGGTTTTATAAATAATAACCATGCGTGCCATTAAGTGCTTCTTCGAAATGATTGGACTAAACGGGGATTGGGCAAATTTGATCTCAATTTGCCCATGCTTTTTTCAATTCCAAGTGTCAATTTTAACGTCGTCAGGTGAGGGTTTGCCTGTTCCTGTTTCCACATAAGCACGCAAGCTCAGCATAAACACAGCCCATTTCATGCTGCAATGCGCCATGTGTTCATTTGATTCGCGCCAGTTTCGATGACCGAATATTAAAATGGTTTGATCATCCTGTTCTGATAATTCAAATGTGACATCTGTGCTTATCCAGTCATCAGGTCCACCCACACAATGCCAGCGAACAAATGCATTTTCAACGCTTTCTTGCACTTGCATCGTCATGCTCCCCATCAAATCGCCCGTTTTTTTATAAAAAGAAAAATCAATTTTTTCGCCTTCGCTTGTGCTGCCTTGTACGTCTCTTGTCCACCAATGTGCCAAGCCATCTAATGAGGTTAATGCTTGATAGACTTTTTCAATCGGTTGTTTAATGCCAATGCGGTGAATAATGTTTACCATGTCAATCTCCCAATAAGATAGAATTAAAGTATATTACTTGCAAATAGCAAGTAATATAAACAGTCTATAAAAAATACTTGTAAAATGCAACTGATTTATTAGTAAATAGAGATTAAATGAAAAAAGATAAAACCAAACTGCGTTCACATTGTCCTGTTAATTACGCCCTCGAAGCCTTCGGGGATCGTTGGGCATTGCTCATCCTGCGTGATATTATTTTTAGAGGTAAGCGAACATATGGGGAGTTTTTGAAATCGGAAGAAGGTTTTGCCACCAATATCCTCGCATCGCGCCTAGGGCATTTGACAGCCGTTGGCATACTTCAGTTGGATGAAGATGAAAATGATGCTCGAAAAGGCTTTTATACGCTCACTGAAAAGGGCTTAGACCTCATTCCTTTGATTTTTGAAATGATTTTGTGGAGTGCCAAATATGACGATGATTCAGAAGCCAAGCGCATCAGTCAATTGATTGAGTTGATTCAAAAAGACAATCGTAAAATCAGCCAAGAAACCATTGAACAGGTTAAGCGGGGTGAAGCCATTGTGCAGGCGTATTTGTTATGAAAATGGCAATGTCATCTTTTGGGAAGTCTTTACTGCGCATATGCAAGTGGTATATATACCATTGGAGTGGATTAGGGTGTTTAAACTGAAAATCACACAAAATCCAGATGAATCTAAAAACAATCACGATCAGCGCATTGACTATTTGGTATCTGTATCCCGTATTCAAAGCACAAAGTACAATATGTGCAGCAGAGGTGGACAGAGGTAGGGCATAAATTTTGACAAATATTCGATTTTTATCAATTTGTATGTATTTAAACGTATTTACTCTTTTATATTTTTTATATATTATGGCAATGAATCTTCATGTTTTCTGTGAAGTTTCTGGGTTGTTCATTGTCAATAATTTTTGGGAGAGTAATCATGTCTTTAAGTAATATTTGGTCTTATGAGGTGTATGGAAGAAATTATTCAGGCTATTCATGCTCAAACTACATTTACGGCACGTCGTGTAATGACAGTTTGCTGGGTGGGGACGGTGCAGATGTGATTGTGGGTTATTCAGGAGACGATATCTTGCGTGGAAATGCAGGTAACGATGTCCTGTACGGTGGTTGGGGTCATGATGTGCTGGAAGGTGGCGAAGGCAATGATGCCTTGTATGGCGGTTATGGCAATGATTCGATGGATGGCAATTCGGGTTGCGATTTTTTAAGCGGTGGTGATGGTGATGACTATGTGACTGGCGGCGTCGGTAATGACACCCTGTATGGTGGTTCGGGAAACGACACTTTATTGGCAGGCTTGGGTGAGGATTTTGTATCGGGCGGTTGTGGTGACGATAATCTTTTTGGTGATGCAGGGAATGATACTTTGGTGGGCGGTGAAGGCCAAGACACCTTGCGCGGCAGCTTAGGCGATGACCACTTATATGGTTGTGATGGTGACGACAAGCTGGACTGCGACATCGGATATGACTTCTTATCGGGTGGGAATGGCAATGATTACATCACGGGCGGTGCATCGAATGACACTTTGTTTGGTGGTGCAGGCAATGATCAATTGTTTGGTGGTGTTGAGAATGACACACTGGTAGGTGGTTATGGCAATGACAGCTTGCAAGGTGGTACGGGCAATGATTCGTATTATTTCTCAGGTTCTTTTGGTCAAGATGCGGTGTATGATGCTGCGGGTGACAATGACATGGCCTTTTTTGATACCAGTGCGAGCAATTTGCGGTTTTCAAATTCCAATGGTGATCTCGTGGTCAGTGTGGCTTGTACGGACAACAGCGTGACCTTTGAAGGTTGGTTTGAGTCGACCGAAAATCAAGTGGGTATCCAAGCGGGGCATCAAGTGATTCAAAACATCGATGCATTGGTCTCATCCATGTCGTGCACTCCTGTGGTGTCGTGCTACAGCAGTGCCAGCCCAACCTATTATTCATGTGATGTTGCGCCTGCATGGTGTTGTGCAGCGGCTTAATGTGTAGTCAATTCGGAAAAAGGCATTCATTTGCTTTTTCCGAATTTTATTTAACTTCATTTAACGTTTTCTCATGTCTCTTTTTCTCATGTCCCTTCAAGGCATCGACTGTTTGTTCTTTGGTCGAAAGGCCTTCACCACATCTTCATGCGTGTCTAAATAAACCCCACCCATCAGTTCAATACAATACGGTACGGATGAGAAAATGCCGTGTACCAACGTGTCACCCTCTGTATTTTTCACCCCTTCTAAAGTCTCTGCAATGGCTTTGGGTCGACCTGGTAAATTCAAAATCAATGATGTGCCACGGATCACTCCTACTTGACGCGATAAAATGGCTGTGGGGACGTAGTGCAGGCTGATTTGTCGCATTTGCTCGCCGAAACCTGGCATCACACGGTGCGCCACAGCCAATGTGGCTTCTGGGGTCACATCGCGTGGTGATGGGCCTGTACCGCCAGTGGTGAGGACGAGTGTGCAATGTTGAATGTCACACAATTCAATCAGTGTGTTTTCAATCAGTGGTTGCTCATCGGGAATGAGGCGTTCTACAAATTCAACCGTGTTTTTTAATGCACGGGTCAGCCAGTCGCGCAATGCAGGTAAGCCTTCATCGATGTATACGCCCATACTGGCGCGGTCAGAAATAGAAATGATGCCGATTTTGACTGAAGGTAAGCTTTGAGTGGTGGTCATGATTTTAAATAATTCGATGTTTGGGTGTGTGTTTTGGGGGGCGTTGGTTTTATTAGGGGGCATCGCTCAGAATCTTCAGATAAAACACCCGTCAGTGGGCTGTGCAATCAATTGTGGATGGGATAAATGTTTAACACGTCGCCCACATTGACCTGCACCTGCGGTGGAATTTCAATCAGTGCATTGGCAGCCAAACAGGCCGACAGCATGTGCGAGCCTTGATTGGCCAGTTTCTGCACATGCACAGCACCATGCTCATCTGTGTGCATCACGCCACGTAGGAACTCGCGCCGAAATTCGGATTGGGCTTGAGTGAAATCAGCGCGCGCCGTCATCGCATGAGGCTGGGCTTGTGCCAATGGCATGCCCATTAACACGCGCACCGCAGGTTCAACCAACATTTTGAAAGTGACGAATGTGGACACTGGATTGCCTGGAAGCATCATCACGGTCGTGTTGCTCAAGCGTCCCCATGCAAAAGGTTTACCCGGTTTGAGCAAAAGTTTCCATTGCACCAATTCCCCCAAGTTTTCTAATGCCGTTTTTAGGTGATCTTCTTCTCCGACCGACACGCCGCCGCTGGTGAGGATCAAATCGCTGGTTGCCGCAGCGGCTTGTAAGCACGTTTCGGTGGTGGCGCGGTGATCGGGCAAAATGCCACCATCGGTGACGGTGCATCCCAATTGTTGCAACCATGTGAGCAATTGATAACGGTTGGCATCAAAAATGTCACCACCGACCAAGCCTTCAGTTGAAGGTTCGCGCAGCTCATTGCCGCTGGAAAACACGGTCACACGCAGGGGAGAGTGGGTGGGCACATGTGCATGCCCTTGACTGGCGGCGAGGCCGATGGCTGCGGGGAAAAGCATTTGCCCTGCATGAAGCAGCGCATCATGGGCGCGAATGTCCTCACCGCGTCGGCGGATGTGCTGACCGAATTGGGGTGTACGGGTGCAGTGCAAAAGATCGCCTTTGACTTCCGTGTGCTCTTGCGCAATCACTGTATTGGCACCCACGGGAATGGGTGCGCCTGTGAAAATTCGTACGGCTTGACCCATGTTTAATTCAAAGCTTGTGGCGTCATCACCCGCAGCAATGCGCCCGATCACGGTGAATTCAGTTTGCATTGTGGCTTCATTGGTGCACAGCGCATAACCATCCATTGCACTGTTGTCAAACTGAGGTGAGTCGTATTGGGCATACATGTTTTCAGCGAGCACGCGGGCACTGGCTTTGCGTAAAGGTGTGCTGTGAATCATGGTGCGGCGTTCAGCGACAGCGGAGAGCAATTGATTGAGGGCAGTTCGGTAATCGAGCATAAGGTATGTGTTTTAAAAGTGATGGTTAGGGCAGGTTAGGACAATTAGGGCAGGGCATTTATGTTCACAAAATCAGATGAATTAAAACCTGTCAAAGCAACGGCATGGTTATTGTGCAACCACGCGCGCAAGCTCAATTGTTTGTGTTCCAGCTGACGCAAGGCAGAAGGCAAGCACGAACGGCGAACCAGCGTGCACGCGTAATGTGCGGCATCGTCTGTGCATGGGTAAACCATACCTGCATCGCCTAAATTGTCCACTAATTGAGCGGTCAAATCCAATGGAAAAAATGGTACATCGCACGGCATGATCTGCACGGCATCGTAGTGCGCTGGTAAAATCGCCATAAAACTGACAATCCCAGCCAGAGGGCCTTGAGCGTGCCATTTTTCTGCGTCGCTGAAAACAGGGTGACCAAAGTCGGCGTATGTGCTCATGTTGCGATTGGCACTGATCCACAATGCATCCACTTGCGGGGTGAGTCGTTCGATGACATGCTGCACCAACGGCTGATCTTGAAAATGCTGTAAGCCTTTGTCGACACCACCCATGCGCCGTCCTTCGCCGCCAGCAAGAATGAGGCCCGCGACTTTCATGGTTGCCAACGTTGCACAGCTTGTGCATCGCTGTGTTTGGCTTCAACCCATTTTTGAGCACCATTTGCCAGAGTTTCGCGTTTCCAAAAGGGGGCTTGGGTTTTCAGGTAGTCCATGATGAACTCTGCCGCGGCAAAAGAATCTCGACGGTGACGAGAGCAAACCATGACCAACACAATGACCTCATTCGCATGCAAGACACCGACCCGATGGATCACTCGAACGGCTGTGAGTGACCAACGTTGTGCGGCTTCGTGGATGATGCGCTCGATTTCACTTTCCGTCACTTCGGGGAAGTGTTCTAAAAACAAACCCACCACCCGCTCTTCGGTCTTGCCGTGGTCAAATTCGCGCACCATGCCTTGAAAAGCCACCAATGCACCTGCATCACCCGCATGTTGACGCAGGGCAATTTCCTCTTTGCCCAAATCAAATGGATCGGTTTGGATGCTGACCTTTTGCCAAAATGTCGTCATGCCTCAACCACCTGTCACAGGAGGCAAAAAGCCAACATGATCACCGTCGTGAATGTCAACGGCTTCATGCATGAGCACACGGTTCACGGCAATTTTAAAGATGCGGTCTGTTTGCAATGTCGAACACCACGGTTCACCGCGTTCGCGCAGGTGGGTCAGCAATTCATCGCTTGTGCCGCCAAGCCAAGCCAATTCCTCATGAGCACAGCCCAGCTGATCGTGCAACGCGCCAAAGTATTGAATGTGTATCATCGTTTTTTAATTGAATGGATAAAGGTGAAACAAGCCGATGGATCCGAGCTGACCAATTGGCTTTATAATATGCGCATTATCGCTCATAAATTGCTTGAGTTTACCCATCAAAATGTCCAACAAGGTGCATTTTTTCTTTTGATAAGGTTTGTTAACAATGAATGCCAATGTTAATACCGCTGCTTCTGCTTCACCACTCACCCACTTTGATGACAGTGGCCAAGCACATATGGTGGATGTGGGGCAAAAATCTGAAACCCACCGTGTTGCTGTTGCATCGGGCCAGATTCATATGTCAGCCGCAGCTTTTGAGCAATTGCAACCGGAGCGCAATAAAAAAGGTGATGTGCTTGCGATTGCCCGCATTGCAGCCATTTCGGGTTGTAAACAGACATCGCAATTGATCCCCTTATGCCATCCTTTGGGTTTAACCCGCGTCGCAGTTGACTTTATTGTCGATGCGTCACTTTTTTCGGTGTCCATTCAAGTCACGGCCGAGACTTTTGGGCGGACGGGGGTTGAAATGGAGGCCTTAACGGGTGTGACCGTTGGCTTGTTGACCATTTATGACATGCTTAAAGCTGTTGATAAAGGGATGTGCATTGAAAATGTCCATTTATTGCATAAAGCGGGTGGTAAAAGTGGCGACTGGGTTCATCCTCATCACACCAGTGAATGACCTTTTGTGTTTGTTTATACTGTTTGTATTGCTTGTTGCATAAAGAGACCGCTCAACATGACAGAGTCGTTCGCGTGAAGGCAACCATTCAAAAAAACCTTATTGTCAAATTCAATCGAGTCGTGTTGGATAGGCAAGTGCAGGGGTGTGAGTAAGCGGGTACACTGGTCTCAAATCAGTTGTTTCATGCAGGTGATGCCGATTTGATCAATCAATTAATCAATTGATATGATGCATCCATAAAACAGTCAAATAAACAGTACACATATTTAGGAGTTTTTTTATGACCTCACACCAAGATTTGACCCTTACC
Source organism: uncultured Burkholderiaceae bacterium (assembly GCA_937862905.1). Taxonomy (GTDB): domain Bacteria; phylum Pseudomonadota; class Gammaproteobacteria; order Burkholderiales; family Burkholderiaceae; genus Hydromonas. Next base: position 1,712 of record CALMCL010000161.1, on the reverse strand, counting down.
AAGGAACAAATTGCCCAAGTTGTTGACCTGTTCTATGATCGCGTTCAACTTGATCAAGGCTTGTCACAGCCTTTTTCTATTGTGACCGATTGGGCGCATCACAAAGCGATCATCAGTCATTTTTGGTGGATGACTTTGGGGGGAGAGCGTTACATCGACCATAAATACAGCGTGGCTCCGAAACATCGTGCTGTTGGATTTACGCCAGATCTGTTGAATCACAATTGGTTGCCGCTGTTTGAACTCACCATGCGTGAGGTGCTTCCGGATGAGTTGTCCGACATTTGGATGGCGCAAGCGCGCCGCATTGGCCAGTCACTTGAGTTAAACCACAATTACTGGTCAGCGCAAACCGAATCAGATAAAAAACAAGTGCTTGAAAATAATTTTTCTGAGGTTAAACGTTAATGAAAATTCGTTTTGAAAAAAACACCATGCGCTGGCGCATCAGCCAAAAGGAATTGCAATTGCTTGCACAAGGCCAAGCATTGGTGCATGAAACAGTTTTGCCCACAATGCAACTGCGTTTTCATGTGCTGGTGGATGGTCAAAGCCCACCCAATGGTCGCTTTATGAATCTTGAACAAGTGGTTGAAGGTGATTGGCTGGATCATGTGTTGTTGTTGAGCCCACAAGGCTTGACTGATTTGCAGGCAGAGCCGCTGCGTGCTTTGCACGAATTTGTTGATGGCATTGATGAAACAGAGCTGATGTTGGAAGTTGATTTTAAAGCTTAGATGCGACGCCCAGCACGAGAGTAGATCCAGCATGGGGCTGCATCCATCTATTGCCATGAACATGAAGCCCTGTGTCATCAAGCAAAAGTCATTTTAATCTTTTGAGTGATTTTAAAACCCTTGGTTCTTGATGTGGCACACCGATGGTGCTGCTGATTGCCGATTGGTACGACCATCTCAATCACGGTTTAAAAATGCGCTCAGCGATGCCATAAACCCCAAATCAAGTTGAGAGGCCAAATCATGGGGGGAGCCAACTGCGGTGATGCGCCCCTGATCAATCAGTGCCAGTGTGTCCGCCAAGTACAACACTTCGGTCAAGGCATGGCTGACATAAATCATAGGGATGTTGGCCTCAAGGTTGATCTGCTTTAAGTACGGCAGTATTTCATTTTTACTGCCTTGATCCAAATTGGATAAAGGTTCATCCATGAGCAGCAGCTTAGGGCTGGTCAAGATGGCGCGACCAATCGCGACTTTTTGTCGTTGCCCACCTGACAGTTCGTGGGGCTGTCTTTTAAGCAGTTCGGACAAGCCCAGCCAGTCCACCACTTGTTCGAAAGTGTATTGTTGTCGTTTTTTGGGGCAGCGTTTTAAACCGTATTCAAGGTTGTGTTTGACGGATAAATGAGGAAAAAGGCTGTTTTCTTGAAACACATAACCCAAGGCGCGGTGGTGTGTTGGAACGAACACCTGTTCATCTTGCCATGTGGACTCACCGACACGGACGCGCGCCTGTGTGATCCGATCCAATCCCGCGAGACAACGCAAAATGGTGGTTTTTCCTGAACCTGAAGGGCCGAACAATGCCGTGATGCCTTGAGTCGGAACCGTTAGATCAACCTCGACATTGCATGTGTGCCGTTTCAACTGAAGGGCGATGTGCATGGTGTTCATGTCAAAAGACCCCACGCGATCGCTTATTGACTGCATACAAAACACTCAAAACCACAAAAGAAAAAATCAGCAGCCCCA
>CALMCL010000160.1 GCA_937862905.1 uncultured Burkholderiaceae bacterium | reverse complement strand
CCCCTCACGCCCAATGTGAAAGGTCAATGACAGAATGTTCAAAGGATTGGAATGACCCGTTCATTCGTGCTGTTTTAAATCAAGCCCATCGCCAAGGCAGCCGCCATGTACTCCCCCAAAGCATAGGCCGATGCCAAATCGGCTTCTGTCACTTCACCACGCACAATCAAAACATCCTGCGCAAGTACCATACCACACCCAATCATGATGCGCTCAACCGCCGCTTGTGCACCCCGCCCGTCGTTGCCACAACTCACAATCAAACCATAAGAACGTCCAGCAGTCTCTTCACGCACAGCATCATAGATGCGGTCAAACATGGCTTTCAGCTCACCCGACATGTAGCCAAAATTTTCAGGTGTGGCCAACAACAAGGCATCGGCATGGCGCACAGCAGACGCCTCAACTTCACGTGCATGACTTAATTGAACGTGGATGTGAGTGCCATCATCGACCGAAGAGCGAGCACTTGATACCCCCATCAACGCCACACTGCTGGCACACGCCCCATTGTAGGCAGCCTGCACCAATGATTGCGTTCGCCCCGTCTGGCTGTGATAAACCATTAATAACGTTTTCATCAAACATCACCCATCATGTGCGGTGTGAAAGCAACTCAATCAATGAAGTCAATGACTTGAATGAAACCAATGACTTGAACGGGTTCAATGGATTCAAAACCCCTCCAACACAATTTTCCCACGGCTGTTGCCACTTTCGAGTAGCGCATGCGCCCGTCTTAAATTCTCAGCATTGATGAGGCCAAACCGCTCCGCCACTGTGCTGGTGATTCGTCCAGCATCGACCATGTCCGCCACCTCATTCAACAGCTCATGCTGAGCAATCATGTCATCGGTTTTAAACATCGATCGCGTGAACATTGACTCCCAACTTAAACTGATGCTTTTACGTTTAAACAAACGCACATCAATGTATTCAGGATCATCAATCAAAGCAAAATGCCCTTGAGGTGCGAGCAACTGAGCCAACTGCTCAAAATACAAATGGCTGTGCGTCAAACTGGCCGCATAATCCACCGACTCAATGCCAACTGCAGCCAACTGCGGTGCCAAAGGCTCATGGTGATTGATGACGTGATGCACACCAAGCTGCTTTAACCAATCCTGGGTGTCTGGGCGTGACGCCGTACCAATGATGGTGAATTGAGTCAATTCACGCAATAGCTGAACCATGATTGAACCCACACCACCCGCCGCCCCCATGATGATGATGTTTTTTTTCGCATCGCCATTTTTAGCAATCAACAAACGATCAAATAAAATTTCCCATGCCGTGATGCTGGTCAAAGGCAAAGCGGCCGCTTCGGCAAAACTCAAAGCACTCGGCTTTCGCCCCACAATGCGCTCATCCACCACATGCAACTCACTGTTTGCGCCAGCACGCGTGATGTCACCCGCATACCACACCTCATCACCCACCTTAAACAAACTCACATCCGCACCGACCGCACGCACCACCCCAACCGCATCCCATCCCAAAACCTTCCATTGCCCTTCGGGCGCACTGCTCGAGCGGCGCACTTTGGTATCAACTGGATTGGCAGAAATGGCTTTGATTTCAACCAAAACATCTCGCCCCATGGGCACAGGATCAGGCAACTCCACATCCATCAATGACCGCTCATCGGTGATGGGCAACGAGGTTTGATAAGCAACAGCTTTCATGGGATTTTTCCTTATTCAAGTTGTGATTGATGCGATGGAATATTCTATCCCGAAATCAAACATTTGGCTGTCACCGCTTAAATGAAGACAGTAGGTGATTGGGCATCCAGCCGAGCGCAAAACACACCTAAAACCTCTGACTGATAAAGGTAAAAAAACGCTTCGCGTTTGGCTGGATGCCCGCTAAAGGCACGTGGGAATGACGACGCGGGCGATGCCGATGCGTTCCGTTAAATAATCCGTCATACCGCGCTTGACGCGGTATATCCTAACAGGGAAATTGAGGATCAAGCCCACAATGACGGTGTTTTTACACAATTTACTGCAACACCTCACCCGTTTTCTCAATCCGCACATCCAGCGCATCCACCACGTTTTTAATCACCACTTTTTGCATGGCGGAGATGACGAGGCTCATATAGGCGTAGTTTGGGGTTTGGTCGGGCTTGATGGGGAGTAGTATTTTATCTTTTTGAATTTTTCTGTTAGATATGCTATCCCCCCAACTATACAAAGGCGAAAGTGCCTTATAAATTGAAGTCGCCATGAATAATTGGTTGTTTTTAGTTCGCTTATCACTTTCCTTACAATACAGTGCCAAGTTATGACTATCATTTGAAAAGTAATCATTTTCTTGATAAGTAACCACGAACGTTTTTCCGCCAATAAAAATACAATTTCCTTCATCAATTTGGCTACGGTCAAAGTTAATGTAAGTGCCAACGGCATTATTTGATTGCCCTGCCGTTAAATACGGAACGCTTCCAGAGTTTTCAACGATGTCTCGTGACAAAATGCATCGTGTGTTTTTTACAGAGAAGAGGGTTGTAATATTGAAAGTTCCCCAAGCTACCGCATCCAACCCATCCAGCGCGGCTTGTTCGGCAGCGGTCAGTGCAACATCATTTAAACCCGTTGTCTTTAAGTAAGCGTGGAGCGTAGCGACACGCTCCGCGTGGAGCGTAGCGACAAATT
>CALMCL010000159.1 GCA_937862905.1 uncultured Burkholderiaceae bacterium | reverse complement strand
CGCGCCAATCAATGCCGATGGACAGGCGACACAGTGTTGCTCACCCGCCCAACGGTTGAGCACATAAGCCAAACCTGAATTAAAAAACACTTGCAGCACAATCGGCACAGCGAGCATGGCGATGATGAGCGGCGATTTAACAATCGCCTCACCTTGAAATGCAAACAACAAGACCAGTGTCAACAACAACGCGACAATTGAATAGCTGCCAATGCGATTCATGGTGTTGTCAAAAGCCGCTTGCCCCTTTTTGATCAATTTTTTGCGTAACAACTGTGCCAAAACAACCGGAATGACAATATACAATGCGACCGACAACAGCAATGTGTCCCAAGGCACGGTGATGGCAGACAGACCCAGTAACAAGGCAACAATCGGTGCAAAAGCGACAATCATGATGGCATCGTTCAATGCGACTTGAGACAGCGTGAATAATGGGTCACCATTGGTCAGTCGACTCCACACAAACACCATGGCTGTGCATGGAGCGGCGGCCAGTAAGATCAAACCCGCGACATAGCTGTCAAGTTGTTCAGCGGGCAAATAGGGGGCGAACACATGGCGCACGAACAACCAAGCCAAAAACGCCATTGAAAAGGGTTTGACCAACCAGTTGATGATCAATGTCACGCTGATGCCGCGCCAATGTGATTTCACTTGATGCAAGGCACCAAAATCAATTTTCATGAGCATGGGAATGATCATGACCCAAATCAACAAACCCACAGGGATATTCACTTGCGCGATTTCAATGTGACTCAGATTTTGAAAAATAACGGGAAAAAATTGACCCAAAGCAATGCCAATGACGATGCACAAGGCAACCCACAAGGACAGGTAACGTTCAAATAAGTTCATATCAGCTTATAAAATGTGTTCAAAAATCAAAAAAAATGGCCGAATGACTCATCTCCACCGCCATCTCGGATCATTTATTTTGGATGGTTGTTTCAGATGATCGTTCATGACCATGAATGATCGCTCGTGATTGCACGATCATTTCACAACTACTTTGCGACTACTTCACGATTACTTTGCGGCTACTTCGCCAACACCGCCGCCAATTGCGCCGCACGCACGGCTTTTGGCATGCCATGCCATGCATTGTTCAAAGCAATGCCATCGCTTGCATCATCCGTCAGTGATTCAAGTAAATCCAGCAACATCAGCATTCGATAAGCCAGCGCTTGTCGCGTGACTTCAAATGCCGCACGTTTGGCCTCTTCACCACCGGTGGCGTTAGAGGGATCGGGATAGCCCCAATGCACTTTAATTTGGCGCGCATCGCCAATGAAGAGCGGGCACACTTCACCTGCAGCCGAATCACACACGGTGATGACAATGTCAATCTCAGGTGCGCCCACTTCTGTAAAAACATCCCAACTTTTGCTTTTTAAGTAGCGGGTATCAACACCTGCGGCCTTCAATACCGTGAGGGCATGAGGATTGGTTTTGCCCGAAGGTGCGCTGCCCGCGCTGTGGGCTTTCACTGCAATGCCATACTCTGCGACCCAATGGTTGAGCATGGCTTCAGCCAGCGCGCTGCGGGCAGAGTTGTGGGTACAGAGGATGAGGATATTGAGCATAAAATGTCCAAACGGTCTAAATGATCTAAGCGATCTAAACAAAAAATCTGAGCAAGAGGATATCAGTCAAACAAACGCTTTGTATTTGACTAGATTCCCGCTCAAAACGCATGGGAATCACGGGAATCACGGGAATGATGGATCGGCTGTCAAATCCATCCTTTTTATTCGAAAACAATTTACTTTGAAATCAATTGTTAGAACGTCGAAACCGCCATTAGCAACAACCACCGCCCGCTTTAGGCACGCAGCATGATGACGATGGCTTTTCTGCTGTGGGTACAGCCGCCAAAGGCGCACAACATGCGTCCTTGGTTTCACTCTCCTCTTTACCAAACACAGGGATTGTATCCAGTGTATGGAATGTTTCCCACGCCAAGCCAGAAGGATCCGTGACCCAATATTTGTCTGATTGTGCATAGCAACACGCGGCTTCACTCTCTTCCAAAACCGTTGCATTCAACGTTGTCAGGCGCGTGTGCATATCAGCCAATTCTTCCGCATGCTCCACTTGAATGCCGATGTGGTTCAGGCCAACAGCCGCACCACGTTGCGAAATGGCAAAATTCATGCGTGGGTCATCCAGCATCCATTTGGCATAATCCCCTTTAAGCACGGTCGGATCGGCCGCGAACAGCGTTGAATAAAACTGAATGCTTTGGTTTAAGTCATCCACTGCAACATGCATGTGTAAGCGTTTCATGGTATTTCTCCTAACAAAGACCTCTAAAAATTGATTTTTGAATAAACTGTACCGACTTTTCAGCCTGCTCCGTCATTCCCACCTGCTTTTAGCGGGAATCCAGTCGAACGTGAAACGTTTGTTTTTACCTTTGTCGATTAGGTGCGTTGTGCCTCCCCACAGATTCCCGCTAAAAGCATGCAAGAATGACGGCATGGTTTTTTAAACGATAGGATGATATTGAAATCAATTTTTAG
>CALMCL010000158.1 GCA_937862905.1 uncultured Burkholderiaceae bacterium | reverse complement strand
TACACAAACAGACGTACAAAAAATCCACCTCTTTTCATCATGCGCATGGGTTTGAACGCAAGCACACTTGAGCCCCATTCGGCGAGTTCGGTTAAAATGGGCACATGAACAACCTTCCCCTCCCCATTTTCACCCACCCCTTCCGAGATTTGGGTGCATCTTTTTTTGCAGATGTCACCCCCGAAGCCGTGACTCACCCACATTGGATTCATTTCAACGCCCCATTGGCGGCACAAATGGGGTTGCCCACGACTTCATTTGATGTGGATGTGTTCAGTGGCAATCAACTGTTCGAAGGGCAAAACCCATTGGCCATGCTGTACGCAGGCCATCAGTTTGGCCATTACACCCCACAGCTCGGGGATGGCCGTGCCATGCAACTTGGCAGCACCCAGCACAACGGTGAACGCATGGAATGGCAATTGAAGGGTGCGGGGCGCACGCCTTTTTCACGGGGTTCGGATGGGCGTGCTGTGTTGCGTTCATCCATCCGCGAATACCTGTGCAGTGCTGCCATGGTGGGACTCGGCATTCCCACAACACAAGCCTTGTCCTTGGTTGGTTCAACTACACCCGTGTATCGAGAACAGCGAGAAACGGCTGCATTGGTCATGCGCATTGCCCCCTCATTTGTGCGTTTTGGTTCGTTTGAGGTGTTCTTTTATCGAGGGCAAATCCTTGAGCTCAAAGCGTTGGCCGATTTTGTCATGACCGAACATTACCCACAATGCGCCGCAGCCGAGCAGCCTTATGTGGCTTTATTGAATGCGGTCATCGAGCGCACCGCAGTGTTGGTGGCGCATTGGCAAGCGGTTGGATTTTGTCATGGGGTATTGAATTCTGACAACATGTCCATCCTTGGTTTGACATTGGATTACGGCCCATTTGGCTTTTTGGACACCTACAATCCAGCCCACATCTGCAACCACTCCGACCACGAAGGCCGTTACTCGTTTGAAAATCAACCATTCATCGGCTCATGGAATTTGCACTGTTTGGCACAAGCCTTGTTGCCACTGATTGATGACATTCCCACGGTAAAGACCGCTTTGGCGGCTTACTGGCCTCAATTTACAACCCATTTGCACGGGTTGATGTGTGAAAAATTGGGTTTATTTGAACCGCAACACCGCGATGCCGACTTGATCCAAGAAACATTGGCCATGTTGGCGCACAACCATTTGGATTACACCCGTTTTTTCAGGCGATTGGCTGATTTTGAAATGGACCATGGTGCCGCAATTCGCAACGACTGTTTGGATTTACCCGCATTTGATGCGTGGGCAAGCACATATGCTTCGCGCTTCATGAGCGAGCCCAACAGCACACGAATGACGCGCATGAATGCCGTCAATCCCAAATACATTTTGCGTAATCACTTGGCGCAAGAAGCGATTGAACGTGCCGAGCGGGGTGATTTCAGTGAGGTGTCGGTTTTGTTTGAATGTTTACAGCATCCGTTTGAAGAGCAGACTCAATACGAACGATTGAACAGCGAGCCCGAAGAAGGCATGGCCGTTGAAGTGAGTTGCTCCTCATAGATCATCCAATGCGTTCACCCATCCACCCCAGCAAAAACGCCTGCAATTCAGCAGGCGTTTTTGGAGCAACAGCATTGCGGTCAATCGCATGACACGTTCTGCTTTATGGTTAAAATCAGTCGCTCTAAGAAGATCAATCATTCTAAGATTAATCATTTTCTAAGATCAATCACTCAAACCATAAGGCAAAGGTTGCAACACAGCCTCATTGCCATTGATCGACAACACAGCCTCACTTGCCTCGCTTTTCAACATCGGCAAGCTCACTTCAACCAAGGCATTCAGTAAGCACTGATCCAGTAAATTCACTGCCGCCATAACCACAACCCCGATGGGTTGACTTGTGTCTAGGCTGCTGTAAACATCTGTTTTCGCTGGCATGTTCATTACAGCCGCTTGAGCATGTGCGGCGTCATCAAAATGCAATTGAACCAATTGCATGCGGCGTTTGAGTTTGCCCAAGTAATGGCTGCGCGCAACCACCTCTTGGCCGGGATAACAACCTTTTTTGAAATTCACCCCACCGATGCGATCGAGGTTAATCATTTGCGGCACAAAGGCCTCCAGTGTGGCCGCTTCCACAAGCCCTTCGCCGGCTTCAATAGCCAACCACTGCCACCCCTCAACACCCACATCAAGTTCAAATGCAATGTGCGCGCCCCCGATGAACTCATCGCTTTCAGCACTTGTAATCAACAGCTCACGCGCCACAGAAACCCCATTGACCCATGCGGGCAACAGACCCAAGCGTTGAACCTGATCACTCATTTCAGCCACCCCCTGCGCCAAACAAGCATCACCAACCACGCCTGAAATGCGATGCGCACCTGAGACATCTTCAATCACCACCTTTGAACGCAAAACAAACATTTTCAAACGTTTTACCAACAGCTCAACCAACTGACGGTGCGTGACCAAAAACACATCGTCACCCATGGCATACATCTGCAGCACCGCAAACAATCGCCCTTTGGCCGAACAATAACCCGCCAATTTGGTTTCATTTGCCCCAAGATTCAGCACATCCTGAGTCAATTGTGCGTGCAAAAAAGAACGTGCATCCACCCCAGTTGCACGAATCAAACCGAATTGAGCCGATAGTTCTGTGCCTGCGCCATGTTTTAAATCATCAATTGTCATGTTTGTGAACGTGGTCATGCCTATAATCCCATCTGAAAGTAAATCTAATTTAAAATAGTGTTTCATTGTAAATCAAAACAGAACATCACACCGACCATGAATTTATTGTTCAAATTTAAAAAAACCACCTTGCTCATCATTGCCCTCATCGTGATGACCTTGTGGGGCATGACGCGCCTGTCTTCACCTTTGGGTGATAAACCAGGTACGCAAAGCCTGACCATAGCCAAAGGTGTGGGCGCATCTGCCATTGCCGATCAGCTGTCGGCATTGTCAAAATCATCGGGGGGCTCCGTGTCGGCCTTCGAAATCACGGCCTTATCATTCATCACGGGCCGCAGCGGCGATTTCAAATCAGGCGATTACGACATCAATGCACGCAACAGCTTGCGCAGCATTTTGGACAAAATTGCCCGTGGCGACGTGGCGCCCACCAGGGTTCGATTGCCAGAAGGAGCAGCATGGTCGCAAATCAAAATGGCTTTGCTCAAAGCCGATGTCCAGCACAACGCCCAAGAACTTGATGTCAAACAACTTGCAACCGAACTCAAGCTGACCACACCTTCCGCCGAGGGCATGTTGTTTCCCGACACGTATCAATACCGCCGAGGTGAGACAGAGACCGCCATACTCGCACGTGCAGCACAAACGTTACAAACCAAACTGAACGCTGCATGGGACAAACGGGCCGCCGATTTGCCTTACGCCTCGCCGTATGAAGCTTTGGTCATGGCCTCCATCATTGAAAAAGAAACAGGCACTGCCGCCGATCGCCCGATGATTGCTTCGGTGTTCATCAATCGCCTCAAAACCCCCATGCGATTGCAAACAGACCCATCGGTGATTTACGGCATCGGCGACACGTTCAATGGCAACCTAACCAAAGCCGATTTGCAACGCGACACCCCATTCAATACTTACACCCGCAGCGGCCTCACCCCAACACCAATCGCCACTGCGAGCATGGCCTCAATCGAAGCCGCCCTACACCCAACAGACAGCAAGGCTTTGTACTTTGTGGCGCGTGGTGATGGTTCGAGCGAATTTTCAGACACATTGTCCGCCCACAACGCAGCCGTTCAAAAATATCAATTGAACCCCATAAAACCTGCCACAACGGCTGCGCCTTAGTATAGGCTATAGCCCTCAACCTCTGACATCGCATTGACATTTACACTGTGTGCAAAAACACCATTTGGTTAAACCCGTGAGCAATCCAATGGCTTGGTTGATGAGTTGATGTGTTTGGCCAAGATTTTTCGGGTTTCTCGCTCAAAATTTCTAATATTAAATGAACGTAAAGTAGGGTTTTACTTTGCGATTAACTGTTTGTAATGAAAGACACACACATGATCCAAAAAGGCCTGTTCATCACCGTTGAAGGCGTCGATGGCGCAGGAAAGTCGACCCCACTGGCGTGGTTAACCGAGCAACTCAAAGCCATTGGGCATTCCGTCATTTTGACCCGTGAACCAGGTGGCACACCATTGGGTGAGCGTTTACGCGACCTGCTCTTGCATGAAAAAATGGACTTGGAAACAGAAACCTTGCTCATGTTTGCCTCTCGACGCGAACACATCGCACAGGTCATTGCACCTGCTTTGGCACGAGGGGACATTCTGATTTCAGACCGTTTCACCGACGCCACTTATGCGTACCAAGGCGGTGGACGAGGTGTCTCTTTAACAAAAATTGAACAGCTCGAGACTTGGGTGCAACATGACTTACAACCCGATTTGACCTTGTTGTTTGACGTACCACTCGAGGTCGCACAGGCACGTTTGGCCAAAGGACGCGACAGCTTGGATAAATTTGAGCAAGAATCCTTAGATTTTTTTGTGCGCACACGCAAAGCCTATCTCGCCCGTGCCGCAGCCGATCCAAGCCGCATCGCCATTATTGACAGCACGGGTACTTTTGAACAGACACACGCACACATCCGTGCCGCCCTTGCTCAACACCTCAACATGGCCATTTGATATGATGCACACCACCCTTTCGCCTTGGCACGCCCCTTTTTTCGCCAAATGGCATGCCCAAGCCAATCGTGCACATGCCTATTTGCTGGTTGCCCCCGAAGACACGGGTGGCGAAGCGTTGCTGCATCATTTGGCGGCCAGTGTCTTATGCGAGCACCCCACCGAAGCGCATGAACCTTGCCATCAATGCGCGGGGTGCAATATGTTGGCGGCTTACAGCCACCCCGATTTACGGGTGATTCGACCAAGCATGCTCGACATCAATCACCCCGTTGAAGAGCTGCGCCCAGAGAAACCAAGCAAGCTCATCACCATCGACGATGTGCGTGAATTGGCCAACATGGTCAATCAAACCAGCCATCGTGGCGGCACACGTGTTGTGTTGGTCTACCCTGCACATAAATTGAACCTCAACGCCGCCAATGCACTGCTCAAAACGCTAGAAGAACCTCCACCGCACACTTTATTTCTCCTGCTGGCGCACGATGTCAAACAATTGCTACCGACCATTGTCAGCCGTTGTCAACGCGTGAACTTACCGACACCCGCCACCCATGATGCCGTGGATTATTTAACCAACCATTGTGGTGCGAACCCCAACTGGGCTCACTATTTAATTCAGGAAAATGGCGCGGTACAACGTGTCGCCGAATTATATGACACCGCTTATTTCAAACTGCAAGATGCTTTTGTTCATGAATTGGCGCATGGCAAGCACATGGATGCACTCAAGCTGGCTGAACAATTTGATAAACACATCAAAGATGCAGACAAAGCCCGCCTCGCGGGTGAACCGCACATCATCAGCATGAGCACAGTGATCACTTGGCTGCAACGTTGGTTGCATGATGCGTTACTGGTCGCTCAGCATGTGGCCGAACCGCGCTACTACACGGCACACGCATCCGCTTTAAACAAACTCACCAGCCACGCGCCTGAAACCTTTGTGACCCGTGCACATGCGTGGCAACACGCACTGTCACAAGAGCAACGCAGCAGCGAACACCCATTGAACAATCGCACGTGGTTAGAAAAACTTTTGCTTCAATACACACAATTGTTTTGAACCATACCGCCTACAGCAACCTACAGCAACAGAGCTGCAGGGTTAAAAAGCAATAAAAAATCCCCTGACGGGGATTTTTTTATAGCAAGGTCAATTGAATGGAACATCGGAGCATTG
>CALMCL010000157.1 GCA_937862905.1 uncultured Burkholderiaceae bacterium | reverse complement strand
GGCTTTGTTGTGGCGTCGTTCAAGTTTGACCCGTGATGAACTTTTGGCGCATTTGCATGACTGGTGTGAACGTGCCGAGCAAAGTGGGATTGAAGTATTGCAGCGTTTTTCTTTGCAATTGCGTACTTATCGTTAAATCAACACCCACCTCAGCCATCTCGTTCAACGGTATGGATGACATTGAAAAAGGCTTGCCATCTGCGCAGGCTTTTTTTGTATAAAAAGCACTCAAATCCTTTACAATGTCGCATTGTGGATTTTTAATGATTTTATAAAGCGGTGATATGAGCAGTTCAAAAATTTTATTTGGTTTTCATGCGGTGCAAGCACGCCTGCGCGTGGCCTCAACCTCGGTGCGAGAAGTGTATGTTGAAAATGCCCGTGGCGATAAGCGCATGCAGCATTTCATTGGCAGCTTGGCACGCTTGAACATTGAACCGCGCTTGGTGGACAAGCACCGTCTTGACGGCATCGTTGGTCACAGCCGCCATCAAGGTGTGGCGGCCTTGGTCGGTGACATCCGCTTGGCGAGCAGCGTGGATGAGGTGTTGGAAAACCTCATTGTGCCGCCGTTGTTGTTGGTGCTCGATGGTGTCACGGACCCGCACAACCTCGGTGCTTGTTTGCGGGTCGCCGATGCGGCGGGCGTGCATGCCGTGATTGCCCCAAAAGATAAAGCGGTTGGCATCAATCCAACCGTGGCCAAAGTGGCATCGGGTGCTGCCGATCACGTGCCTTACATCATGGTCACCAATTTGGCACGCACTTTGCGTGAGATCAAAGAGTACGACATTTGGGTGGTGGGCACGGATGAGGAAGGCACAAGTTCTTTGCATGAGGCCAAGGTCGGTGGTGCGATCGCTTGGGTCATGGGTGCTGAGGGTGAAGGCATGCGTCGTTTGACACGTGAAACCTGTGATGAGTTGGTGCGCATCCCAATGGCGGGCTCGGTGGCCAGTTTGAATGTGTCGGTGGCAGCAGGGGTGTGTTTATTTGAATCCGTGCGTCAACGTGGTGCGCTGTAAAGCATTGTATGCACGCTGAATGATCAGCTTTGGCAATGGGCGAAGCTCACAGACCCAGCTGAAACCGTTTGACGGCCATGGCGGGGTGTGTGATGTTGTGTGTTGATATTTAAGAGACATGAAGGAAATAAAATGAGATTGGATCCTTTAAGCGAGAGCAGTGATGTTGAAGATCGCCGCGACGGCAGTGGCAATGACGGTGGCAGTGGCAGTGGTGGTTTGTTGGGTGGACTGCTCGGAGGCGGCGGGCGCTTGGGCATTGGCAGTATGATTTTGGCCGCTGTGGCGTATTTTGTGTTCGGCATCAGCCCATCAACGACGTTGTCGGGCTTGGATGCTGTACAGTCTATGTCACCAAGTACCTCGTCGGCCAAAGTGGCGCCAGCAGGGACTTACACTAAAGACACGCAAGCCGTTTTTGCTTCAAAAATTTTGCAGAGCACCAAGGATGTGTGGAGTGCTGAGTTCGCAGCAGCAGGTGGTCAATACAAAGCCCCTGTGATGGTCTTGTATGATGGTGCAACACGGACGGCTTGCGGTACAGGTCAAGCCGCCGCTGGACCCTTTTACTGTCCTGGTGATCAGAAAATTTACTTGGATCTGTCTTTTTTCAACCAAATGAGCCGACAAATGGGCGCGGCTGGTGATTTTGCGCAAGCGTATGTGATTGCCCATGAGGTCGGCCACCACGTGCAGAATCAAATGGGCATCGAAGAAAAAGTCAGCGCGCGCCGCGCGCGCGTGTCTGAGGCCGATGGCAATGCTTTGTCTGTGCGTGTTGAGTTGCAAGCCGATTGCTTTGCGGGCGTGTGGGCGGTCAAAGCCAATGCGAAAAGCAAAATCCTCGAAACCGGAGATCTCGAAGAGGGCTTGAACGCTGCGCACCAAATTGGTGATGACTATTTACAAAAACAAGCGCAAGGTTATGCTGTGCCTGACAGCTTTACTCATGGCAGTTCGGCACAACGCATGCGCTGGTTTAAACAAGGTTTACAAACAGGTGACTGGAAACAGTGCGACACATTCCGCGCCACCGCTTTATAATCATTTCACAACCGCGTTGATGTCTTGACGTGAATGCGGTTGTTTCATTGGATGTGTTTCTGACACCATCTCTTGTTTTTTCACCACCATTCTTGTTTTTTACTTCGTCGCCCTCAAATGAGAGCTATTGGCTGAATCATTGATCAGCCACCCAAATTCCAAAAAAAGTGCAGATTGCTTTTTTTGTCTACCAAGGAGTGAAAAATGTCTGAAGAAATCATCAAAAAACCGCGTGCACCCCGAGCGGTCAAAAAAAGTACTGCTCAGACGGAAGCCATTGTGGCCGACGTCGCAGTGAATTCACTTCTGCCTTTGTTGCCTTTGCGTGACGTTGTGGTCTTCCCACACATGGTCATCCCATTGTTTGTTGGACGTGAGAAATCCATTCGTGCATTGGAAGCTGCGAGTGCCGCTGAACAAGACGTGGTTTTGGTCGCGCAAAAGAACCCCGAAAAAGACAATCCAGAAGCCGCTGATTTGTACAGCGTGGGCTGTGTTGCGCGTATTTTACAGATGCTGAAGTTGCCTGATGGCACTGTTAAAGTATTGGTTGAAGGTGAGAAGCGTGCCAACCTCAGCCATGTGACTGAAAAAGACGGTTATTTGGTGTGCCAAGCCGATGCCATGGCCGACGTAGACGCGGATGCGGCTGAGGTCGAGGCATTGCGCCGCACTGTATTGACGCAGTTTGAGAACTATGTCAAATTGAACAAAAAAATCCCAGCTGAAATCCTCAATTCATTGGCAAGCATTGACGACGGTGCGCATTTGGCCGACACCATTGTTGCGCACCTGCCGATTAAACTGGAGCTTAAGCAGGACTTGCTCGAATTGCGCAGCGTCAAGACGCGCCTCGAGGATGTGCTGCATCAAATGGAAGTTGAAATCGACATCCTGCAAGTTGAAAAACGCATCCGTGGTCGTGTCAAACGCCAAATGGAAAAAAGCCAACGCGAATACTATTTGAATGAGCAAGTCAAAGCCATTCAAAAAGAACTCGGTGAAGGTGAAGAAGGTGCCGACATCGAGGAACTTGAGAAAAAAATCATCGCCGCCAATATGCCGAAAGAAGCGCGTGACAAGGCGGATGGCGAGTTGAAGAAACTTAAACTGATGTCGCCAATGTCCGCAGAAGCGGGTGTGGTGCGCAATTACCTCGAAACCCTCGTTAGCTTGCCATGGAAAAAGAAAACCAAGGCCAATCACAATTTGGCCAAGGCCGATGCGATGCTCAATGAGGATCATTACGGTCTTGAAAAAGTCAAAGAGCGTGTGCTGGAATACCTCGCCGTGCAACAGCGTGTTGAGAAAAACAAATCACCCATTTTGTGCCTTGTTGGCCCCCCTGGTGTCGGTAAAACCTCACTTGGTCAATCGATTGCTCGCGCCACCAACCGCAAATTTGTGCGCATGGCTTTGGGCGGCGTGCGCGATGAGTCCGAGATCCGAGGGCACCGCCGCACCTACATTGGTGCGATGATGGGACGTGTTTTGCAAAGCTTGGCCAAGGTCGGCGTGCGCAATCCTTTGTTTTTGCTCGATGAAATTGACAAAATGGGACAGGATTTTCGTGGTGACCCTGCATCGGCATTGCTCGAAGTGCTTGATCCAGAGCAAAACCACACTTTCTCAGACCATTACGTTGAGGTTGATTTCGATTTGTCTGACGTGATGTTTGTGGCGACATCCAACTCGTACAACATCCCAGGCCCTTTGCTTGATCGCATGGAAATCATTCGTTTGTCGGGTTACACCGAAGATGAAAAATTGTCGATTGCACAAAAATACCTGTTGCCCAAACAGTTGAAAAACAACGGTTTGAAAACAGGCGAATTGAACGTGACCGATGAAGCTTTGCGTGACATCATCCGTTACTACACCCGCGAAGCAGGTGTGCGCTCACTTGAACGTGACATTTCAAAACTCTGCCGCAAAGCCGTGAAAATGGTTTTGCTCAACAAAGACTTGAAAACCGTGACCATCGACAGCAGTAACATTGAAAATTATCTGGGTGTGAAACGTTTTAGCTTTGGCATCGCGGAAAAAGACAACCGTGTCGGTCAAGTCACGGGCTTGGCGTGGACGGAAGTGGGTGGCGAGTTGCTCACCATTGAGACGCAAGTCATGCCAGGCAAAGGCATCATGACGCGCACGGGTTCACTGGGTGATGTGATGAAAGAGTCGGTCGAAGCTGCACGCACTGTCGTTCGTGCTCGTGCGAATGCCTTTGGCATCAGCAACACCGCCTTTGATAAAAAAGACATTCATGTCCATGTGCCTGAAGGCGCAACACCAAAAGACGGCCCATCGGCAGGTATCGCCATGACCACTGCACTTGTGTCGGCATTGACTGGCAATCCTGTGAAAGCCAATGTTGCCATGACGGGTGAAATCACTTTGCGTGGTGAGGTGCTGGCAATTGGTGGCTTGAAAGAGAAACTGCTTGCCGCTTTGCGTGGCGGGATCACCGTTGCTTTGATTCCTCATGAAAACGTCAAAGACTTGGCCGAAATCCCAGACAATGTCAAAAATGGCATTGAGATCATTCCAGTGAAATGGATTGAAGAGGTGTTGGCAAATGCTTTGGAAAAGCCGATTGAGCCGATTGTTGAGCCTGAAGTCGTGCCCACGGTGGCGACAGCGGATGTGCCTTTGAAACCAGAGGGTAAGGCGCATTGAGTCATAAAAAAGTAAAAAATCCAGCAGGCATGCTGGATTTTTTTATGCCTTATGTGTTTATGTGTCTTAGGGGGGGGGAGGTGATTGCAATGGGTGCATATTATTAAACTAGGGACTTAGGAAGCAAGCGCAAAGTAAAATCCTGCTTTTCGTTCCTTGGGAAATAAAGGTTTTGAGCGAGAGTCGCATACAAAACCCAATCAAATCCAAATCAACTTAAGTAAACCCATCATCAACCAAGCGGATGATCGATGGTTTTTACCATAGGGCATGGGTGGTATGTCAGGTCATTCAAGCACAATCTCTTTTTGTGATGTTAAGTGTGATGTTGTGCCTTGCTAGGGTTTAAGTTGATGTGACTGTGCTTGAACTTGTTGTTACGAACGTTGGTGGTGAAATGGAGCCAATTCTATGCGGTTTAAAGTTCAAAAGGCTGAATCAACGTTTGATCTGGGAGGAGAGGGATGTGCTTTAAAGGTAGGAGCCTCGACGCCAATTTAGTGACAGGCTTTAAACTGCACAACAAGTTGATGGTTTATTGTGTTGATCTGCTGCTAACATTACGCTTATAAGGCGATTCTTTCAGTTTAAGCATCCTTTATCTTTATTGTAAAAAGTACCTGTGCCGTGTTTTAATGGCACAGGTTTTTTATTTGAGGATTGTATGCTTAATATTTTGATTTGTGTGTTGTGCAGTGTTGCGGTGTCGGTGTTTTTGAAGTTGGTGCGGAAGCAGGACATTGCCGTGGATCAGGCGATTGCGGTGAATTATGTGGTGGCGACAGGGTTGACGGCGTACTTTTTGAATCCAGACATGGGTGATTTGAGTAAATATGAATCGAGCTGGCCTGTGTTTGCAACTTTGGGTTTGTTGCTGCCCTCTGTTTTTTTGGTGATGGCTGCGGCGGTGCGCTGGGTAGGGATTGTGAAATCAGATGCGGCACAGCGGCTGTCGTTGTTTATTCCCATTGTGTCAGCCTACTTGATTTTTGGTGAGGCATTGAGCACATCACGTATGGTGGGGATTGGTTTGGCCGGTGTTGCGCTACTGTGTTTGTTGGTGAAGTCGGAGAAAGGCCGAGCGAGCGGCTCGTGGTG
>CALMCL010000156.1 GCA_937862905.1 uncultured Burkholderiaceae bacterium | reverse complement strand
CTCTTGTATAAGACATAATATAATCAATATAATCGTTTTAGGAGTTTACTATGCCTATCGCTCTTCCTGCGGGTATGCAAATCAGTGCTGTTGTCACTGAGGCTTATGCACACATTTTAACTTTTGATGCTTTGACTTTAGTGGCGGATTTGCACCGTGAGTTTGCTGCGCGGCGCAAGGTTTTGCTGCAAGCACGTGTTGAGCGCGCAAAGTCGCTGGATGCAGGTGAGCGTCCAGATTTCTTGACTGCGACAGGTGATGTGCGTTCAGGTGATTGGAGGGTGGCACCGATTCCTGCGGCCTTGCAATGTCGTCGGGTGGAAATCACGGGGCCTGTTGAACGCAAAATGATCATCAATGCATTGAACTCGGGTGCTGATGCCTATATGTCTGATTTTGAGGATTCCAATTCACCGAGTTGGGATAATCAGGTGCAGGGGCAAATCAATTTGTATGATGCGATTCGCCGACAAGTGGATTTTGAGACCAACGGCAAAGTGTATCAATTGAACGACACAACGGCGACATTGTTGGTGCGCCCACGTGGTTGGCATTTGGATGAAAAACACGTGCAGGTCGATGGCGAGCGCGTATCGGGCGGTATTTTTGATTTCGCTTTGTATTTTTTCCATAACGCCAAAGAGCTGTTGGCGCGTGGCGCAGGTCCCTATTTTTACTTGCCCAAAATGGAAAGTCACCTTGAGGCGCGCTTGTGGAATGATATTTTTGTGATGGCGCAAAACCGTTTGGGTATTCCGCAAGGTACGATCAAAGCCACTGTGTTGATTGAAACCATTGTGGCGGCGTTTGAGATGGAAGAGATTTTGTATGAGTTGCGTGAGCACAGCGCGGGGTTAAATGCGGGGCGTTGGGATTATATTTTCTCGTGTATCAAAAAATTTAAAAACGACAAAGATTTTTGCTTGGCCGATCGTTCACAGGTGACCATGACGGCACCATTTATGCGCGCATATGCACTGTTGTTGGTGAAAACATGCCATAAACGCGGTGCGCCTGCGATGGGTGGCATGAGTGCTTTGATTCCAAGCAAAACCGATGCGGAGGCGAATGAGCGCGCTTTTGCAGGCATTCGCAATGACAAAACCCGTGATGCAAATGATGGCTATGATGGTGGTTGGGTGGCTCATCCTGGTTTGGTGGGTGTTGCAATGGCGGAGTTTGTGAAGGTTTTGGGTGACAAACCAAATCAATTTGAGAAACAGCGCGATGAGGTGAATGTCACGGCTGCTGAGCTGTTGGATTTTAAACCAGAGGCACCGATTACAGAACATGGTTTACGCAATAACATCAATGTGGGCATTCATTATTTGGCGGCTTGGTTAGCGGGCAATGGCTGTGTGCCGATTCACAACCTCATGGAAGATGCGGCTACTGCTGAAATTAGCCGTTCACAAGTGTGGCAATGGATTCGTTCAGACAAAGGCATTTTGGATGATGGCCGCAAAGTGACTGAAGTTTTGGTGCGCCAAATTGTGGCTGAAGAAACGCTTAAGGTGGAGGCGGCTTTACAAGGCTTGGACACGGTCAAGCGTGCCTCCGAAATTTTCACCGACATGAGCACGCGTGAAGATTTTATTGAGTTTTTGACATTGCCGTTGTATGAAGAATTTTAAGGTATCCATGAAAACTGGGTGGAATCCTGTTTTTATGTTTAATGTGTAATTGATGCAGTATGCGAAATAAAAACACCTCGCCATTGAGTTGGCGAGGTGTTTTTATTTCAATCGTCGTGATTGCTGGGTTTATCTTGCTGTGACTCCAGCCACAACGCGTTGGCAATGGCAAATAATACGGCAAAGCCCAAGCCTAAAATCCAAGAGAAATACCACATGGTGATGTCCTTTATAAATGAAGCAAATGGAATGGTTGGTGATTAATAAAGTGATTTATCGTTGGCTTGAACATATTCAACAGTGACTTTGCCGCGCATCACACGATAAGCCCAACTGGTGTACGTGATGATGAGGGGGACGAAAATCAGCGCACACCAAAACATCACATTCAACGTGTATTTGCTTGAAGAGGCATCCCAAAGGGTCAAGCTCATGTCGGGGTGAGTCGATGATGGGAGCACAAACGGGAACAATGCCACAGCTGCAGTTAAAATCATGCATGTGACAGAGATTGAACTGGTGACAAAGGCCAACAATGTTTTATTCATGGTTTGTAAAATAAGCGTGCTCAATACCATGACATAAACCCCAATAGGCAATAGCCACGCCACAGGGTGGTGTTTAAAATTACCCAGCCACGCTCCCGGTTGTTGATCAACCGTTTTCATCAAAGGGTTGAGTGTGCCATTCAAGTCCCCCGCATGTGTGATGATGAGGCCATTCATTTTTGAGACCCAAATGCCTGCAAGGCTAAAACAGACCAAGAGCATAATGCCAAATAAGCGGCTGCTGGCCTTGGCACGGCGTTGAATATCACCTGATGTGCGGTGTGTAAGGAATGTGGCACCCTGCAAGATCAACAGACACAGGCTGATGAAGCCGCACAAGAGGGCAAATGGATGCAGCAATTCAAAAAACGACCCTGTATAGAATGAGCGCATGGTGTCGTCCAAATAAAAAGGCAGGCCTAAAAACAGGTTGCCAAAAGCCACACCAAATAAAAGCGATGGAACGACACTGCCAAAACAGATCAAGGCATCCCAGTTTGTGCGCCAGCGGTGACCGCTGAGCTTTGAGCGGTATTCAAAACCTACGGGGCGAAAGAAAAGGGCGACCAGCAACAGCAACATGGCCCAATACAAGCCTGAGAATGCAATCGAATACACAAAAGGCCAAGCCGCAAATATGGCCCCTCCTGCGGTGATGAACCAGACCTGATTGCCATCCCAGTGTGGGGCTATGGTGTTGATGATGGCGCGCCGTTCTAAATCGGTTTTGCCAATAAAAGGCAATAAAGCCCCGACACCCATGTCATGGCCATCCATGATGGCAAAGCCAATCAATAGAATGCCAATCAACAGCCACCAAATGAGTTTGAGCGTGTAATAATCGAACATGATGGGATCCAATCAGTGAGTAGAGTCGGTTAACACAGAAGGGCCGAGGCGGGCATATTTCACCATCAAATACATTTCAACGATCAACAGCCCGGTATAAAACACCACAAACCCAATGAGTGTCGCCACAACAGTGCCGACCGAGTTGTTTGAGGCCGATAAATATGTGGGCAACACCCCAAACACCGTCCACGGTTGGCGGCCGTATTCAGCGACAAACCAGCCCACCATGATGGCAATCCACGGCATGGGCAGCCACAACAGGCACAATTTGAGAAAACCACGGTGATCCATCATGCGATTTTTTGCACTCAACCAAAATGCAGTGAGGAAAATCGCCAAAAATGAAAAACCCAAAAAGACCATGATGCGGAACGACCAAAACATGGGGGCGACTTTGGGTACAGTGTCGTGCGCGGCTTGATCAAGCATGTCGGGCGTGGCTTGTTTTAAATCGTTGGCGTAGCGTTTGACCAACAAACCGTAACCCATGTCTTTTTCGTACTGTGCAAAAATGACTTTGGCTTGCATGTCATTTGGGTTTTTGCGCATGGCCTCCAGTGCGATCACGGCTTTGACACCGTTCTCAACACGGACACGGTTGGCGGCACGAATGTCTTTGATGCCGATGATCGGCGTGTCAAACGAGCGTGTGCCAATGATGCCCATGAGGTAGGGGATCTCGATTTCGAAATCATTTTTTTGCTCAGCCTCGTTTGGAAACGCAATCAAAGCCAAACCTGCGGGCGCAGGCTGCGTGTCCCACATCGCCTCAATCGCTGCCATTTTGGATTGCTGCGCTTCGTTGACCGTGTAGCCAGACTCATCACCGAGGACAA
This sequence comes from uncultured Burkholderiaceae bacterium, assembly GCA_937862905.1. Classification (GTDB taxonomy): domain Bacteria; phylum Pseudomonadota; class Gammaproteobacteria; order Burkholderiales; family Burkholderiaceae; genus Hydromonas. Next base: position 9,160 of record CALMCL010000156.1, on the reverse strand, counting down.
TCACCGATAATGACGAGGCCAAGCCAAATGCCGCCGCAATGCGAAACGAGCGTTTGGCAAAAGGAACGTATTTGTTATTGAGCATGTAATACGATGAAATCGCCAGCACAAACATCGCGCCCGTCACATAACCTGCGGACAGCATGTGGACAAATTTATTTTGGGCCGTTGGATTAAAGACAATGGCTGAGAAACTATCCAACTCCATGCGCATCGTGATGGGATTAAAATGCGAGCCCACTGGGTCTTGCATCCAGCCATTGGCGATCAAAATCAACAGTGCCGATAAATTGGTCGCCAAAGCCAAAAAACCCGTGACCGCTAAATGCTGTACTTTGGATAAACGTGCCCAGCCAAAGAAAAACAAACCAAACATGGTGGATTCTAAGAAGAAAGCCAACAAGCCTTCAATCGCCAACGGCGCGCCGAAAATGTCACCCACGTAATGCGCGTAATAAGCCCAATTCGTCCCGAATTGAAACTCCATCGTGATGCCTGTGGTCACACCGAGGGCAAAGTTAATGCCAAACAATTTCCCCCAAAATTTGGTCATGTCCTTGTAAATGGTTTTGCCCGTCATGACGTAGACCGCCTCCATGATGACCAAAAGCCATGACAAACCCAAAGTCAGCGGTACGAAAATAAAATGAAAAAAAGCGGTTGCGGCGAACTGCAGTCGCGCCATATCGACAGCTTGCGCGTCAATCATGAGGTGCTCTCCCTGAAATATAAGACTTGGAATGGGTCAATCCTTGCTCTGCATGAGCGCGGATTAATGATGGATTCAACGGCTTATTCTTCTCATCGCAACAATGTTGATGGCGCTAAAGCATGGGTGCTTAAGTGGATATTCGGCCATTTGAATCCAATCAATACAATGTATTTTAATTTCAAATCAATTGGATTGGAGGGGCGCGTGGATCAGGCCAGCGCCAGTGGTGCAGCATAAAGGCGCGGTGCGCTGGAAAGTGTGGTGTTGTGTTTTGCCTAAAAACTGCAAAAAGAAACCAAAATGCAAACAACAGGCTGAGGGCGGGCAGTGAAAACAGACACCAAGGACAAACGGGTTGATGGGGAGGGTGACGCAAACCATCATTGAGCGCTGGTGCTGCAATGGCCGAACCTTTGATTGAGGGGGCTTGAGGGGCATCACTGCGCCACACGTGTGCAACACCTTTTTCAGTGCACACATCCACCCAATGCCCAGATGATGTCCGGCTGAAATGCGCGGGCAGCATGGCTGATGCGATCATCAGTGACAAGAAAAAAACACGCCATGCATGTTTAAACAGGCGTTGCGGGCGGGCAAACATGTTTAGCATCTCTTAAAGTGGTGTTGTGGGGATGTCGCATCCGTGAGCTGACGATCATGGTGCTGTCGATCGTGGGGTTGGCAACGTCGGTTGCACCTCTTTTTCACTGGAACTGGTGTAAATGTGTTCGATGTCGGTGATCGTCACTTTCACTTTGTTGGGGCGAATCAAGCCATACCATAAGCCATATAAGACCAGCAGTTTAATCAAGACAATCCACAACAAGTGCTTGCCCAAACGACGATCCGCTTGTTTGGGCGTTTGGGCAGCTGGTTGTGGGGCGCGCGTTTTCATGTGCCGCTGACTTTTTCAATGTTTGGCGAGTCCTCGGATGCTGTGCGTGCTTTTTTGAACGTCAGTTTATCTGCCATGGCCAAAACGTTTTTAACTTGAATCCCTAATTTCATCAAACGCACCAATTCTTCGGGCGATAAATTTTGAACCTCGCCAAACCACGTGTTGGCCAAATCGAACAAATCGTTCATTTTGCGAATTTGTTCTTGCGCGTGGATTTCGGCTTCACAACAGGGCGATGCTAAAAGTGCTTGGCGCAGCATGGTGGCGGTGGGCTCAACCTCACGGCGATGGCGTTCCGCGGCTACGGTGCGGAAGATGTCCCACACATCACCGAGGCTGGAAAAATGCTCACGGCGGTCGCCTGGGTTGTGGTGCATTTTCACCAAACGCCAACTTTGTAATTCTTTAAGGCCGATGCTCACATTGGAGCGCGAAAACCCCAGCGACTCAGAGATTTGCTCTGCCACCAAAGGGGTTTCAGAAAGGTACAGCAGGGCATAGATTTGACCCACGGTGCGGTTGATGCCCCAATTGCTGCCCATTTCACCAAAGTGACTGACAAATTTTTGAGTGATGGGTGGGAGCGTCATGGGCTGAATGTCCTTGCTGATGTTGTGGTTGTTTTTGTAATTTCATAAATTTGTGAAACTTGAAAAATGATAATACGAAAGCAATAGAAAAGCAATGTTTGTCTCATATTAAGAAAGGGGCTTCATTTAAATACAACACCTGAATCCAAAGCACCTGAAGCAACGTTTCAAAATGATTGAGGTGCGTGGGTTGGGCGAAAAAGGGCTTTAAAAAAGCATCCCTGATTCAGCGTATAATGGTGGTTTTTGTACAAGGATGAGTGTATGAAAGCGGCGATAGAGGTCAAGCATGTGGTCAAGCACTATGGTGACTTGACTGCGCTCGATGATGTGAGTTTCACCATCGAACAAGGGGAATTTTTTGGTTTGTTGGGGCCCAACGGGGCGGGCAAGACCACTTTGATTTCTTGCATGGCGGGTTTGGTGCGCCCCAGTTCGGGGGCGGTGAGCATCATGGGATTCGATGCCCACGGGGATTATCAACATGCGCGCCGTCAGCTGGGCGTGGTGCCGCAGGAGTTGGCTTTTGATCCCTTTTTCACGGTGCGAGACACTTTGCGTTGGCAATCGGGCTATTTTGGTTTGAATAAGAACGATGCATGGATTGATGAGTTGCTGCACCACCTTGGCTTGAGCGATAAGGCGAATGCCAACATGCGTCAATTGTCAGGCGGGATGAAACGCCGTGTTTTGGTGGCGCAGGCTTTGGTACACAGGCCGCCCGTGATGATTTTGGATGAGCCCACTGCGGGCGTGGACGTTGAGTTACGGCACACGTTGTGGCAGTTCATCTCTCGCTTGCACAATGAAGGGCATACGATTGTGTTGACCACGCATTACCTCGAAGAGGCGGAGCAGCTGTGTGGGCGCATTGCCATGTTGAAAAAAGGCGAGCTGATTGCTTTGGATCGCACCAGCACGTTATTGCAGCAATTGGCTGGTGTCAAGCTGAGCGTCAAAGTTTACAACAGCCTGCATGTGGCGGCTTTGCCTGCTGATGTGCGTGCGCTGTGCACTCAAGCTCAAGAGGCCGATGCGCAAGAAAAACTGTCTTTCACCTTGAAGAAAGCCCATCAGGTGGAGTCGGTGTTGGCGGCGGTGCGCATGGCGGGCGGTGACATCGAGGATGTCGCCGTGTCGCAAGCGGATTTAGAAGAAGTGTTCGTGCGCATGATGCAGGCGGACTCTGGATTGAATGGATTATTGGGGGCGCACGCATGATTGGCTTATGGACGTTGTTTTTAAAAGAGGTGCGCCGTTTTTGGAATGTCGGGTTTCAAACCGTTGCGGCGCCGGTCATCACGGCTTTGTTGTACTTGATGATTTTTGGGCAGGTCTTGCAAGGTCATGTCAAAGTGTATGGCACGATTGACTATGTGAGTTTTCTGGTGCCCGGTTTGGTCATGATGAGCGTGTTACAAAATGCGTTTGCGAACACATCGTCATCAATGATTCAATCCAAAATCACTGGCAATTTGGTGTTTTTGTTGCTCTCGCCGCTCACCCCCTTGCAAATGTTTGTCGGTTACGTGGCGGCCGCTGTGGTGCGTGGTGTCGCAGTGGGTTTGGGCGTGATGTTGGTCACGGTGTGGTTTGTTGATATTCAGATTGCGCACATCGGCTGGGTGCTGTTGTTTTTGGTGGCTGGCGCGGCGTTGTTGGGTACGATGGGCTTGGTGGCGGGCATTTGGGCTGAAAAATTTGATCAGCTCGCCGCGTTTCAAAACTTCATTATCATGCCCGCGACGTTTTTATCTGGCGTGTTTTATTCGATTGAGTCTTTGCCAATATTTTGGCAAAATCTGTCTCATTTCAACCCGTTTTTCTATATGATAGATGGTTTTAGATATGGCTTTTTTGGCCAGTCCGATGTGCCGTATGGCCGCAGTTTGGCTGTGGTGTTGGTGGCTTTGGCGGCACTGTCTGTTCTGGTCGTGGGCATGTTGAAACGTGGTTACAAGCTGCGTCATTAATTTTTTAGAAGGCATTATGGAACACCCAAGCACAGAACAAATCAAAGGTTTTATCCTGGCGGGTCTCGCTTGCGAACACCTTGAGGTTGAAGGCGATGGCCGCCATTTTTATGCCGTCATTGTGTCGTCGAGCTTTGAAGGGCAACGCACATTGGCGCGTCAACGTGCTGTGTATGCAGCACTTGGTGAGCGCATGAAGGAAGAGATTCACGCCTTGTCGATGAAAACATACACGCCGAGTGAATGGCAAAACCGGCAATAAAAATAGAACGGCGTATCTTTTTTAACATAAAATAGAATCGGGTCGCTCATCAGCCGTCACACATATTTTTTATAACAAACAAAAAAAGAGGAAGGCCTCTTTTTTTGATAAGGACAACCATGGAACAACTTAAAATAACAGGCAACCCCGACATCCGCTTGAACGGCGACATTCGCATTGGTGGTGCAAAAAATGCCGCTTTACCAATCATGTGCGCCACACTGTTGACGCACGATCCTGTTCAATTGCGTAACGTACCCACTTTGCGTGACATCAATACCACCATGAAACTTTTGCGTGAATTGGGTGTGTCTGTTTCTGAGTTGGAGCATGATAAAGTCACGGTGCAAGCGTATGGCACGATCAGCACCAAGGCGACGTATGAGTTGGTGAAAACCATGCGGGCATCGATTTTGGTGTTGGGGCCTTTATTGGCTCGCTTTGGTGAAGCGTGGGTGTCGTTGCCGGGCGGTTGCGCAATTGGTGCGCGTCCTGTCGATCAACACATCAAAGGTTTTCAAGCGATGGGTGCGCACATCACCATCGAGCATGGCTATATTCATGCCAAAGCCCCTGAAGGGGGGCGCCTCAAGGGGGCCCGCATCACCACGGACATGATCACGGTGACAGGAACAGAAAACCTCTTGATGGCGGCCGTGTTGGCCGATGGTGAGACGGTGCTTGAGAATGCGGCGTGTGAACCTGAAGTCACTGATTTGGCCAAAATGTTGGTGAGCATGGGGGCGAACATTCAAGGCATCGGCACGCACCGTTTGGTGATTCAAGGTGTTGAGCAACTGCATGGCACGACACATTCTGTTGTTTCTGACCGCATCGAAGCGGGTACTTTTTTGTGTGCCGTTGCTGCCACGGGGGGCGACATTCGTTTGACGCATGTTGATCCGAGCATCATGACGTCTGTGCTGGATAAACTCACCGAGATGGGGGTTGAGCTTGAATTGGGGGACACCACCATTCGTGCAAAAATGACCCGTCGTGCACAGCCTGTGAACCTGTCAACAACCGAATACCCTGGTTTTCCGACCGACATGCAAGCACAGTTTATGGCGGTCAACGCCATCGCCAATGGTGCGTCGGACGTGACAGAAACCATTTTTGAAAATCGCTTCATGCACGTTCAAGAAATGAACCGATTGGGGGCGAACATTGTGATTCATGGCAACACGGCGCACACCGAAGGTGTGGATGCGACGGCATTGTCAGGTGCCGTGGTGATGGCGACGGATTTGCGCGCATCGGCGAGCTTGGTCATCCTTGGCATGATTGCAGAAGGCACGACGATTGTGGATCGCATTTATCATTTGGATCGTGGATACGAGCGCATGGAAGAGAAGCTCACGAAAGTCGGTGCGGTGATTGAGCGCATTCGGTCGGTTGAAGAGGTTGCTTCTTAATGAATTTGAGGAGCAAACTGGCCTCGTCATAAAAAAATCGCAGCGAAATGCTGCGATTTTTTTATGCACAATTGTCCACAGTGAACAGGGCATGAACGGAAGAGGTGGGTGTGGTGAAGTGAAACATGTAAACACTAGGATAAATATGACCCCAATAAATATTGATGTATTTGAATAAAAAACAGAGGTTTCCTATTGATTTGACTGTTTCCGAATGATATTGATGCTTTTGTCAGGCAAGTGTTAATTCTAGCCATTAAAATACGCCATCAAATTTAATCATTTTTTTATAATTGGAGACAGTATGACTGATACAACTCAAGCGCCAAGCCACATGCGCCACCCAGCCTTGTTGCAATGGGTCAATGACATGGCGACGCTCATGGAGCCAGCAGCCATTCATTGGTGTGATGGCTCGCAAGCCGAATACGACGCGCTGTGTGAGCAGCTGGTTGCAGCAGGGACAATGAAACGCTTGAACCCCGCTTTGCGCCCAAACTCATTCCTCGCTCTCAGCGACCCATCTGACGTGGCGCGAGTCGAAGATCGCACCTTTATTTGCAGTCAAAACCAAGATGATGCAGGGCCGACCAATAACTGGATGGCGCCCGATGACATGCGTGCAACGCTCGCTCCTTTATTTAAAGGCTGTATGCGTGGTCGCACAATGTACGTGATTCCTTTTTCAATGGGGCCGCTTGGTTCTGATGTCGCCCAGATTGGGGTGGAGTTGAGTGACAGCCCGTACGTCGTCATCAACATGAAACTCATGACCCGCATGGGTCGTGCGGTGTATGAGGTGTTGGGCGCAGATGGTGAATATGTCCCGTGCGTGCACACCGTGGGCAAACCCTTGGCGGCAGGTGAAAGCGACACGACATCATGGCCATGCAATCCCGATACGAAATACATCGTGCATTACCCAGAAACCCGTGAAATTTGGTCATATGGTTCGGGTTATGGCGGCAATGCTTTGTTGGGCAAAAAATGCATGGCCTTGCGCATTGCATCGGTCATGGGGCGTGATCAAGGCTGGCTGGCTGAACACATGCTGATTCTCGGTGTGACCAATCCGCAAGGTGTGAAAAAACATGTGGCGGCGGCCTTTCCATCCGCATGCGGCAAAACCAACTTCGCCATGTTGATTCCACCTGCAGGTTATGAGGGTTGGACGGTCACCACGATTGGCGACGACATTGCATGGATCAAACCCGCTGCCGATGGCAAATTGTATGCCATCAATCCAGAAGCAGGTTATTTTGGCGTCGCACCTGGCACGAACGAGAAAAGCAACCCCAACTGCATGGCTTCACTCACATCTGACGTGATTTTCACCAACGTGGCGTTGACCGATGACGGCGATGTGTGGTGGGAGGGCTTGAGCAAGCAAGCACCTGCGCATTTGATTGACTGGCAGGGTAAAGATTGGACGCCAGAGACTGGTCGCCCAGCCGCCCATCCGAATGCCCGTTTCACTGTTGCTGCGACCAACAATCCCGCGCTCGATCCAGAATGGGACAACCCTGCTGGTGTTGCCATTGATGCGTTCATCTTCGGTGGCCGTCGTTCAACCACTGTGCCGTTGATCACGCAAGCCCGCAATTGGACGGAGGGCGTGTATATGGCCGCCACCATGGGCTCAGAAACCACCGCCGCTGCATTTGGCGCACAAGGCGTGGTGCGCCGCGATCCTTTCGCCATGTTGCCGTTCATGGGCTACAACATGAGTGATTATTTTGCACATTGGTTGGCGATGGGTGAACGCTTGGCTGCACAGGGTGCGACCTTGCCCGACATTTTCTGCGTCAACTGGTTCCGTAAAAATGCCGAAGGGCAATTCATCTGGCCTGGTTTTGGCGACAACATGCGCCCCCTTGAGTGGATGTTGGAAAGAAGCGCCCCCAATCGAAGCGCTGGCACAGACCATTTTTTCGGCATCAGCCCAAGCTACGGCGACATGAATTGGCGCGGTAGTGATTTTAGCCAAGCGGCATTTGACAGTGTGATGCGCATGGATAAGGCAGACTGGCAAGCAGAAATGCAACTGCATGCAGAATTATTTGAGAGGCTGAAACTGCGCATGCCCGAGGCTTTAGAGCGGCATCGTCAAGTGTTGTCGACCCAGATTGAAGCGCTATAAAATGCAAGTAAACATTGTATAATGCTCGGTCAGTCATGTGGGGCAGATTTAAAGTCGATATGATTCATATTGAAATCAATTTGACCTAATTGATCTAATGCGTTGATTTGATATTATTTTTTCCGTTCTTGATCGAGTGAGTAGCGACACAAGGCGGTGTGTTCACATGGGAAAAGCCACTGCGCTTTTCCCTGTGTTATTTTAAGGAATTCCATGAGTACATCTCCACTTTGCCCCGTTTGCAACATGCCGAACACCTATCCCGATGGCGACCATTTGGTGTGTGCCGACTGTGGGCACGAATGGTCTCCCACTGAAGCAAGCGGCAATGACGAGGGCGCGCGCGTGGTGAAAGACTCAAACGGCAATGTGTTGACGGATGGCGACTCTGTGATTTTGATCAAAGACCTCAAGGTCAAAGGCAGCTCCATCGTCATTAAAAAAGGCACCAAGGTCAAAAACATCCGCATCGTCGACGGTGATCATGACATCGATTGTAAAGTCGATGGCATGGCCATGTCGCTTAAATCCGAGTTTCTGAAAAAAGCCTAAAACCCAAGCCCGAGCCACCAAAGGGGGCTGATCGTTAAAACGCCGTACCCCACCCGATAAATATCCCATGAAATCAAGGTTTCATGGGATAATTTCACTTTTGTGTGCTGCACCATATTAGGGTGTTCGTTTCAACACGTATTTAATGAATTTGAAAGTAAACGTCATGCTGACTTTAGCACTTTCCAAAGGTCGAATTTTCACTGAAACCCTGCCCATGCTGCGTGCGGCAGGCATTGAAGTGCTCGAAGACCCTGAAAGCTCACGCAAACTGATTTTGTCCACCAACGATGCGCAGTTGCGCGTCATCATCGTGCGCGCCTCCGACGTGCCGACCTACGTGCGCTACGGCGCGGCGGATTTTGGCGTGGCGGGTAAAGACACTTTGCTCGAAACAGGACTGGAAGGCCTATACAGCCCGATTGACCTGCAAATTGCCAAATGCCGCATGTCGGTCGCTGTGAAAAATGGCTTTGATTATGCTGAAGCCGTCGGCAGTGGCGCACGCATCCGCGTCGTCACCAAGTACGTCGAAACCGCCAAGCAGCACTTCGCCGCCAAAGGCATGCACGTCGATTTGATTAAACTCTATGGCTCAATGGAACTCGGCCCGCTGGT
>CALMCL010000155.1 GCA_937862905.1 uncultured Burkholderiaceae bacterium | reverse complement strand
ATCTTGAGGCGCTCATGGGTCAAAGCATATCAGTTCAAAGCACATGGACTCAAAAACAGTTCACACAACGGCTGAGCCAAACGCAAAGCGCCCTCACTCTTCGGACTGCAACCAATCTCGCGTCACCACCTGCCATGCGTGGCGCACGTCGTCGTCATGGCTTTGAATGCCCAGAGTCGGTTGGTGTAACACTTTATTCATAAAACGAGCAGACATTTGCGTCATGAGTTGCTCAACCTCAGCGGCACTGACATGCTCGCGCCCTTTCAGGGCATTCAGTGCACGCTCTATTTCAGCAACACGGACGCCATCCATGCGCGTACGTAAGCTGTGCACATGCGGTGTCCACGCACGGCGGGCTTGCTGCACGTCAAAAGCTTTCACATGGACATCAACGATGCGCTGCGCATCCGCCAATGCGGCTTCACGCTGCGCGCTGTTGTGCTGAACAATGCTGGACAGGTCGTCAACGCTGTAAACATAAGCATCGCTCAATTTAGCCACCGCTGCTTCAATGTCACGTGGTACGCCCAAATCGACCATGACCATTGGGCGATAGCGACGTGATTTCAATGCCTGCTCCACCATGCCCAAACCAATGATCGGCAAGGTGGAGGCGGTGCAGGTGATGACCACATCGAACTGCGCCAAATGGTCGGGTAATTCTGACAGACGCAAAACATCGGTGTTTAAATGCGCGTAGGGTGCGAGCAACGCATGGGCTTTTTCAAGCGAACGGTTGGCGACCGTAAGGCGAGCGGGTGTTTGCCCTGCAATGTGAGCGATGACCACATCCATCATTTCACCCGCACCCACCAGCAATATTTTGAGCTTGGCAAAATCATCAAACACGCGCTTGGCCAATTTTACAGCAGCCGCTGCCATTGACACCGAATGCTCACCGATCGCGGTGTTGGTGCGCACATCTTTGGCGACGGTGAAGGTTTTTTCAAACCACTGCTGCAAAGCCGTATCAATCGTACCCGCGTCCTGTGCAATGCGCATGGCTTGCTTCATTTGCCCCAAAATCTGCGGCTCACCAAGCACCATCGAATCCATGCCACTGGCCACTGAAAATGCATGCTGTACCGCGGCCTGATCGGCCAATTGATACATGTGCGGTGCGAGGTCTTCATACGCCACTTCATGATAGGCCGCAACCCAACGCACAGCGGCATCGAGTTGAGAGGCATCGGCCAATACGCCATACACCTCCATGCGGTTGCAAGTGGATAAAACCGTCAATTGTGGCGGACGGGCACTTTCATCCTGCGCGGCATGGGCGGCCAGCTCTGTTTGCAACGCCAGCAAAGCGTGTGTCAGTTCAGTGGGCGCAAAAGAAATGCGCTCGCGCAAAGCAAGCGGCGCAGTGGTATGGTTTAAACCAGCAACAAATAAGGGCATACAGACGTTTCAACACACCCACTCAAAAGAGAAAAGCAGGTCAGATTGGCATTTGGGAGCAGCATTTTCTAGCATCTCATGTCCAAAGATGGTGACAAACACAAGTAACTGATGAATAAGGCTGCGAATCTTGGTATTATACCCGCCAAACCTCGCCTCGCCAAACGTCGCAACAGAAAAAACCAGCAAGGATCATTTACATGCTTTTTCAGCAAGAGCTTTGGCTCATCATTGTCGGCCTTGTGGTCGCATTTGTCCTTCGCCGCACCTTATTTTTTGGCGGCTCATTTATTCGCATCGCATCATGGGCTTGTATTTTTTCGCTGATCGTCGGCGAGCTCGGGATGTTCAGCACATTGTTTTTCCCATCCGATTTAATTGGTTTGATATTGACCACATTGGCCGCCATGATGGGGGCGCGATTGGGGGCAAAACGCAGCGGCGCATCACTGAATGCATCCCAAAGAAAAAACCACACTCGCTCTCGCACACATACAAAATAGATGTCTATGCTCTTTTTATGATCCTCTTTATGAAAATGTTTGAAATATGCAAAAAAGCAATCAAAATGAATGGATGAACGACGTCACCCCAGATTTATCTGCTGACGAAAAGTCCATAAAAAACAATAAATTGGCGGGGTTTAAACACATCTTCAATTTCAGCGCTCGCTATTGGGGCGGAAGATGGGCGCTGTTTGGCTCATTGATCTTATTCCTCATCTTCGCCGCACTGACCACCAGCGAGACAACAGAAACATTCATCATGGGTTGGCTCGAACAAACCAAACAAGCCTCGGGTTTGGATTTTATTGTAAAAGCAGGTGTCCCCCTGCTCATCGTTTTGGTGCTGCTACTCACCTATCGATTTTTCTGTCGTACGCTCGCTGATAATCGGGTGTTTAAGGCCTGGGCACTCAGTACTTTGACGCTGTTTTTAGCCTCTGTCAGCGTCAAGCTCAATGTGGCTTTTGCCATGTGGTCGAAGGCTTTTTATGATGCGGTTCAAAATCGCAATGAACCTGAGTTTTGGATTCAAAGCGGGGTTTTTATTGCTTTAGCTATTTTTTGGGTCTTGGTCGGTACATACCGCCAATTTTTTCAACAATTATTGCAAATTCGTTGGCGAACATGGTTAACTCAAATATTCTCAAATCAGTATTTTGATCGCAATCGCTTTTACTTTTTTGCCCAGCAAGAACAGCAAGACAACCCCGACCAACGGATTGCCGAGGACTTGGACAAGTTCACTGAATTGGCCATTTATTTGTATTTTGGTGCTTATATTTCTGTGCTGTCCATGTATGAGTTTTCCAAACTGATGTTAGATATTTCTGGAGACATTAACTTCAATCATTTTGGGTTGAATTTCATCATTCCTGATTATTTGTTTTGGCTGGCAGTCATCTATGCCATAGCAGGCTCTATGTTTATACATTACGTGGGTCGGCGTTTGATTAAAATAGAAGCGCTGCGTCAACGTTACAATGCTTCTTTTCGCTACCATTTAATCCGTGCTCGAGAGTATGCGGAAGGCATCACTTTTCTCCAAGGTGCAAACCATCACCGAGAAGAAAGTCGACGTTTGTTTGGCATCGTTCGCAGCAATTGGAATACACGCATGTGGGTTCTGAAATTTTTAGGCTTTTCAAGTTTATCGTACAACCAAGCCTCAGTGCTCTTCCCTATTTTATTAATGGCACCACGGTATTTTGCAGATAAAGCTTTTACATGGGGCAACTTCATGCAAGTATTACGCACCTTTGGTGAGCTGCGCGAAAGCTTATCTTGGTTTATCGACAACTATCAAAACATCGCAGAGCTTCGAGGCACTGCCACCCGTATTTTCACTCTTGAAAATGCCTTCACTCACATCGACACATTTAACAGCGCATCCGAGCTCACGGTCACACCCAACAATGTTGGAGGTGTTGCACTCACTCGTGTCTCGCTCAGTCGCCCACAATTAAATGAACAGGGGCAACTCACCCTCACAACACAAGTCTTGGACTTGAATTGGCACATTACGCAAGGTGACCGTTGGCTGGTCACAGGTGCATCAGGTTCGGGTAAGAGCACAATTTTGCGCGCGATTGCACAACTTTGGCCGTATGGCAAAGGTCACATTGACGTGCCGGCCAAAGCCAAAATGCTCTTTCTGCCACAGCGCCCCTATTTCCCCATCGCAACTTTACGCGAAGCCTTGTCCTACCCCGCCACCAGCAATGTTTACAACGATGCGGCCTATGAAACGGTGCTGGAAATGAGCCAACTGCACCACTTAAAAGACCGCCTAAATGAATCCGCAAACTGGGGGCAAATCCTCTCTGGTGGTGAACAACAACGCCTCGCATTTGCACGGGTGTTTTTACAACGGCCTGAATACCTGTTCTTGGATGAAGCAACCAGTGCACTTGACTTAGAAAATGAGCGCTCTTTGTACACCACTTTGCTTGATTTCATGCCCAAAGTAACCCTCATCAGCGTGTCTCATCACTCACAATTGACCCAATATCACAACCACAGTTTAGATTTAACGGCAGATGCGACAGCTGAAATGGGTGGTTTTAAAGCAAAGATTCAGGCCATTTGAAATAAAGCACGATGAGTGATGTGAATCCAACAGTACAAAAAACCCATGTCGCACATGCAAACACAGGACTTGCACTGCCCGCCCTCACCGAAAAAGTGGGGCGGCCAAATAATACGCCAAAACAAACATCATCGTCGCCGTGACACTATCAAGGATGCGCCACGCCACGGGTCGTGCAAATAAAGGTTGCAATAAACGTGCGCCATAGCCCAATGCAGTAAACCACAATGTGCTGGCCAAAGCCGCCCCCACCACAAACCACACACGCGCATCCGCTGGCTGCCGTGCCCCGACAGCACCGACCAGTATCACCGTATCCAGATACACGTGTGGATTGAGTAAACTCAAAGACAACACCTGCACCAGCACCCGCATGAGGGGCACTGGCGTGCCATCGGTTGCAGCCTGTAAGTGGTGGGGAAAAAGTGCACGTCGCGCCGCCAAAATGCCATAAAAAATCAACACCGTTGAACCCAAAGCTGCAATGACATTCAACCATTGCGGATGATCGCCCAAAGCTTTGGCCACACCGCTCACCCCCAAGACCACCAAAGCCCCATCCAGAAATGCACACAAAAAAACCACCACCCCCACGTGCTCACGGCGCAGGCCTTGGCGCAGCACAAATGTATTTTGCGCGCCGATGGCCACAATCAATGACAACATGAGCGTCAAACCTGTTAAAAATTCATTCACAGCATTCTCCTGAAAAAGTTGCGTTAGTATGCCACACACCACTTTAATTCAAAATGAAATATACTTCACCCAATGAAGCAAAACTAATGAAGAGTCAATGAAGAACGAATGGAGAATCAACATATTGGAAAGTGAATTGTTAGCGACCGTTGCCACCGTGGTGCGCGAAGGCAGCTTTGAACGGGCAGCAGCGATACTCAACATCACACCATCGGCAGTATCGCAACGCGTGCGCTTGCTTGAAGAACGGGTTGGCTCGGTACTGGTCGTGCGTGGCCAGCCCTGCATCGCCACACAAGCAGGGGCGCGGGTTTGTCGCCATGCCGACACAGTGGCCTTGTTGGAGGAAGACTTGCGCCGCGACATGCCCACATTGCTGCCAGAAGTCAATCACCGCATGCACAGCACCTTGCGCATTGCGATCAATGCCGACAGCCTCGCCTCATGGTTCATTCCAGCCATGCAGGCTTTTTGCAGTCAAAGCAGCACCCTGCTTGATGTGGTGCTGGACGATCAAGAGCAGACCGGTGAATGGCTCAGGCGTGGGCAAGTCTTGGCGGCCGTGAGTGCCGAACGCACCGCAGTGCAAGGTTGCCGCAGCCATAAACTGGGCGCACTCCGTTACGTCGCCACCGCCTCACCTGCATTCGTGGCACGCCACTTCGCCCACGGACTCAATGCCGACAGCCTCATGCGCGCGCCCAGTTTGATTTTTGACCGCAACGATCAGCTGCAACAGCAATGGGTGCGCAAACTCACTCGAAAAAACATCGCACTGCCCGCCCACCGCCTACCCTCACCACAAGCCTTCATCGATGCCACTTCAGCGGGTGTGGGCTGGGGCATGAATTTGCTTTCAGCAGTGCAACATCAGCTCCAAACAGGGCAACTGATCGCCCTTGATGGTGCGCGAACATTGGATGTGCCACTGTATTGGCAAGTCACCAAACTGCCCCTGCCATCGCTGCAATCGCTCACTCGCTGCGTGTTAGAAGCAAGCCATGCGGCACTGATTTCATGACCAAGCCCATGCAAATCACGGCATAATACGACATTACATTTGATTACATTTTTTTAAAGCCCCCCCTCATGCACTACACCGACCTACGCGACTTCATTGACCAGCTCGAACACATGGGTGAACTCAAACGCATCACCCAACCCGTCTCACCGATTCTCGAAATGACCGAAATCGCCGACCGCACCTTGAAAAAAGGCGGCCCTGCCCTGCTGTTTGAAAACGTCACCGACGGCACAACACGCTACAACATGCCCGTACTCGCCAACCTATTTGGCACGCCGCGCCGCGTCGCACTCGGCATGGGCGCACAAGACACCTCCGCCCTGCGCGACATCGGCAGCCTCCTCGCAGCCCTGAAAGAACCCACGCCACCCGCAGGTTTGAAAGAAATTGGCAAGCTCGGTGAAATGGCAAAAGCCGTGTGGGACATGCGCCCAAAAATGATTAAAAACGCACCCGTGCATGACATCGTCATCGAAGGAGACGACGTTGATTTAAACCAAATTCCGATTCAACATTGTTGGCCGGGCGACGTCGCGCCGTTGATCACATGGGGTTTGGTCGTCACCAAAGGCCCACACAAAGCACGGCAAAACCTCGGCATCTACCGCCAACAAGTGCTTGGTCGCAACAAACTCATCATGCGCTGGCTCGCCCACCGAGGTGGCGCACTCGACTTTCGTGACCACTGCATTGCCCACCCCGGCAAACCCTTCCCCATCGCCGTCGTCCTCGGCTGCGACCCCGCCACTATTCTTGGCGCGGTCACACCCGTACCCGACACACTGTCCGAATACCAATTCGCTGGCCTGCTCCGTCATTCACGCACCGTTTTGACCCAATGCATCGGCTCAGAACTGACCGTCCCCGCCCATGCAGAAATCGTCCTCGAAGGCGTACTGCACCCGAATGAAACCGCGCTCGAAGGGCCGTACGGCGATCACACAGGTTACTACAACGAACAAGAAACATTCCCTGTTTTCACCGTCGAACGCATCACCATGCGCCGCAACCCCATCTACCACAGCACCTACACAGGCAAACCACCCGATGAACCCGCCGTCCTCGGCGTGGCACTGAACGAAGTCTTCGTCCCGATTTTGCAAAAACAATTCCCAGAAATCATTGACTTTTACCTACCGCCCGAAGGCTGCAGCTACCGCATGGCTGTCGTCTCGATCAAAAAGCAATACCCCGGTCACGCCAAACGCGTCATGTTCGGCATCTGGTCATTTTTACGACAATTCATGTACACCAAATTCATCATCGTCGTCGATGACGACATCAACGTGCGCGACTGGAACGAAATCATGTGGGCGATCACCACCCGCATGGACCCCTCACGCGACACCACACTGGTTGACAACACCCCCATCGACTACCTCGACTTCGCCTCTCCCGTCTCAGGACTCGGCTCAAAAATGGGCATGGACGCCACCAACAAATGGCAAGGCGAAACCACGCGCGAATGGGGCACACCGATCGTGATGGATGAGAAAGTTAAAAGCAAAGTGGATGAGATATGGGGGCAGTTGGGATTGTAAATTAAGCCACTTCTTGAACCAATTGAAAAACTTCATGCTCTTGATTAAATGCTTTAAGCATTTGTTTGGCAATGGCTCGAATAACGGGAACACACACGCTATTGCCAAATTGTTTATACGCTTGAACATCTGAGACAGGGATTTTGAACAAATCAGGAAAACCTTGCAATCGAGCAGCTTCACGAGGTGTTAATTTTCTTGGATTCTTACCATGCTCTTGAGCAATCAGAATCTCGCTACCGTCTTTATAATAACGCGCTGACATGGTATTGGTATAGGCTGATTCAGCACTCACTAAACCAAAGCCAAAACCTTTACCTTTTAGTTTGTTTTCATTTTTTCGACGTTGATGCCCAGCCCACAACCGATCTGAGATGGTGTATTTTTCATCAACAATACAATCCAAAATATTGCCAACCTTGGTCGGCACACCAATGGGCTTTGGAAAAGAAAAAGGTAAGCTGTGATCGAGAAAGCCAACAATGTATATTCGCTCTCTATTTTGAGGTACACCAAAATCCTTTGCCGCCAAAACTTGGTAAGACACGCGATAACCCGCAGCTTCCAAATGCTTGATGATTGTAAATAAAGTACGTCCTTGATCGTGCCCTTTAAGCTGCTTCACATTTTCTAATAAAAACGCTTTCGGTCGACGCCCCAAAAGTATGCGTTCAATATCAAAAAATAAAGTACCACGGGTGTCTAAGAAGCCTTTTTTTAAGCCTGCTTGTGAAAATGGTTGACACGGAAACCCTGCCAACAAAATGTCATGTTCTGGGACATCATCAATTTCAATCTTGGTGATATCGCCCATGACAGGCTCATTGTCATAATTGGCTTGATACGTTTGCACTGCAAACTTGTCAATTTCTGAGGTCATCACACATTTTACCTCAGGAAAAACCTGTTCAAAGCCCAATCGAATGCCGCCAATACCCGCAAATAAATCAATCACTTTCAACATCATTTGCTCTCCCGCCAATAATCCATCACCTTAGGGATTTCTTTTAAAAAATAAGTCTCAAAATCGATAATACTACGTTTATTCATCAGTTTGGCTTTCGCTTTAACAGAGCCAAGAACAACCAAAACAATATTATGTTGCGCCATTTGTTCGGCCTTGCTTTCAGAAATATCTTCATCAACTGTCAGCAAGTAAATATTTGGCAAATTTGAACGAGAAACCTCTTCGACTACTTCTTGCCAACGTTCACGTAGAGTGGTTTTCATCGAACCAACAATAGTCTTTGCTCTAAACTCAGTGAATGCTTGAGTACTTGGCAAAATAGAATCAACCACTTTTCCCAGCTTCAACTCAGTAA
>CALMCL010000154.1 GCA_937862905.1 uncultured Burkholderiaceae bacterium | reverse complement strand
AGCGCTTAGCTCGAATCTTTTTGAAAATTGCCTTTCGTAGTTTAATTCACCACGACTTATAAGAAATATATGACAAAATTAATATTTGGAAAAAATCAGCAAATTCAATTTGCATCGGACAATGAATTTTTTGAAGCACTTGGCTTTCTCTCAAAAAATGATGGAACAACGTCTATTCATTGGGAGCACAACGAGAACCAAGGAGCATGGGGAAGTGAGGGTAGAATACATTGCTATCAAAATATAGTGCGTTTTCCAGCGTATTTTAGTAATGCTTTTACAGCTGGTGTAAATAATATAGTTCACAGAATTAATTGTAATGAATACATTGAGTATATTGCTACAAATCACAATTTTCAATTGGGACATGATCAAGATTTAGCAAAAATAAATCAGACAATTCCCATGCAATATGCTGCGGACTTTGCTCGTGGAAGGAGCCTTTAGTTTGAAATCAACGGTTTTATGTAGCAAAATAATATTAAAATTTCAAACTGAGACACTACCGCTAAGCTTCTTTAGTTTATTCACATTGCATAAAGATATAGTGTTAAGATTTAGCCCCTAAAAACTTACATAAAAGATTATATGAAAAACATTCTCCTTTTTTCTCTCGCAAGCTTGGTGTTTGCTGGATGCTCAACCACTGAAACAAACCGTATCATTGCACCTATTCAAGTCACCAGTGCAACACATAATTACAACGGTGTAAAAGCCGTTGTGTCTGTCGGTAAGTTCGATAATCGTTCAAATTTTATGAATGGTGTTTTTGCGGAAAACGTTGACCGACTAGGGGGGCAGGCTAAGGTCATCCTCGAAACACACTTGCAACAGTCGGGTTATTTTTCAGTCCTAAATCGCGCTAACCTGAGCGAAATGAAGCAAGAAGCAGGCTTTTCAGGCGCACAACAGAGTATTAAGGGTGCGCGCTATGTAATTACGGGCGACATCACAGAGTTTGGTCGTAAAGATGTAGGTGATCAACAGTTTTTTGGTGTATTGGGGCGTGGTAAGACTCAAATTGCTTATGCTAAGGTTTTGCTCAATGTAGTCGATGTTAATACATCGGAGATTATTCAGTCGGGTCAAGGCGCCGGTGAATATGCGCTTGGTGAGCGTGAAGTGTTGGGTTTTGGTTCTGCGGCTTCTTATGACTCAACATTGAATGGTAAGGTGCTAGATCTTGCTATTCGTGAGGCCATAGACAATCTTGCCAATTCCATCAAAAATGGTCAATGGAATCCACAAAACTAATAAATAAGAATGGTGAGTCCAATGAAACGAAAACTTTTTTTGCTTTGTACGGCGAGTTTACTACTCGAAGCCTGTGTTAGTACACCAGTTAAAAACTATGCATGGGGTAGCTATGAAACTCAGGTTTACAACGGCTATAGTAAACCTGAAAAAGCAACTCCTCAAATTCAAATAGATGTACTTGAAAAAGAAGTTGCTCAAGCAGGGTTGAAAAAAATGCCTATTGCGCCAGGTGTTTACGCCCATATCGGCTACCAATATCTTTTGTTGGGCAATAAAGCTAAAGCACTCGAGTATTTCAGTTTAGAGAAACAAAACTTTCCAGAATCAAGTGTTTATATTGATTTCCTAGTTAAAAAAATTGCATAAGGCCAATGAATAATGAAAAACTTGATAAAGCTTTTCCAAGCTTCGTCGCTTGTTGCCTGCTGCTTATTAACCGCTTGTGCCACAAAAATTCCTGAACCAAAAGATCTCACGGCTTATCGTCAAAATATGCCAAAATCTATCTTGGTGCTTCCGCCCGTTAATAACTCTCCCGATGTTCGAGCGACATATGGTTATCTGTCAACCACTACCCAGCCAATTGCTGAGGCTGGTTACTATGTGTTCCCTATTGCTTTGGTTGACCAAACATTCAAAGACAATGGCTTGGCAAATGCCGCCGAAATACAACAAGTTTCACCTAAAAAACTTCATGAGATTTTTGGCGCAGATGCTGCCATGTACATTGCTATTAAAGAATACGGTACAAAATACCAAGTTATTCAAAGTGTTACCTCTGTCGAGGCCGATGCAAAACTGGTAGACCTTAATACTGGGAGTACTATTTGGCAAGGTAATGCACGCCAAGTTGTTCCTAGTAATCAGTCTGGAGGTGGTGTCATAGGTTTAATGGTGAATGCATTGATCAACCAAGTGGTTAATCATTCAATAGACTTTGGGCATAATGTCTCTGCTAGCGTTAATCAACAGATGTTCCAGCCGAATGCTGTTGTTGGTAATGCGCTTTTATTTGGTCCGCGTTCACCAAACTTTAAAAAAGACGGTGTCGCCAAGTAAGCTAGCCAATATAAAAAGCCACAAGTATTTATTTGTGGCTTTTTATATTAAAAAATAAGCAATAGCCCTTCTTAAAGATGTGATTAGCGGACTGATTTATTATTGCTTTATGTATTCTATTTAAAATTTTGCATCATTACAAGTTTGTTAAAATATGGTTGCTGATTAGAAAGTTATTAATAAATGATTTGAATTCTTTGTTGTTCATAAGATCTTTATTCACTTTTCTTACTAAACTACTTATGTTAACAATCACATCCCTGCATGTTGAACATGTTTAATCCACCATCCAGAACCCATGCAAACTACTTTTGATTTATTTTCCGAGCCTGAGCACTCACCGAGTGAGCTTGACCATGCACGCATGCTTGTTTTGAACGAGTCGTTGACCCGTCACAATCAGGCGTATTATGTCCATGATGCGCCTGTCATCAGCGATGCCCAATACGATGCGTTGTTCAATGAATTGTTGGCTTTAGAGGGGCAATACCCGCAGTGGCGCACGGTTGATTCGCCGACCCAGCGCGTGGGTGCGGCACCGTTGGATGCTTTTAAAAAAGTGCAGCATGTGGTGCCGATGCTGTCGCTGGCGAATGCGTTTTCGAGTGAGGACATTGATGCATTTGATGTGCGCATGCGCGATGAGTTGTGCGCTGCGCACCTGTTAACAGAGGATGCATTGGTTGAATATGCGGTTGAAGTTAAATTTGATGGGTTGGCGATTAATTTGCGGTATGAGCATGGCATTTTGGTACAGGCCGCGACCCGTGGTGATGGGCAAACGGGTGAGGAGGTGACAGAAAATGTGCGCACCATCCGTTCGATCCCATTGCGTTTACACACCGATGCGCCGCCCGCTGTGCTTGAGGTGCGTGGTGAGGTGTTGATGCAGCGCAAAGATTTTGAAAGCCTCAATGCATCGCAACTTGAAAAGGGTGAAAAGCTGTTTGCCAACCCCCGCAATGCGGCAGCGGGCGGTTTGCGTCAGCTTGATTCGTCGATCACTGCACAACGTAAATTGTCGTTTTTTGCGTACGGTGTTGGCTTGGTGGATGATCAAAATGCACCGCCGTTTCAACAGGACAGTTTTCACAGCGTGGTGATGCAACTCGCCGCTTTTGGTTTGCCCGTTTACACCAAGGACAATGTGGTTCAAGGTGCGGTAGGCTTGTTGGATTTTTATACAAGTGTGCAAAACCGCCGCGATGGTTTGCCTTTTGACATCGATGGTGTGGTGTATAAAGTCAACAATACCCTTCAACAAGAAGCCTTGGGTTTTGTTTCACGTTCGCCCCGTTGGGCGATTGCCCATAAGTTTCCCGCTCAGGAAATGACCACGACGGTGCTTGACATTGATGTGCAAGTGGGGCGCACGGGTGCAATCACGCCTGTGGCGCGGTTGGCGCCTGTTGAGGTCGGTGGTGTGGTGGTCAGCAACGCCACCTTGCACAACATCGATGAGCTCATGCGCAAAGATGTGCGCATTGGCGACACGGTGGTGGTGCGTCGTGCGGGCGATGTCATTCCTGAGGTGGTCATGCGCATCATTGAGCAACGTCCAGCAGATGCACGGATGTTCATCATGCCGACGGCTTGCCCTGAATGTGGTTCACCGATTGTGCGTGAGGAGGGTGAGGCGATTTCGCGTTGCACAGGCGGTTTGATTTGCCCTGCTCAAGTGAAACAAAGTTTGATGCATTTCGCCCAGCGTCGTGCGGTCAATGTCGATGGTTTGGGGGATAAACTCATTGAGCAATTGGTCGATGTGGGTTTGGTGAAAACCCCCGATGATTTATATAAGTTGTCGGTTGAGCAATTGGCGGGTTTGGAGCGCATGGCGCAAAAATCTGCGCAGAATGTTTACGATGCGTTGCAAGCGTCCAAAAACACCACGTTGGCGCGTTTTATTTATGCATTGGGCATTCGCCATGTGGGCGAGGCCACTGCAAAATCCTTGGCGCAGCATTTTGGTGACTTGCCCAGTGTACAACATGCGAGTTTTGAAGCGTTGTGCGAGGTGGTCGATGTGGGACCCGTGGTTGCACAGGCCATCGTTGCCTTTTTTGCCGATGCCCGTCATCAAGCTGTCATTGAGGCCC
>CALMCL010000153.1 GCA_937862905.1 uncultured Burkholderiaceae bacterium | reverse complement strand
ATAAGAAAACTTTTTTCGTGTTAAAAATGAGAGTTTGCGTGGTAAACAAGCAAAACAGTGAGCTGCACCATTGGTTTAAAAAACACGGCGCATTTGAAACAAAAAACTGAACATATGGGCTCAACACCCATTCAGCGGATGCAATCATCACCTCAATGAGTTCAGCATGACCCAGCTGCCATTAAAATACAAAAAAGTACTAACAGTACTTATCAGTATATCATTATTTATTCAACACTTCGTGTTTCAGTTTCTCGATCAAGGCCTGAACAGCCTGTCCACGATGACTGATGGTGTTTTTCTCAACGGCATCCAACTGTGCTGCTGTCCGCCCCAACTCAGGCAAATAAAAGTAAGGGTCATACCCAAATCCACCCTCACCATGAGGCTCTCCTATGATTTCTCCCCACCATTGCCCATCCACAATAATGGGTTGGGGATCATCTGCATGTCGCACACACACCAACACGCAATAATAATACGCCCGTTTATCGTTTTGACCTGCCAATGCAGCCACCAACTTAAGGTTGTTTCTGGTGTCTTTCGGGATGCTCAAATCGCCTTCATGACCCGCGTATCGCGCTGAAAACACCCCAGGCTTGCCGCCCAGCGCAGGCACGCACACACCTGAGTCGTCTGCCAGTGCAGGCAACCCTGTTTCACGTGCTGCATGACGGGCTTTGTGCAAAGCATTTTCCACAAAAGTAAAGAAGGGCTCGTCACATTCGGGCACGTTGAACTCGTTCTGCGACACCACATGCACATCCAATTGCTTTAACAAACGATTGAATTCGGATAATTTACCCGCATTATTTGAAGCCAATACCAACTGAGACATACCACTCCTTAAAGCAATTAACTATTTTTTTTCAGTGTTGGTGTATTTTTTAAATCAAACACCAAACGGGTGCTTTTGAGATAGCGAAATTGTTTTTTGAACCAAACAACAAACCCACGTTCAGGTTCAATGACAAAATCATGTTTAAGATACAAGCCCTTGGCCTTTTCCGTCATGTCGGGCACATCCACCAGCACACGCTCATAATTATTGTCTCGCGCATACTTCAACACCTCTTGCAACAAACCACGCCCAACCCCTTGTCCACGACATTGGGGATCATTGGCAATGCCATCCAACAACAACTCATCGTATTGGATATGGCGGTGATAAAACAGCAAAATCAACGTGGCCCACAACCCACTCCAAAACCCCAACACTTGATACAGCACGCGAAACGTGGCCTTCTCGACCAATGTGCCATACGCATTTTGAAACCCCGCCACGCCAAGCAAATGCTCACCTGAATAAGCCGCAATACAAAACCGCGGATTTAACAAGCGGTGCACCACTTCACGGCGCTTTTCGTGATGACGGATCGCCAACCTGAATTTCTGACCAAACGATTCATTGTACAAAATCGAGACCAATTTCGCATCACGCGCCTTATAGCCAATGGTGTATCTGATTTTCATTTCATGCTCACTGAATGCCAGCGCGCAGCGAAGCCACCGCGGCTTCTAAACGCTCTGGTGTGGCCACTTCTGGCGCTATGGGTGCACCCACCACCACTTGTATTTTTGAAAACAAACCACGGGCAAAAGGACGACTCATGGCTGCACCATATTTTCTTGAAAAGAAAGACCCCCACAACCCCTGCAAGGCACATGGGATGACGGGTGCCGCGTGTAAAGACAAAATTTTACTGATGCCCGCACGAAAAGAGCCCATTTCACCATCTGTCGTCAATCGCCCCTCAGGGAAAATACACACCAATTGCCCATCCTCCAACTCATGCGCCACTTGCAAAAAGGCAGCTTCCAATAAAAAAGCATCGTCTTTTGCACTTGCAATCGGAATCGCATCCAGTTTTTTAAACAACCAAGACAGGACTGGCATTTTGAAAATCTGTGAATCCATCACAAAACGAATCGGGCGCGGACTGGCAGCCATCAAAAACAAAGCATCCACAAATGACACATGGTTGGCCACCATAATCGCCGCACCACTGGCTGGAATCAATTGCCGATTCACAAACGTCACGCGATACAACAAATGCGTCAAGACCCACGCCAAAAAACGCAACAAAAATGCGGGCACAAGACGGAAAATATACACCGCCACCAACACATTCAACAACGCAGTGATGCCGATGATCTGTGCCACATTCGAGCCCAACTGTGTCAATACAAGCGCCATCACGCTTGCCACAATCATAAACAACGCATTGATGATGTTGTTCGCCGCGACAATGCGTGCACGATGTGTTGGCTGTGCATATGTTTGAATCATCGCATACAACGGCACACTGTACAGCCCCGAAAACAATGACAACAAAAATAAATCCAGCAACAAGCGCATGCTGCCAGCATGCCCGAAGAACCCACTCACCCCCATCAATGCGCCACTGCCCACCCCAGACTGGACAAAATCATCAATGGCAAAATACAAATCAATGCCAAAAACACTCATGCCCATCGCACCAAATGGCACCAAACCAATCTCCAATTGCTGGCGAGACAGCTTCTCACACAGCACAGAACCCACACCAATCCCAATCGAAAACGTCGCCAACATCAACGTCACCACACGCTCATCCGCATGCAGCATTTCCTTCGCCAAGGGTGCAAAGTGCGTTAAAAAAATCGCTCCAAAAAACCACAGCCACGAAATACCAATCATCGCATAAAACACCGCCATGTCCTCACGCGCAAGCTTCAGGTTACGCACGGTTTCCGACAATGGATTCCAATTCATTTTTAAAGCTTGCAATGGCGGTGTACTTGGAATAAATCGACTGGCAGCATACCCCACAAGCGCCACTACCAAACACAAAAGCGCCACCACAGTCACACCCTGCTCACCATGATGCACCAACTCCCCAGCCACCAAAGAGCCAAGTAAAATCGATATGAACGTTGCCATTTCGACCAAACCATTGCCACCCACCACTTCTTTACTCGACAAATGTTGGGGTAAATACGCGTATTTTGCAGGACCAAACACCGCTGAATGAACACCCAACAAAAACACGCACAGATACAACAACCATGCTATTTTTTGCATCAGACCAAAAGCGGCAACGCTTAAAATAATGATTTCAAACATTTTAATGCTGCGCATCAAAAATGCTTTATCCAATTTATCGGCCAGTTGCCCTGCTGTCGCCGACAACAACACAAAAGGCAAGATGAACAGACCTGCAATGAGGTTACTTGCCATTGCACTCGACAAGCCGCCATATTGAGCGGCATAAAACGTGACCAACAAGGTCAATGCCGATTTGAATAAAGTGTCATTAAAAGCCCCTGACAATTGGGTCACAAAAAAAGGGAGAAATTTACGCTGGCGCAATAAAGCAAATGAAGAATTGGACATGTGCATCTCGTAAGGTCGATGTGTTGGACGATGTGCTGGGTATAAGCGTCTATGTAACGGACCGTTTGGGTCACTCATTGGGTCACTCATTGAGTCACTCGCATAGAAGCCCCCCAAAAACAACAATGAGAAAGACAACACATGTCATCGAACCATGCGCATACCCGATTATACGTGATTCTTTGGTGATATCTGAAACTTAGACAGAGACTTGAATGTTTGAAAAAATGTGCGCAAAGCATTCAATCATCCCCTTAAAATTGATTAATCGAATTGATTGATCGCATGTTTCATTTTTGAACTGATCTTGAGTTCAACTTGAATGGCATCCAATGTCTTGCATAAAAAAAACGGGCTCAGCCCGTTTTTTATCATTTATATTTTGAGTCACTTAAAGCACTTGAATTTCACTTGATGAATAAGACTGAACATCACATCAATTTTCAGCAGGCCAATCACGGATGTACGCTTTAAGCATTTTATTTTCGAGCTGCTGTGCATTCAACATGGTTTTTGCCACATCATAAAAAGAAATCACACCCATCAACACATGGCTGTCAATGATGGGGACATAACGCGCATGACGATCCAACATCGCTTGACGTGTGTCGTGTACATCCGTTTCTGAAGTCAATACCAAAGGTGAGCGCTCCATGACCTGCCCAACGGTCGTCCCCGTAATTGTGCCTCGGGTAAAGCTCAACGATGCAATGATCTCACGAAAAGTCAACATGCCGACCAAAACGCCGCCTTCGAGCACAACCAGTGAACCCAAATCTTTTTCTGCCATCAAATCCACAGCCACTTGCAAATCGGTACTTGGATTGGCGGTGAAAAGCGTAAAGTTTTTTGTTTTTAAAATATCAGCAATTTTCATGGTCATCTCCAACAACATATATAAAAGTACGCGAAAGCTTCGCGCGATTGATTAAACGCATTGTAACCATAAGAGCTGCATTTGTGCACCTTTTTTATCTTTTTTCAAACAATTCCGACAGATAAACGCGATGGTAAGCAGAGCGGTGCAGATCGGTCAATCGACTCGCCCAAGGCAGACCCGCCTGCTGTGCTTTTGCTGAAAAGTATTGCGAGTCGAAGACAAACACATCGTACAAGTTGGCCAAAGTGACCTCTCCCGTGTCACAGATTAAAGCCCAACCCGTCCCATCGTCAGTGCGACGAACTTTACCCACCCACCCGTGCTCTTGCAGTGTTTGCATGATGCTGGACAAATCTTCACTGTTCAACTTGAGTTGGGTTTGTAATGACTCCCAACTGACCATACGGGCTGGTGAATGTTGTGCCTGATACAGAATGTACAAAACCATTAACGCCTCAGGCAAATCATCGCCTACACGAGGCTCTTTGCGCCAACGCTCATATTTTAAAATCGGCAAACTGGCGGTCAATGATGCCCCAAGCAGGACAATCCACCAAAACACATACAGCCATAGAAACAAGGCAGGTAAAATACTGAATGCGCTGTACACGATCGCGTACACCTGAAATTGTCGAAACACCAATGAAAAACTCTGGGTCAGTCCCGTAAACAGAAGCGCAGCAACCGAACCCCCAATTAAAGCGTCATGCCATTTGACTTTGCGATTCGGCACAAACATGTATAAAGCAGAGAAACCAAGCAAAACCGATATAAAAGGGACAACGAAATCCAATGCTTCAATCATCATGATGGGCGAAGATTTCAGCGTGTCCACCATATAACGGTTAAACAGCAGAATCAAACCAAACAAAATCGGCCCGACCGTCAACACAGCCCAATACACCAATATATTTTTACGCAGTAAACCCCGTCGTTTGACCTGCCAAATGTCGTTGAAGACCCGATCGACAGTGCCCATCGTCATCAACGATGTGAACACCAACGAGACACCGCCCGCCATAGACAGACGTGAACTTTGATCTGCAAACTGAGTGATTTGTTTCATGACCACTTTACTCATTCGATCTGGCATGAGGTTATCCAACATGTACTGTTGAATTTCTTTTTGAAAGCGGTCAAACACAGGAAAAGCCGTCAAAATAGCCAGCATCACCACCAGCAAGGGCACCAGAGACAGCACGGAGGTGAAACTCAAACTGCCGGCCACTTGATTCAGGCGATGAGCACCCATTCGACCAAGCAAAAAACGCACCACAGCGCGCATCCGTTGCCCAAGGTCTGTTAAATTTTTTAATTGCATACTTTTCATCGTGAGTCATCCAAATACAAGCAGCAATCAGTCGCCACCAACGACTGGTTGCTGGCTGCTTTTTCTTTTATTTTTTAGAGTTCTTAAGGAAACACAAAAAAGTGAACATTGCTTTTCCGTACTTTCATTTTCCGCAACTTCAATTAACTTTCATCAGAAGTTTATCAATAAAAATTTAAATAAAATCAATAAATTACAATAATTTTTAAGCTTTACTTCATTAAACCATTGATTGAAGAAAATCGCTTTTCATATTATTTAATGGTTATTCGGCTGCACTGGATGAGGTTTTCCTGCAATGGTCACATCAACACCTCACAAAGACAATCCATACGAGATCCGTGCAACGGGTGCATGCAACCCCCATTGTGGGGAATCTCTCTATATAATACCGACATTGTAATCAAATTAGCGAATCGCCTGTTGTGCGACGCAACATTCTCTCCATGAACACACCTTATATCCTTGTTTTATTTTATTCTCGTCACGGACACACCCAGCGTTTGGCTGAATTCATCGCCCAAGGCATCGAGTCTGTTCGCGGTGTTGAAGCACGTTTGCGCACCGTACCCGCGGTGGCCGTACCCGCGGTGGCCGTACAAACGGAGGTCAGCCTGCCACCTGTACCTTTGGATGGTGCTCCATATGCCAGCATGGATGATTTAAAACATTGCATTGGTCTCGCCTTGGGTTCGCCGACACGTTTTGGCAATATGGCTGCGCCCATGAAACATTTCATCGATGGCACCAGTGGCTTGTGGATCAGTGGAGAACTGATTGGCAAACCTGCTTCCGTATTCACGAGCACAGGCTCTTTACACGGCGGTCAAGAAACGACGTTGCTGTCCATGATTGTGCCGCTCATGCATCACGGCATGATTTGGGTGGGCTCACCGTACAGCAGCCCCGAACTGATGCGCACCACCTCGGGTGGCACGCCTTACGGGGTCACACATGTTGCAGGGGCAAACAGCGATCGAGCCATTGATGACACTGAAAAACAACTGGCCATTGCCGCGGGTCGGCATTTGGCTAAAATTGCCCTCAAACTGCTTTAAAATATTTGTGAATGATTTGTAACCAAAATCCTTCATCTCACCTTAACCTTAAACAAGCGCACAGTAGATTTGACTCTGCGATGATCCACCAATTGAATGCATCAATGACCCCCACACCCACACGACACAACCAGCTTGCGCTCAACGCATTGGCGCGAAAGACCACTTACCTCAGCATTGCCTTATTTGTATTGTGCGTGGTGTGGGAGACCATTGGGGCACCATTGAAGCATGGTGCAGGTTACTGGATGGCTCTAAAAGGCTTCTTATTTCTACCCTTGCTGCCCAAACTGTGGCGTGGTGAGCGGTATGCGTATCAAGTGTTCAGCCTCTTGAGTCTGCTGTATGTGTTGGAAGGTGTGTTGCGCACCTATTCCGATGCAACGCCCTCAAAATACTTCGCCATTGCGGAATTGCTGATATCGACTTTTATTTTCATTTGGGTCAATCAGTTCGCCTACCGAACGAAAGCCCCCAAACCACCAAAAGAGAAAAAGACACGAAAAATGAGTGGTCTATTGTATGTGGCGATGATTATATTTGCGATTAACTTGACGTTGCCAAGCGCCGACAGCCCATGGATCGGCACTGAAGATCAAGGCTATATTCAATTTAAAACTGCACTTCAATGGATTACCATCGGTTTGGTTGTGCCTTATGTGCTCATCATTGGTTTCTATCGCTTGCGCAGCGGACGCAATCACTCAAAAAACAACCACACTGAACATACAACCCCTTTAGACACCGATCGCCTCCAATGAGCTTGAATTCGCACAAAGACAGCTTCATTCACGACCTGACCCTTATTGTGGGCGTGGCGCATGTGCGGACAGGTGAGTCGGCACAGGCATTTCACACGGATGAACGCAACCGCTACCATCAAGCACCGCTGGCGGTTGTGCTGCCCCAATCAACCGAGGAAGTGGTGCAACTGGTTCAACTCTGCGCCGCTCAACAGCCGCCCATTGTGATGATTCCTCAAGGGGGCAACACAGGCGTGGTCGGCGGTTGCGCGGTACTGCCTGAGCGCGACAGTATTTTACTCAACCTATCACGATTGAATCAGATCATCGCCATTGATCCTGCCAATCGCACCCTGATCGCACAAGCGGGTATGACGTTGGAAGCGGTGCAACAAGCGGCCAGTGCACACGGGCTGATTTTCCCACTGACTCTGGCCTCACAAAATGCAGCCACCATTGGCGGCAATCTGGCAACCAATGCAGGCGGTACACAAGTGTTGTGCTATGGCACCATGCGTGATTTGTGTTTGGGGCTGGAGGTCGTGCTGCCGAGCGGCGAGATTTGGCAAAACCTCAATACCTTACGCAAAAACAACACGGGTTATGACCTTAAACACTTGTTCATCGGTGCTGAAGGCACATTGGGCTTGATCACGGCAGCGGTGCTCAAGCTTTTTCCTGCACCCAAAGAAACACAAGTCGCCTTAATTGCAGCCGCTGATCTCACAGGCATCGTCAGGAGTTTTGATGTCTTGCAACGTCAATTCGACTCACAACTTACCGCTTTTGAATACATCACACCAGCGGCATTGAAATTGGTGTGCACTCAGTTTGGCTGGGATTTGCCATTTCCTGACGAACGCAGCCACGTCGCACTCATCGAAATTTCCAGCGCGACGCCACATGCGCAGTTAGAAACAGCGTTGCAAACGCAGCTCAGCCTGCTCATTGAAGACGCCACCCTCACCAATGCCCTACTCGCGCAGAACCTCAGCCAAGCCGCACATTTTTGGCAGCTGCGTGAAAACATTTCAGCTGCGCAAAAACGTGTTGGCCCAAACATCAAGCATGACATCAGCGTCCCAATTTCAAGCATCAATGACTTTGTAAACAGCACGTATGCTGCACTCGAGCTGGCCTATCCGAGCATCGAACCCATTGTTTTTGGACACATCGGTGATGGCAACTTGCACTTCAACGTCTCAAGAGGGCATGCATTTTCAAATGCAGAAACGCTCATGGCGCATGAGTCCAGCATCAATGAAATCGTTTACAAACAAGTGGCTCGCTTCAATGGCAGCCTCAGTGCTGAACATGGCATTGGCTTACTCAAACGTGATTTGATGCCAAGCATCAAATCCCCTGTTGAGTTGATGCTCATGCAACAGATCAAACACACACTGGATCCACAGAACATCATGAATCCAAACAAAGTCATTCCAAGCGCCTTCCCCTCTATTGAAGTGTAAACGACTCCATTGACCACATCATCGACTAAAGTGGTTACGTATGGTTACATAAAAAACATGTTTTTCTTCCTGTCGGTCGTTATTTTAAATTAATATAACGCATGCGCGCATTCACATGTCTGTGTGCATTTTTTTGACATTAAGGAGAGCAGCATGAGCGGTTGGTACGAACTATCCAAAAGCAGCAACGATCAATTTAAATTCACCTTAAAAGCAGGCAACGGCGAAGCCATTTTATCGAGTGAACAATACACCACACGCGCTGCCGCTGAAAATGGCATCGAATCGGTGCAAAAAAACAGTGTATTGGCTGAACGTTTCAGCAAAGAAACTGCTAAGAATGGCAAAGAATACTTCAACCTCAAAGCTGGCAACCACCAAATCATCGGCACCAGCCAAATGTACGCTTCAGCCGCTTCTCGTGACAACGGCATCGAATCCGTGATGAAAAATGGCTCAAGCGACACCATCAAAGATTTGACCGCTTGATCAATTACAATTGATTAAGTTTGCTTGAAACCCCAAAAAAAACCACATGAAAACATGTGGTTTTTTTGGGGTCGTTGCCTCATAAAGATTAATCCATGAATCCGATGCCATCCAGTGTCAGACCTCAGCGGAAGATCTCAGCGAAAAATTTTAACCCACTCAAATGCCATTGATCAAATGCCATTAATTAAACATAAATTGAACATAAAAACCACTTAACCCGACACTGAAAACAAAAAGGCTACGCGGCACGCCCATTGACAACAGCATGGACGCTTTTTAATCAATGCTGAAACTTCAGAACCACTTTTTGATAACCAGGGATGCTGTATGTGTAGCTTCCCAAATAAGTGGCCGCTTTATGCCCAACAACAAATCCCACCACCCCTTCAAACTGCCCCACTTTGGCCACCTGCTTCACAGTGGACTTCGGCACAAAGTACTGTTGTTGTATGGTGCACATCCACTTCATGCCTGTGAATTGAATTTTAGTGTATGCGGGTCCTGTCACTGTAATCATATTGCCTGACCCATCCTCTTCAAAAGTGGGGCCAGCGACCGTAGAAACCGTGTAACTTCCCAACAAGTTCCCTTTGATCGTGAACACCACATACTCATACATGCCTATGTGGGTATTTTTTGCACTGCGTATTGAATTATTAATGTGACAATAGGCGGATGCTGTGGTCGAAACCGACCATAAAACACCTGCCGCGATTAAAGTCATTTTTTTCATGGCACACCTCCAAAAAGGATTTAAGGAAGTTCAAGCTGTGGGGCAGCTGCTGTTTTTGTATTGATTGTATTGAATTGATTAGGTGAGTGAGCGCAATGCTAGGCTCTGCTTGCCATGCGTTGCATGACTGTTCGTGCATAACCACAAATCGGAACGGCTTTCAAATGTTGGCTTTGTGCAAAGTCGAGCGCAGCCCGCACAATATGTTGTCCTACGCTTTGACCTCGAAATGCTGGATTCACATAAACATAATCCAAAAAATAATGCACGCTGTCCACATGATAATCCAAATAACCCATTTCTTGACCATGCTCATTTTCCAATGCAAAACGGGTGGAAGAATGATCGATGGTTGTGTAATGGTTCATGGCAGAGCACCTTTTCACTCGGTTTTGGATTGAATCGAGTATAGCAGGAATCGAATCCTGTCCATTTATTTTTTTCTCAGCCCATATATGCATCGTAAAAACCGAATCCAAGACGCACCCAAAAGGCTTCGCTTCTTTATAGCGCATCCGTTATGCGATAGAATCACAGCTGCTTCGTTATCCGATTTCATTTTAATATCCTCACCCTCACATTCTTTTAGGTCAACACCCATGAGCACCCCTTTACATTTGGCTCCCTTTGCCCCTGCGGCATTCATTGCTCGTCGCACACACTTAATGGACAGCATGAGGGCATTGGGTGGCGGTGTTGCCATCATTCCCACAGCCCCTGAAGTGGTGCGCAACCGTGACGCACATTATGATTTTCGGCCTGACAGCTATTTTTATTATTTAACGGGTTTCTCTGAACCTGAGGCGGTGTTGGTGCTGATTGCCACTGAACACACGCAGCGATCCATTTTATTTTGCCGTGAAAAAAACACAGAGCGTGAAATTTGGGACGGCTATCGTTACGGTCCAGAAGCAGCACAAAAAACGTTTGCATTGGATGAGGCCTTGCCTTTTGATGCACTGAAACAGCATTTACCGACTTTACTTGCCCATCAAACCCAAATTTTTTCCCCTTTATTGGACAACGCCACGTGGGATGCGACTTTACGCGAAGCCCTGAACAGTGCGCGTTCGGCAACACGCAGCGGCGCGAGTGCACCACGCGTTGTACACGATGTCTATGCACTATTGGATGAACAACGTTTATTTAAAGATGCGCAAGAACTCGAGTGGATGCGTGCTGCAGGCCGCATTTCTGCCAAAGGCCATGTGCGTGCGATGCAAACGTGTCGTTCAGGTCAACGTGAGACCGATTTAGAAGCAGAAATTCTGTACAGTTTTGCCAAAGAGGGTGCACAGCATGTCGCCTACAGCTCAATTGTTGCCGCAGGAGCAAATGCCTGTGTGCTGCATTACCGCGCAGGCTCATCATTGCTCAACGAAGGGGATTTGTGCTTGATTGATGCAGGTGCAGAATATGGTCTGTATGCAGGTGACATCACCCGCACTTTCCCTGTGAATGGCCGATTCTCACCAGCACAGCGTGCAGTGTATGAAATTGTGCTGGCAGCGCAAGAAGCCGCCATTGCCGCAACACATGTGGGTGCAAGCTTCAATGCGCCACATGAAGCGGCGACCCGCATTCTGACCGAAGGCATGTTGAACTTGGGTCTGCTGGATGCGAATCGAATCGGCTCTATCGACGATGCAATCCATTCGGGCGCGTATCGCCAGTTCTATATGCACCGCACCAGCCAT
The DNA here is from genome assembly GCA_937862905.1 of uncultured Burkholderiaceae bacterium. Classification (GTDB taxonomy): domain Bacteria; phylum Pseudomonadota; class Gammaproteobacteria; order Burkholderiales; family Burkholderiaceae; genus Hydromonas. Next base: position 18,279 of record CALMCL010000153.1, on the reverse strand, counting down.
TGGATCGGTTTGGATGTGCATGACTGCGGTGCATACAGCAGCGGTCAAGACGATGCGCAACAACCGATTTGGCGCACCTTACAAGAAGGCATGGTGCTGACCATTGAGCCTGGTTTGTACATTCGCCCATCAGCCGATGTGCCTGAACAGTTTTGGAACATCGGCATTCGAATTGAAGACGATGCCATCGTCACCGCCAACGGCTGTGAGCTGACCACACGCGATGTACCCGTCGCCATAGCCGACATTGAATCCCTCATGCGGCACTGACGTCCCACGGGGCATTGCCCTATGCCCCCCGTCCAGCCCCCAAAAGAGCCCCACTTTCTGATCCACATGACAAAGCATATTGACAAAAATACGGTATGCCGTAAAATCTGAACCAATTGATTCAAACATCAATGATCAATGGGTTCAAACATCACTCACGCGCCCGAGCAAAGTTGATGAACATGTAGACCCTTTCGTAGACCCTTTAACAATCAACAATCCTCATGTTAAAAAAACTGACCGCCCTCTGCATCACACTGATGCTTTTTGCATGTGCACAAACAGGCCTGCCACCTGACCAACGCCCGAGCACTTGGGCACAACCCATTTCAATGCCAGGACTGCCCAATTTATATCAAGTCTCACCCACCCTGTTTCGTTCAGCACAGCCTGATTTTGAAGGCTTGGTGATTGTGAACAACATGCAACATTTAAGCCCACAGCAAGGAACCCCGCTCAGAACTGTGCTGTCCCTGCGACCTGACCGATCGGATGAAAAAATTTACCCGTCGCGCAACGTTCACTACGAACGCATCGAAATGAACACATGGGACATCAAAGACGCGGACGTCATCAAAGCATTACGCATCATCAACACCCCAGCGATGCAACCGGTGCTGCTGCATTGCCAACATGGTGCAGATCGAACGGGGCTGATTTCCGCGATCTATCGCATCATGTACCAAGGCTGGAGCAAAGACGAAGCCATTCGTGAAATGACTTTGGGCAATTTTGGCTATCACCCCATGTGGAAAAATTTGGTTGAATACATCACCCAGCTGGATGTAGCCGATTTGCGTAAAAAGGTTGAAGCCGAAGGCCCTTACCCCGAACCAGCTTTCCCTTACTGAATTAAGACACATGCCTGTCCAATAAAAAATCCCGTGACTCATGGTCATGGGATTTTTTATTGGACTTTAAATATAAACTTAAACCAGCATCAAGCCAAAATGACCTCAATTGCACTCAGTTCTTCGGGGCTAAACGTCAAATGATGTAAGCAAGCCAATGAGTCACTCAATTGCTTGGCACTGCTTGCACCAATCAACACCGATGTCACCCGTGGGTCTTTAAGCAACCACGCCAAAGCCATTTGCGCCAAGCTTTGTTGGCGTTGCTGTGCAATCTCATTCAAAGCCTTGATTTTGGCCAACACCGCTTCCGTGATGTGCGATGTTTTGAGAAAACCATGGGCTTTCGAAGCACGCGATCCCTCAGGCACACCATTCAAGTACTGATTGGTCAGCAAGCCTTGTGCCAAAGGCGAATAGGGGATGCAGCCCACATTTTTTTCACCCAAAACGTCCAATAAGCCGTCTTCCACCCAACGATCAAACATCGAGTAACGTGGCTGGTGAATCAAACATGGCGTACCCAAATCACGCAGCATGTCAATCGCCTGAGCCGCCAATTCAGCAGGGTAATTCGACAACCCCACATACAATGCTTTACCTTGGCGCACCATCAAATCCAAGGTCGACATGGTTTCATACAGTGGTGTTTCAGGGTCGGGGCGGTGGTGATAAAAAACATCCACATAATCCAAACCCATGCGCTTTAAGCTTTGATCCAAGCTAGAGACCAAATATTTTTTTGAACCAAAATCACCATAAGGGCCTTCCCACATGGTGTAACCTGCTTTGCTGGAAATAATCAATTCATCGCGATACGGTACAAAATCGCGTTTCATCAATGCACCAAAATTTTCTTCAGCCGAACCTGGCGGCGGGCCGTAATTGTTCGCCAAATCAAAGTGCGTGACACCCAAGTCAAAAGCCGTGCGCAAGGTTTCACGGTAATGTTCAAATGTGTCCACCCCGCCAAAGTTGTGCCACAAGCCCAAAGAGATGGCGGGTAATTTTAAACCACTGTTGCCACATCGGCGGTATTGCATGGCATCGTAACGATTGGAGCTGGCCAGATAAGTCATTTGTCATCCCTTATAAAATTGTGGAAAAAAGCAGCTTCTGTTTTTTCCTTTTTTCATCAAGCGCGACGCCACTCCACCACGCCCCCCACTTTGTCTTCGATGACAATGCCCAATGCCACCAACTGCGCACGAATCGCATCTGCTGCGGCAAAATCTTTGCTGGCTTTAGCCATTTTACGTTGCTCGATCAATTGCTCAATGTGAGCCACATCATCGTCAGAACCTGCTTGTAAAAATGCATTCGGTGCCCGTTGTAAGAGACCCAAGACACCCGCCAAAGCTTTGAGCTGCATGGCCAAGGCCCGCTCTTTGTGCGTGTTGACCAAAGTCACCAAATCAAACAACTCCGCCACAGCCAAAGCCGTGTTGAAATCATCGTCCATCGCCGCTTTGAACGCAACGGCATGCGCCTCGCTCCAATCCACGTCGACCTCACCCAACTCAAAATCTTTCAGGGCATTGTACAAACGGGTCAAAGCGGCACGCGCGTCGTCCAAATGCTCATTTGAATAATTCAACGCGCTGCGATAATGGGCACGTAAAATAAAGAAGCGCACCACTTCAGCATCATATTCTTTCAGTACATCACGGATGGTGAAAAAATTACCAAGTGATTTACTCATTTTTTCATTGTCCACACGCACAAAACCATTGTGCATCCAATAATTGACAAACTGTTTTGGTGTCGAATGGTCATGGCCACAATCGGCACCACAATCAGAAGCGCCATTCATTGAGCCCTCGGATTGGGCAATTTCATTCTCATGATGAGGAAATTGCAAATCGGCACCACCCCCATGGATGTCAAAACGTTCACCCAATAAAGCACGACTCATCGCCGAGCATTCAATGTGCCAACCTGGGCGACCGACGCCCCATTTGGAATCCCACTTGGTGTCCGCAGGCTCATTCTCTTTCGCCCCCTTCCACAACACAAAATCCAACGGATCGTGCTTGTCCAAAGTGACAGCCACGCGCTCACCTGCTTGTAGCTCATCCAAACTTTTGCCCGACAATTTGCCATAGCCTGCAAACTTCCTCACGGAATAATTCACATCACCATCGGCCGCTTGATAGGCCAAGCCATTGGCTTCCAATTGATCAATGATGTCCAACATCTGCGGCACATATTCCGTCGCGCGTGGTTCATGGGTCGGGCGTTCAATGCCCAATGCATCGGCATCGTCATGCATGGCCGCGATAAAACGGTCGGTCAATGCGCGAATCGGCTCACCGTTTTCTAAAGCACGTTTGATGATTTTATCGTCGATGTCGGTGATGTTGCGCACATAAATCACCTCATAGCCCGACACCTTCAACCAACGTTGAACCATGTCAAACGCCACCATAACGCGTGCGTGCCCCAAATGACAATAGTCATACACCGTCATGCCACACACATACATGCGCACTTGGTTGGGGTTCATCGGCTTAAACACTTGCTTCAAACGGGTCAGGGTATTGTAAATGCGTAACATAGGCACCAAAAAATAACAAAAAAACCACCATGCGCCAGTAATTTTGGCAAAGATGGGTAAAATAGCACCACACTCGGCTTACACAGTTGGCTTACAGGTGGTGCGGTTAAGGTGAAAGTATAACACCGCCCTGCCCTGCCGTCTCGCCACTTCACCCCATCATGAGAAAAAACACCATGCAAATCAAGCGCTTCATGTCTGCCCTAGCCCTCAGTGCTGCTGCTCTGAGCGCACAAGCTCAAACCGCCCTCATTCAAACCAGTGAAGGCAACATCAGCCTCGAACTGAATGCCAAAGCCGCACCCGTGACCGTCAAAAACTTCGTCGCGCGTGCGCAAGAAGGCTATTATAACGGGACGATTTTTCACCGCGTAATTCGCAACTTCATGATTCAAGGCGGTGGTTTTGAAACCAATATGCAAGAAAAAGCCGATCGCCCCACCATTGTCAATGAAGCTGACAATGGTCTGAAAAATGACAAATACACCATCGCCATGGCGCGCTTACCAGAGCCTCATTCTGCTTCTGCACAATTTTTTATCAACACCAGAAGCAATGATTTTCTCAATCACACCGCAAAAACCGATCAAGGTTGGGGCTATGCGGTGTTCGGTAAAGTCACCTCAGGCTTTGATGTGGTCGACAAAATTGGCAAGGTCTACACCAAAACAGTCGGGCCTTTTGACGATGTCCCCATCAAACCGATCGTGATTCAAAAAATAAACATCAGCCAATAACTGATCAGTTCACAGCGATTCGATCAAAAACCCAAGATATTCAAGAACAGTTAATAAGCAAAAAACTCAAAAAAACGTGAATAAAAAACAATTTTGATCACATTCAGCATGTCTAGCATTTATTTTTTGGTCATGCTGAGCCGCTTTATTTCTACAATAGCAATAGACTTGATGCATTGAAGTCTGTATCTGTCAACCAACTAACGATACCGTTTTACAACGCTGCCCCATCAGTAGGGTTAAAATTCTACGCACATTAGAATTCGACACACATGAATAGCTCATTTAAATCACCCAATATTTCACATACTCACACATTGACTAACATCAAAGATCACATAAAAATCTGGTTACTGACCCAAAACATCAGCACACCGATGAAATCAAGCACCTCAGCGTTTGATTTGAATGAAGAGATTGAAGTATGGCCTCACGCGATCTCAACTGAGTCAAATACTGTCATCTATGATCACATTACTTTAAAATCAGTTTTGGCACATTATACGGGTCAAGCCATCCAGCAAATAAACACTCAAAAAACAGTGCTGGGTAAACCCTATTTAGTAGACTTTCCAAAGCTTTATTTCAGTGTCTCGCATACGAAAAATTTTAGTTGCATTGCCGTGAGCAACATTGGCGAAATAGGAATTGATATTGAAAATGAACAAAGCACATTAAAAGATCAAGATTTACCCTTTACGGCTTTATCGGCAAATGAGCAGGCTTATTGCTTGACACAACCGAATCAGCGACAGGCATTTTTTAGCATTTGGACAGCAAAAGAAGCTTTCTTGAAAGCCATCGGTTGTGGGTTAAATGCACCTTTATCCGACTTTTCAGTTCTGCCCAACGGTCAATCGTACCACTTCATTCCACATACGGCAGCTTTTGAATCGCTCCAAACACGATTTAAACACTATTTAACTGAAGATGGGGTTCATGTGACCTATTGCATATTGACTTAAATGTAAGACATCAAAACGTGGCTCCACCATCAACACGTAAATCATGCATCGTAATGTGACGGGCTTGATCAGACAATAAAAAGCACACCGCATTCGCCACATCATCCGCAACAGCAATACGTCCCAAAGGAATGCCCAATCGATGTTGCTCCAACGAACCTTGCAAAACGGCATCCTTGTGCTCTTGAGTCAACCACAATTGATGCTGCATCGGTGTGTCGGTAGAACCTGGAGAGACTACATTGCAACGAATGCCAAGCGCCGCCAACTCCAATCCCAAGCAACGGATCAAATGTGTCGATGCGGCTTTTGAAGCTGCATAGACACCCATGCCCACGCGAGGCGTGTCTGAAGCATTGGATGCCACAGTGACAATGCTGCCTTTACGTCGAGTAGACATGTATTGAGCAATTGCTTGACTCACATTAAAGACCCCTTTGACGTTGACCGAAAATGCATGGTCCCACTCTTCCTCCGTTGCATCCAATATATGATTGAGTGACAGAACCCCTGCCACATTGACCAACATTGTAATCTCACCAATCTCTCGTTCAACAACATCAATCACTTCTTGCACTTGCCCCCTGTTAGCAACATCGACTTTGAAAGCATGAACCCGAGGCACACTGGTGTAATGTTCCGCATCCACTTTTTGGTCCAGCACCACCACTTGTGCGCCATAATTCAATAATTGCTGGGCAACGGCGGCACCAATGCCTTGAGCCGCTCCCGTAACAACTGCGATTTGATTTGAAAAATCCATGAACATCCTTTAAAACTTAAATAATTTATTGAACCGATTGCTAAATCGATGATAAACGTTGCGGCACAACCAAAGGCATGTTATCTGGTGTGTACATAATATCGGCGTCGACGTCATAAAGTGTCTTGATCAACTCAGAAGTGACTGTCTCTTGTGAACTGCCAGAGCAAATGATTTGCCCCTCATGCATGGCAAAAATTTGATCTGCATAACGCACAGCCAATGCCAAATCATGCAACACCAGCAAAACGCTTTTACCCATTTGAGCCAATGCCTTGATTTGCTCTAAGACCTCAATTTGATGCCCTAAATCCAACATACTGGTTGGCTCATCCAGCAACACCAACGGCGTATCTTGCGCCAAAATCATGGCCAACCAGCAACGTTGACGTTGCCCACCAGACAACTCGTCCAAAGGTCGATTTTCAAACTCAATCACACCCAATTTCCCCATACTAGAGCGAACCACCAGATCATCCGCCTTCGACCAAGATCGAAACAAACCTTGATAAGGAAAACGACCATAACGAACCAACATGCCCACCGTCATGCCTTCAGGCGCACTGGCCGACTGAGGCAGCAATGACACTTGACGTGCCATTTGTTGATTACTCATCAACATAATATTCTGGCCATTCAATACAATTTGCCCTTCATCCACAGGCTTTAATTTTGCAATCGCTTTGAGCAACGTTGATTTGCCACAACCATTGGCACCGACAATTACCCCCACTTGCCCTGCTGCCAGCGATAAACTGGCACCCCGTACCACTTTTTTAGATTGATAACGGATATGTACGTTGTTAATTTGTAAATTACTCATTTCATTCCTAACGATCGCGCCACAACAGCCACAGCACAAACAAGCCACCCAAAATATGACACGCCACACCAGCCGGCAACTCTTGATTTGGCAAAATCAAACGTCCCAATGTATCCGCCCATAAAACCATACATGCACCCAGCAACGCGCTGCCAAAAATACTGATCCGACCATGCCCCCACAGAAAACCAATCACCACAGGTGCTGCCAAAGCAACAAAAGCCATCGGACCACATACCCCCACAGCCAGACCGCAGAGCAACATAGCCAAACACAAGCCCCATAATTGGGTGCGCTGAACGTTGAGTCCCAAAGTAGATGCAATTTGCGTATCAAGCCGCAAAAGAGCAACAGCTCGCTGACTCAACAATGCCAAAGGCAATAAAATCGCACACCCCCAAATCAATGGTGACAATTGATAAGAGCGGCTGCTCAAATAACCCATACTCCACAAATATAGAGCACTGGCATGACTGAGCTCTTGCCGAGAAAGCATTAATTCAATCGCTGCACGCAACAAAACTGAAAACCCCAGACCGACTACAATAAAACGTTGCCCATGCCACCCAACCCCTTTGGCAACCACTAAAATCACAGCCAACGTCAGCGCTGAACCTAAAACACCAATCCACCAATCCACAGCCAGCAAACTGATGCTGCTGATCAAGAAACCAACCAAAATTGCAAATGCAGCCCCCTCATTCACCCCCAACATATCTGGGCTTGCCAACTTATTATGAGACACCGCCTGCATCAAACACCCTGCAACTCCCAATGCGGCACCAGCAAAAACCGCAGCTTGCACCCGAGGCCAACGAAAAGCATACAAAAGCTCCAAGCGTGGATCTTTGACGGAATGCGTCCAAACAGACAATAACTCTGCACCAGAGATCGACACCGCACCCAACATTAAAGAAGCCAAAATACTCAAAATTAACAACAGGGCAACCGTCAAGCCTATCCAGCGCGCCCGTCCATCAGCCGTTAAACCTTTTGATTCTATTAAATCGGTTTGATGACCTAATATTGTTTCCATATGCGCCCCCATCGTGCCAAAGCCATCATTAAAGGCGCTCCCAAAAATGCCAAAACCACGCTCACAGGTGTTTCAAACGGATAAGAAACAATTTGTGCCAAAGCATCAGATGCAAGCAAAATCGCCGCCCCTAAAAATGCGGACAATACAAACTGTTTGAATAAATGCATCGGCATTAAAGAACGTGCAATGAAAGGTGCCAATACACCCAAAAAAGCAATTGGCCCTGTCAATGCAACAGCTCCACCGCTCAAGACCGATACCACAACAACCAATAAAAAACGGGTTAATGCGGGTCTTTGCCCTAAAGAATGCGCCAAATCATCACTCAACATCAAAATAGACAACGGTTTGATCAATATAAAAGCCAGCAATATTGCAAGCAACAATATCGGTGCACTGATCAATAAAGCGGTGCGGTCTAAAGCGGCCAAAGAACCCAATTGCCAAAATCTAAACTGATCCAAACCCGATGGTTGACTGAGCAATAAGGCGGCGGTTAAACCATGAAAAGTTGCAGATAAAGCGACCCCAGCCAAAATCAGCCGCAAGGGACTGTCCACACGACGTGCACTTTTCGCTGCCAACAAAACCAGAAGACAGGACAAAAAAGCCCCCAAGCCCGCGAAAGCAGAAAATCCCAAACGTGAATCCACACCGCCAACAACAATTGCCAATACAACCAATAAAGCAGCACCCGCTTGTATGCCCAACAAACCTGGTTCAGCCAATGGATTGCGAGTTAACGTTTGCATCAAAGAGCCTGCGACAGCCAATGCACAGCCCACAATCACGGCAGCCAACAATCTGAGCCAGATGCTGTTTTGCTCCTTCTGAACAATTGGGTTAAGCGTTGTCGACGACTGATGACTCAGCATATTCATATGTTTTTGTACGTCAGCCAAAACTGCCATTGCCGCCATCGGGCCACCCACCCCCGTCCACAATGCGCCATCAACCACCGCAAAATGATTTTTTTGAACGGCGTTTAATTGTCGAAACTCTGGATGGGTCATGCTCGTCTGCATCAATTCACTCGCTTGCCCATTTGGGTTAAGCACACCGAGGAATAACCAATCCGCATCGATTTGTGTCAGGGCATCCATATTGACAGGCAATGAGTGCGCCGCGCCTGCCTGCTGTTGACTCAGCGGTCGGCTCAAACCCGCATCACGTAAAACCAAACTGGCGAAAGAATCATTGAGCATATAGGCTGGGCCTTGGGCACTCCAGCGCACAATACTGACACGATTGGCATCCTGCGCCACAATGTGCTCTATTTGTGAAGCTTGAGCATGGTATCGATTCATGAATGCTTTGGCTGCCACCTCTCGATCCAACACTTGCGCAATGCGTTTAAAAGCATCCGCCCAAGGCTCTCCTGGTCGGAATGTCACCACTGTTGGTGCAATTTTCTTCAATTGAGCCAATAAATTGGCATCCAAAATACCGCCCGCCAAAATTAAATCGGGCTGATAGGCCACCACCTTATCCAATACAGGTGATGCAAAACCACCGATCAACGGAATTTGCGCTGCCTGTGCATTTAAATAGGCAGGAATTGATGCTTGACCGCGCCCAGCAGTTGTTGCTAAAACGGGATAATGGAGTGCAACCATCGCATCCAAATCAAGCTCAGACAAGGCCACAACACGTTGCGGCTGATCTGGAATGCTCATACTTTGATTCGACGCATCAATGATCAGCCGTGCCTCGACACTCTGGCACAAAAACAAAGCAGTAAAACCAGCTAAAAACCACCAACAATATTTAAGACTGATCATGCTTCTAACTCATCCATAATGCGATGACGCTCTTGGTGATACTCTTCTTCGGTTTGCTCGTCTTTCCAATACGGCACGGCATACATCATGTCGCGTGAAATATTTTTATCCATACGCAGATAATCACGAATCAAAACCACTTGCGCGCTTTCTCCTGCAATCGTGACGGATGCTTGCCCTTCCAGCCAAGGCATGTTTTGAATGGCTTGCAACAGCAATTGACTTCTCCCGGCAGGACTGTGTTTGCGGTTGAGCCATGAAATATGCATGTGGGTCGGATGTGGTAAGGACTGGTGTTCCAACAAATTATCCACCTCGATAAACGTATAACCACGTGCATCTTTGGGCAGTTGAGACAACACCGCACGGATCGCTGCCAATGCGCTTAAATCCCCAGCCAGAACAAACCAATCCGCGTTTGCCTGAAATAAATCAGGGCCACCCGGCCCAGCCAGGCCAATGCTGCTGCCCACTTCAGCATGATGTGCCCATTTAGAAGCAGGTCCATTATCTCCATGCATGACAAAATCGACAGACAATAAATTCAATACAGGGTCGAATGCAGCAACCGTATAAGTTCTTAAAATGGGTTTTAAATGCGGTTCTGGCCAAACTATTTTATCGCCATTCAAAGTCGGCAAAACGGGATCCGACTGGTGTGCTTGTGGCAACATCAGTTTGATATGTGCACCCAGACAATTGATGGGAAAGTCATGTAATGACTCACCCGTCAATACGATGCGTCGCAAATGTGGTGATAAATCTTGTATTTTTACCACCCGAAGCAATCGAGGTGGTGTTCTTTTAACTGTACTCATAAACGTCCTTAACCCAATCATCGTTTTGCAATCAATGGGATTCAAAATTGATCAGGATTTTCCTGAAAAATTTGCTATCTAAACAACGAAAAAATTAGGTTGTTTAATGTCACGCTGTTTCCTTCATATATTGCGACAGTACCTGACCGATATGTGCCAAGGGCAATGGCCGACACATGCCTGAGTGTGTGCTGTCAATATCCACACAATGAATTTGCCCCTTGACATAAGGCTGCCAACGCTCAAAAGAGTGGACATATGCGGTCGCGATTTGCGCGGCTCTAAAATACAAAACATCGCCCAGATAAAGCTCGTGTTTCAGCTGACGATAAGCCAGCATGTGTTGCCAAGCCACAAAACCTAAATGTTCGCTGTGTTCATCGTTGAGTTGAGCAAACGGACCGCTGCTGTCACGAACACGCTGCTTGACGGCCTCCAAAGACAAACGCTCACCATTGTGGTCGTAGGCCGTATCTCCCGTCACATCCAATAAAGCCTCCCATGCCTCCATCAAGGTGGGTTCGGGCAAGCCCTCCCACACATCGCTGGGATAGGCATCCATCATGGCCAGTAGTGCAACCTTTTCACCTGATCTTTGCAGCTTCACAGCCAATGCATGTGCCAATCCACCGCCCGATGACCAGCCGATTAAATGGTAGGGTCCTACTGGCTGCACCCGACGAATGGCATCCACATAGACAGCCAGATAATCCGCAATCGATGCCATATGCGTGAGTGAGGCTGAAATATCCATAAAGGGACTTTGTAAACCATAAATCGCACAATCGCTCAAATGCGCACTCAATCCCATATAACACCACGACAACCCCTCGGTCGGATGAATACAAAACAAATGCTTTTGACCTTCAGGCTGCAAAGCCAATAACGGTGCAAACGGATCAAGCTGACCTTCCCCTTGTGGCGGTTGATGACCAGAGCTTTCATCCAACGCCACAGCCAATTGCCTTACGGTCGGCAAGCGAAATAAAACCGCCATTGAAATGTCTTGTTGCAAGGTACTGCGCAGACGATTGGCGATTTGTATCGCCTGCAAAGACTTTCCACCCAGCGCAAAAAAATTTTGATCAAGATCCGATATGGTTTGACCCAACACCTCTTGCCAAATCTGCAACACGGCATTCTGAATCGACTCAAGTCTTGAGTGAGCCACCTGAGTCGGCTTCATATTTTGAAAAGAGACATCCAATTGCTGACGCAATGCCTTTCGATCCACCTTGTTATTTGCATTGCGAGGTAAATGCGTCAACTCGTTAAACACCGTCGGAATCGCATAACTCGGCAATATTGAACTCAGATGCTGGGTTAATGTTTGATGATATTCAGATCTACATCCTTCAACAGCCAGATCATTTAGATGCAGCACATAAAAAGCCACCAATTGCTTGAGCCCAACAGCAGAGGTGTAGCCTAAAACGACCGCTTCTTTGATGTCTGGATGGGTTAATAATGCGTTTTCAACTTCATTGACGTCGATTCGATAACCGCTGATTTTAAACTCATCATCCAAGCGTCCCAGATAGTACAAAATGCTGTCCTCGTCCATGCGCACACGATCGCCTGTGCGATAAGCACGCATACTGCCATTATGGTGTGCATCAACAGTCAAATCGATAAACCGTCGAGCGGTGACCTCTTCACGCTGCCAATACCCCATCGCCACTGTCGGCCCGCTGATGCACAACTCCCCTGCTTCATGACGCGCTACCGCATGTAACTGCTCATTCACCACAACTGCAGTCAATCCCGTCAAAGGCCGACCGATTGGTATGGCATACGCTTCGTTTTGACCTGAATCCGCATGAATCGGCCTGCTTAAATCTGCCAGCGTACAAATCACCGTAGTCTCTGTCGGCCCATAGCTGTTGAGTAGTTGAATTTTTCCTTGGGTACAGTGATGCCAACGCTTGAGATGCTCGGCCAATACCGCTTCGCCCCCCAAAATCACCAAACGCAATTGAGTGCGCTCTAAATCGCTTGGCTTCAGACCATAGACCCATTCATGCCAAAATGCGGTGGGTAAATCGATTACGCTGATGTCATAGTCAATGCAGGCACGCAATAAGCCATCCATCGAATCGATCACCTGCTCATTACGCAGCACCAAAGTCGCCCCCATCGACAAACTGACAAAAATCTCCTCAATGCTCGCATCAAAGTGCAAAGGTGCAAATTGCAACACCTGATCATTTGGAGTGATTTTATAGTGTTGATTGGCCGCTTGAACAAAATAAGCCAAGGCGGAATGGGCAACCATAACGCCATTGGGCTTACCGGTAGAACCAGAGGTATAAATCATGTAAGCTGGCATCTTTTCTGCTTCAAACACCGCAGGAAAACGCTGCTTAGCAGCATCAGTGACTCTGATTGACTGAGTGCTCAAAACATCCAAATACAAAACCGGCACATCAGGAGGCACTTCTAAAGCCATTTGTGAATCGGTCAAAATGCCATCCACTTGGGCATCTTCTAAAATGTGCAACAAACGCAACTTCGGCGTGGTCGGATCCAATGGAATGTAGCATGCGCCAAGCCAAAGCAAAGCGTAAATCGCCACAATGGTATTGACCTGACGCGGTGCAACCAGCATCACTTTACTGCCGCAGGTCACACCATTTTGCTTGAGTTGAGCCGCCAGATTTTGTACACGGTGCAATAATGTGTCGTAACGAAGCTGATGACCATCCATATCCATCAGTGCAATGTGTTGGGGTCGTAGAATGGCCTGCTCAATCAAGTTTTGCATGACATGTGCATGAGGAACGACCAACTCATCTGATGAACTGTAGGACAAGGCCATCGCTTGCTGATTATTTTTGGCTTGCCTCAATGGCTCAAACGTTGCCGCAGTAAAGCCGCTGAGCACCAAACCACCCAGCCATTGATGAAAATCTTGAGTCTGCTCATCTAAAGTGCCCGCGCAGTTGGCTGAGCCCATTTGATGCAGTTGATAAAACCCATGCAAAGCATTGATCCAAGCATCAATCAACTGCTCGGTTTGCTCGACCGAATAAGCCGCAGGGTTACTTTGCAACTCGATGCTTAAACCCTGTTCATTCGGGATGATGTTAAAGGCCAGGTCTTCCACTGGACCCGCGGCCAATGTTTGGGTTTTAACCGTCAAATCCCCCCATTTGTCAGATCGTTCAAATGGCATCATATTGAGTACGGATGAAAACAAGCATGTTGAGCCTTGGATCTTAAAATCGTCTTTAAGCTTTTCATAGCGGTAACGTTGGTGCGGTTTCACCGAACGTAGCTGTTGTGCAACATGCTTCAACCATGTTTGCGCATCGTTTAAATATTGCATTTGCAAAACAATGGGCACAATATTCATGTACATACACGGCACCGTCAACGCCACCGAACCCAAGCGTCCCATCACGGGTAAACCAATCCTAACCTGCGGAACGGCACTGGTACGCAATTGCAATGCCGCCCAAACGGCGGTGAGCCAAGTCGGCCAATCGACACCTTGATTGTGCGCAGCCTCCTGCCATCTAAACCAGTCTTGCGCACTGATTTGCCGAATGCTGCTGTGGCAAGTGGATGAGACGGTTTGCTTGGCACACAAAGCCCCAGCATCGGGCACTTGATGTAAATCAGACAAATAAGATGACCAAAACTGACGATCACGCTCAAACGCTCGGCTTTGAGTGTAACTGCCATCCTCTTCAATCACCTCACGTAAAGTAGGTACCGTGATATTTAAAGGTTGTGGATTATTCAATAAATGCGTGTAATGTTGTGCCACTTGACGCGCCAATAACGCATATGCATAACCATCTAAAGCAATGTGATGGGTACGCAAATACCATAAATGTCGATCTGGACTTAAAGTTAAAATGGCCGTTCTAAATAAACCACCCGACAAATTCGCCGGACTAGAGGCTAAATCATTCTGCATCCATTGCTGCGCCGCCTGTTCTGGTGCAACGTGTGCCTCAAAAGACAAACGCTCAACCGCATCAACGGCCAATTTACCCTGCCCGTCAAAATGAGTCTGTGTTGCGAACTGGCACGGCAAGCCGTCGGCATCCAACGTCATACGCATGTGTAAAACCTCAGCGTGCGCGATCACCTGCCGTATCGATTGCACAAACGCTGCTTCATTCCACACACCCGTCAACTCAAGCGCCTGCGCGGTCCAATAGCTGTTATTACTTGCGTCCAGAAGTTGCCCAACCCAAATCCCCAATTGAGCCTGAGACAAAGGCAAAGATGACGATTCAGGTTTTTTTTGATTGAGCTTTAAATGCGGACTGAATTCAGCTTTTGATTCGACAACCGACTGAAATAAAATATCATTCATCATGCTTCATTTCGTTCGGGTTGCGGCACAGTTTGGGTTTGCAATAGTTCCCACCATTGATTCAGAGTGGTCTTTTGCGCCAGATCGACGAAATCCAATCGGCTGCCCGCCCGCTTCCAACGCGTGACCAGACTCATTAAACGAATAGAGTCTAAACCCGCAAAAATCAAATTATCATCCACCTGCAAATCCCCAACAGGAATTTCGATCAGCGCTGCCACCTGTGCGGTCAATTGAGTCAAACTACTGGGCAATGCATCTTTCGGTTTCAGTGCATTCAACAACTGCTCAGTACTTTGCACAATACCGCAGCAACGCGCCACATAATCCAAAGCCCCTTGATGTTGCGCGGCAGAGAAATCTGCCAGTCCATCGGCAATATAAAACACTTGCATATCCTGCATAAATGCCTCGACTGCCGTGGTCTGGCAACCGATGTGCGCATATACCCCGCAGATAATCAACTGGTCGCGTTGCTGTGCTTGCATGTCGCATGCCAATGTCGATTTGGCAAAAGCACTGTAGCGCCATTTGGTTAATACGACATCGTTCTCAGAAGGACTGAGCTCAGGGACAATATCAACCTGTTCTGGAAATGCGGTCACGCCATCGCCCCACCACTCTTGCAAGATGCCGCGCTCAAGTAAGGATTGTTGTGCGGGTTGAGCGCTGTAAACCACGGGAATACCTAAATCAGCACAAGCCGACTTGATGCGCGCAATATTGCCCAGTAATTCTGGAATGGGCGACTTTGATGCATCAAAAAAATTGACAAAGTACGACTGCATGTCATGGATCAGCAAAACGGCCCGTTTGGCATCACATTGCCAGTTCAGCTTCGCCTGAGGAATATCACTTGCGCGAGGCATTGGATAACTGAAAATTTTTGGAATACTCATGATACTCACCTTCAAGAAAATACAGAAAAAGCAAAACCTTACTTTTCCCATGGTGGGTTTTATAAATTGCGTAAGGGAAGCCTTGATACAATCTGAAAAAAAGAAAAATACTGAAAAACATGTTTGTTTGGGGTCGTATTTGAGCGAACAAACAAATCTAAATGCTTATTTGGACAGACATTGATACTGCACATCTTTAGGTCAATCCCAAAAAACAAACCCAACTTATTTCTCAAAATGTTTTAGATGCACTATCCGTGCATCTTCTGTGCTTGATCGGCCATCTGCCGTAACAATAATTTATTTATTTTTCCCACCGCCGTCTTAGGCAAGTGATCCACACATTCAACGCGGTCAGGGATTTTGTATTGCGCCAAGCCACGCTCATGTAAAAACACCTTGAGCGCCATTGACTGTATGGGCTCACGAACCACGACAAATGCACAACTACGCTCACCCAAGTATGAATCGGCGATCGCCACCAATGCTGCATCCAACACAACAGGATGGGCCAATAAATGGGCTTCGACCTCCTGTGCCGCGATTTTTTCCCCACCCCGGTTGATTTGATCTTTCGCCCGCCCTTCAACGATCAAATGACCTACTTGATTCTGACGAACCAAATCACCCGTTCTGTAAAATCCATCCTGAGTAAACGCACATTCATTGTGTTTCGCCGATTTATAATAACCACGGATGGTATAAGGGCCACGGGTCAACAAATGCCCCACTTCACCCATGGCAACCTCTTGATCCGAATCATCCACCACTCGAATTTCGTCATCAACAGAAATTGCACGCCCTTGCGTTTGACAAATCACATCTTCAGAATCATCCCACCGCGTGTAATTAACCAAACCTTCAGCCATACCAAACACTTGCTGCAATTGGCAGCCCATAATCGACTGCACAGAACGGGCCGATGCTTCATTGAATTTAGCACCACCCACTTGCAACACCTCCAAAGATTTAAGCTGCTGCTTACCCTCATGAGCGCATTGAAGCCATGACAAGGCGAGTGATGGCACCACTGCAGCCAGATTCACCCGATGTTTTTCAATCAATGGAAAAGCAACATCCGCACTGGCATATCGACTCAAAACAACACATCCACCCGCATAAAAAACACCAAGTGAGCCAGGCGAACTGAGCGAGAAATTGTGTGCCACAGGCAAAACACATAAATACACGCTGCTTTCAGCCAACCGACAAATCTGCGCGCTGGCTCGAACCGAATACAAATAATCGTCATGGGTACGCGGAATCAATTTGGGCAATCCCGTGCTGCCGCCAGACAACTGCAGCATGGCCAAATCACTGGCAGATGGCACATGAGCATTCAGTCTATTAATTAATTGATCCATATCGCAAACATCAAACCGAGCAGCAACATCACTGAGTGACGTCCATTGCGCTGGATCACCCACCACCCACACATGTTTTAAGCATAAGGTTTGTGCCTTCACCTGATGAGCCAAGTTTCGATAGTCAAAATCTGCGTCTTCTGCAATCACATAACCCACAGCCTGTGTCGATTCGACCAAGTGATTGACTTCGCTAAATCGATGCGCTGGCAATGCAAAAACAGGCCTAGCACCAATGTGAAACAAAGCAAAGCACACCGTAAAAAACTCCGCTATATTAGGCAGTTGAACCACAATGGCATCTTTGGCTCGAATGCCTTGTGCCAAGAAACCAGCCGCCAGCGCATACGACTCCCTCAACAAATCCTGATAAGACAAACTGCGTGCACCACAGATGATCGCTATATTGTTTGGCGTTTGCGTGGCGCGCTCCACCAGCATTTGCCCAATGGTTTGCCCTTGCCAATACCCCAGATTCCGATAACGTTGTGCCACACTTTCGGGCCAAGCGGTCAATTCCAATTCGTTATTCATACGCCCCCTCTATACCTTCCAAAACTTGAGTCAAACCCATAGCATCCAACATGGTGCGCATTTTGGCTTGTGTTTCACTCAACTCACGTTCGGGTTGCGAACCGCTGACCACGCCAGCCCCAGCATATACCGTTACTTTTTCGGCCGTCACTTGAGAGCAGCGAATGGTCACCGCCCACTCACCATCGCCACACTCATCCTCCCAACCGATGAGCCCTGTGAATAAATTGCGATCAAAACCTTCATGTTGCTGAATAAAAGCACGCGCAGCCGCTGAAGGGTAACCGCATACTGCTGGAGTTGGATGCAATGCTTGCGCTAAGTGCAGAGATGAGGTTGAGGCATCGCGCAAAGTACCCTCAACAACCGTCGATAAATGCCACATGGTCGGCGTTGCCAACAATGAAGGTTTGCTCGGCACGTTCAACTGAGTACAAAATGGCCTCAACACATCAGCAACCGATCGGACAACCAGCTCATGCTCATATAAATCTTTACTCTGTACACGACAAAAATAGATAACTCATTGAAATAATGTCACAATAATT
>CALMCL010000152.1 GCA_937862905.1 uncultured Burkholderiaceae bacterium | reverse complement strand
TGCCTGACTGGGAATGCGAAAACCCAGCCCACACTCGTTGGGGCTACATCAGTTGGCCCAAAGGCGAATCCACGCCGCAACTCATCGTCAAAAACATGACTGAATAACACGCCCGTTTTCTATTTGGATGTTTCACCAAACCGCGAAAGAAACACCATGTTATTGAATACCCACACGTCACAACTGGTTTTAGTCGATTATCAAGCGCGACTGATGCCCGCCATCGCGCATGGTGCAAGAGTCTTGGACAACGCGGTGCGGCTGGCAAAAATTGCACGCATCATGGATGTACCCATTTGCGGCACGGCGCAAAACCCTGACAAACTGGGTGCAAATGATGAACGCATCCAAGCCCTGTGTCAAACCAGTATGAGCAAAATACATTTCGGCGCGGTCACCGATGGTTTGTTGAATGTTTTGCAGCCCGCGCCACGCGCGCAAATCGTGATTGCAGGCTGCGAAGCGCATGTGTGCTTATTGCAAACGGCCTTGGATTTAATTGAACATGATTACTCGATTTGGGTCGTCACCGATGCCTGCGGCTCACGCACCACGCTGAACCGCGACTTGGCCTTTCAACGCTTGGCCGCTGCTGGCGCGCATTTGGTCAGCACCGAAATGGTGGCATTTGAATGGCTGCGCAGCGCGTCCGATGCGCGTTTTAAAAAAGTATTGGCGTTGGTGAAGTAAGTCTACAATTTTAAATATCAACAACTAAAATATAAAAACATAGACTTATCAATAGAAACCCTTTGATATAATTACAAAAAAACAAAGGAATGAAATATGAAACTTTCAAAAGCCATTTTTGCCCTGCTCTTACTTGTCGTACTCATCACAGGGTATTACGTCAAACGCTCTTTAGATTTACAAGAAAAAGCAATCAATTTGCAAACGGGTCAAGTGGAGGATGCCTCCGTCTCCAACGAACAAAATGATAACTGCCATGACCCCGTTAGCGGCAAAATGTACAGTCACTTTGTCAATAAACAAAGTGTGAATTTGCGCGAATCTCCCAACACATCCAGTGCCGTGGTTGAAAAATTGGACAAAAGACAAAATGTTTTGCTATTAGAAACAGCGGCACAAACAGCACCTGACGCCAATCAATTCATGACCAAAAAAGTCATTGAATTCACAACTGAAACCACATCTTTCACATTATCACCCAACAAAGCGATTGAAATTGTCGATCCAGAACCGAACACCACGATGATTCGGATTCGTTACATCCACCCTGAATTGGGGGCATTAGAAGCACGCGTACCAAAAGACACTGTGACCAACTTGGTCAATGAAACATGGGTGAAGGTACGCTCAAATGCGGGTAATGAAGGCTGGCTGTTGCAGCGGTTCTTAGATAATATTGAGGTGTGCTGATAAAAAACGTAAAATGCACAACAAAAAACCCACGGTTGACCGTGGGCTTTTTGTGAATCGCAAGAGTTAATCTATTGTGATTTATAGTAAAAACACTTAAATATTACGCCTTGATGCAATAAAACGCGCGTTTACCTGGGTAGCTTGCTGTTTCACCCAAAGCTTCTTCGATGCGCAAGAGTTGGTTGTACTTCGCAATGCGGTCAGAACGTGACAAAGAACCTGTTTTGATTTGGCCTGCATTCAAACCAACTGCAATGTCAGCGATGGTTGAATCTTCAGTTTCACCTGAGCGGTGGCTGATCACAGCCGTGTAATTGGCACGTTTGGCCATCTCAATCGCTGCGAAAGTTTCTGTCAATGTGCCGATTTGGTTGATTTTGATCAAAATTGAATTGGCGATGCCTTTATCAATGCCTTCTTTCAAAATCTTGGTGTTGGTCACAAATAAGTCGTCACCGACAATTTGAACTTTATGACCTAAAATTTCAGTCAAATATTTCCAACCGTCCCAATCGCCCTCAGCCATGCCGTCTTCAATTGAAATGATGGGGAACTTGTCGGCCAAATTGGCCAAATAATCAGCCATTTCTTTGCTGCTCAGGCTCAAGTTTTCGCCTGGCAGTTCATATTTGCCATTTTTGTAGAACTCGGATGCAGCGCAATCCAAGCCAATCAAAATTTGCTCACCAACGGTGTAACCTGCGGATTCAATTGCAGTCAATACCGTATTCAAGCACTCTTCATTTGACTGAAAATTCGGCGCAAAACCACCTTCATCACCCACAGCGGTGTTCATGCCTTTGTCATGCAAGATTTTTTTCAATGCATGAAAAATTTCTGCCCCTGCACGCAAAGCTTCACGGAATGAATCAAAACCTGCTGGAATGACCATGAATTCTTGAAACTCAAGGTTGTTGTCAGCGTGTGCGCCACCATTGACGATGTTCATCATTGGCACAGGCAATTGCATCGCACCTGAACCACCAAAATAACGGTACAAAGGCAAGCCCACTTCTTGTGCTGAAGCACGGGCAACGGCCATGGAAACAGCCAATAAAGCATTTGCACCCAAATTCGATTTATTGTCCGTGCCATCGAGCTGAATCAATGTTTGGTCAATCAAAGCTTGCTCTGTTGATTCCATGCCAATGATGGTGTCAGCAATGACCGTGTTGATGTGATCCACAGCTTTTAAAACACCTTTGCCAAGGTAACGTGATTTATCACCATCACGCAGCTCAATCGCTTCGCGCGAACCCGTTGACGCACCCGATGGTACCGCCGCGCGTGCTGTCGCGCCCGATTCCAACAGAATTTCACATTCAACCGTTGGGTTGCCACGTGAGTCTAAAATTTCACGTCCTACGATGTCAATAATTGCACTCATTTCTTCTCCTTAATTAAAAAAATTGTCCGCACCCTCACGCGGCTTGTGATTGTTCTCAACGGTTTGAACCATTAAGCTTCAATTTAAAATCAAAAAATAAACAGAAAGATGGCTTTTAGGCAAGGCCTTCAACGATAAAAATATCAGCGACAGCCGCATCTTTGCGCAACTCACGCCCAGTGGTGTAAGTTTCTGAATCATAGAAGGCCTGCGCTTTTTCAACCGATGGGAATTTCAAAATAACGGTTCTCGCATGTGCTGAACCTTCCAAAATGGTCATTTCTCCGCCACGCACCAATACTTCTGCGCCATGCTCAGCCATTGCTTGCCCCGAAAACACACGGTATTTATCATACTGCTCTGGATCAGTCACATTGACGTTAAATACAACGTAAGCTGGATTACTCATAAAAAGCCTTTTGAAAAATGAATTGACTCAAAAAACGCAAAACGATACCCGTTTTGCGTTTTCTGGTTTTACCACGTATTAAAATTATCTTCTAAAAACATGCCATTG
The DNA here is from genome assembly GCA_937862905.1 of uncultured Burkholderiaceae bacterium. Classification (GTDB taxonomy): domain Bacteria; phylum Pseudomonadota; class Gammaproteobacteria; order Burkholderiales; family Burkholderiaceae; genus Hydromonas. The sequence continues at coordinate 27,118 of CALMCL010000152.1, read as the reverse complement.
GCTTTCACAGCCACATCCAATGCTTTTAATGTCGTTAACAGCTCTTTCATGCGCGACAAAGGCACGGCATTCGGACCATCTGACCATGCTTCATTTGGATTCGGATGTGTTTCCATGAATAAACCTGCAACACCCACAGCCACTGCTGCACGCGCCAACACAGGCACAAACTCACGCTGGCCACCGCTGGTGCTGCCTTGTCCGCCAGGCAATTGAACAGAATGGGTTGCATCAAAAACCACGGGAGCCCCTGATTCGCGCATGATGGCAAGACTGCGCATGTCAGAAATCAAGTTATTGTAACCAAAGCTGACCCCACGCTCACAAGCGAGGAAGTTGTCTTCGTTCAAACCCATTTCACGCGCAGCGCTGCGTGCTTTTTCAACCACATTTTTCATGTCATTGGGCGCAAGGAACTGCCCTTTTTTGATGTTCACGGGTTTGCCACTTTGCGCAACCGCTCGAATAAAATCGGTTTGACGGCATAAGAACGCAGGAGTTTGCAGCACATCAACCACACTCGCCACTTCAGCGATGTGTTCAATGTCATGAACGTCGGTCAAAACGGGCAATCCCGTTTGGCGACGCACTTCATCCAAAATTTTCAAACCATTTTCGATGCCCACACCGCGTTTCGTGTGACCTGATGAGCGATTGGCTTTATCAAAAGAGCCTTTATAAATCAACGGAATACCAAGTGCCTCGGTCATTTCTTTGAGCTGACCTGCCACATCCAGTGACATCTCTAGGCCTTCAATCGAGCATGTGCCTGCGATCAGAAAGAAAGGTTGATTCAAGCCAATATCGTAACCGCATAATTTCATTTTTTATCCTCGAAAGGTTAACAGCCGTTTATTTTTTGCTTTGTTTGAAAATAAACCACAAAACGCCTTTTAAACTCACCACCGTAATGATCAAGCTGGCAACCACGATCACCCTTGAGCTTGTGTCCATTGTGTGCCATAGCTCAATCATCTGAATCCCCTATTCATCAAGCGATCAAACAATTTGTGACTGCAATGTGGCCTGTACAAAAGCACTGAACAAAGGATGTCCGTCGCGTGGCGTCGATGTGAATTCTGGGTGAAACTGTACGCCAACAAACCATGGATGCACTTCTTTGGGCAGCTCCATCATTTCTGGTAACTGTTCTGTGGGTGTGCGTGCCGAAATCACCATGCCAGCACTTTCGAGCTGCGGTGTGAATTGTGTGTTCACTTCATAACGGTGGCGATGACGCTCAGTAACGGTTGCCCCATAAATATCATACGCCATTGTGCCTGCTTTGACGGGGCATGATTGTGCACCCAAGCGCATTGTACCGCCCAAATCAGAAGCTTCATCACGTTTCTGCAATGAGCCATCTTTGCCCATCCATTCGGTGATCAATGCCACAACAGGCTGCGAACCTTGAGGTTCAAACTCTGTACTGTTGGCTTTCGTTAAGCCAGCCACATGGCGAGCAAACTCAATCACGGCAAGCTGCATGCCCAAGCAAATACCGAGGTATGGCACTTTGTTTTCGCGGGCATATTGTACGGCACGAATTTTACCTTCGGTGCCACGCTTACCAAAACCACCAGGCACCAAGATCCCGTCGAGCTTGGACAACTGCTTTTCAACTTCAGCTTCATTGTTTTCAAAATCTTCCGAGTCAATGTACTCGATGTTCACTTGTGTTTCATTGTGAATGCCCGCGTGACGCAAAGCTTCAATCAAAGACTTGTACGACTCGGTCAAGTCCATGTATTTGCCCACCATGCCGATGGTCACTTCATGCTTCGGATTTTCCAAAGCTGCAACCAATTTATCCCACAACGCCACATTGGCTGGTGGCACATCCAAGCGCAATTCATCGCAGATCACTTGATCCAAGCCTTGCTCAAACAACAGATGAGGCACTTTGTAAATTGTATCGACATCGCACACTGAAACAACGGCATTGGCGGGGATGTTCGAGAACATTGAAATTTTTGCACGTTCGTCTTCAGGAATCATGCGATCGGCACGGCACAACAACGCATGCGGAATGATACCGATTTCGCGCAATTTTTGAACCGAGTGCTGGGTTGGTTTGGTTTTTAGTTCTCCCGCACCAGCAATGAATGGAACGAGGGTTAAATGCACAAATGCAGAATTGCCACGCCCCATGCGCAAGCTCATTTGGCGCACAGATTCGAGGAAAGGCAAAGACTCAATGTCACCAACCGTGCCACCAATTTCAACAATCGCGACATCGGTTTGGCCATTGTTCGACGCAGCGGCACCACGTTCAATAAACAATTGAATTTCGTTGGTGATGTGTGGAATGACTTGTACGGTTTTGCCCAAATACTCACCACGGCGTTCTTTACGCAAAACAGACTCATAAATCTGACCTGTGGTGAAGTTGTTTGACTTGCGCATTTTGGCGCTGATGAACCGCTCATAATGTCCCAAATCCAAATCGGTTTCCGCACCATCCTCGGTCACGAACACTTCACCGTGCTGAATCGGGCTCATCGTGCCAGGGTCTACATTAATATAAGGATCAAGTTTGAGCATGGTCACTTTCAGACCACGCGATTCCAACAAAGCCGCCAAAGACGCTGCTGCAATGCCCTTACCCAAAGACGATACAACGCCGCCCGTTACAAACACATATTTTGTCATTTTATCACCAGAGTTACCACATATTGAAAGCGAGATTATACCTGTAAAAAGCTTGGCCTTTTTTAAAAATTGGCATTGCACATGGCTTAAACCATCCATTTTTATCCGATCAAATGTTGCATTCAAAATGGATTGATCCAAAAAATGAACGTCAGCCCCCACTCAAATGCAGATAAGCGCCCGACACACCAGCCTTTCAAACATAGGGCAAGCATTTCTTCATTCACTCACCTCCGCTCACCTCATTTCACCCAACATTATTCACTATAGGCTACACCAGTCAACAGTTTCAGCATAACAACCACATTGTGCTTATAATACGAAATCAAAAAAACAGCACCCCATCCAATAATCTAAAACCAATGACACAACCAACCTCAAACCCTTCATGATCACCATCATCTACGCCCATCCTTACCCATCACACTCACACAGCAATCGAGTGCTGCGTGATGCCGTTAATAATCTACCTGACGTTCACATCCGCTCACTGTACGAGCTGTACCCTGATTTCCACATCAACGTCCGCGCTGAACAAGAGGCACTGCTTCAATCACACACCATCGTCTTACAACACCCCCCTGCACTGGTATCACACGCCTGCGCTGCTCTCGCTGTGGATGGAAAAAATCCTTTCATACGGGTGGGCATATGGTGAAAATGGTACGGCCTTGCACGGTAAACGTTTAATGTGGGCTGTGAGCACGGGAGGTGATGCGGATTCTTATTCAGCCAGCGGCTACAACAACTTCACCATGGCGCAAATTGGCACCCCCATTCAACAAACAGCCTTGTTTTGCGGTATGGAATGGTTACCACCGTTTATCACACATGATGCAGGCACAATAAGCAATGATGCTTTACTGCTGGCCAGCGAGGCCTATCGTGACCGTTTGGTGGCAGAGCTCACGCAACTCAAAACGCAACCATCCATTCATCAAACACACACTTTCACAATGGGGAGCTGATCATGCATGGTGAAATAAACATCCTGTTCTATTTGATGATTTACCTGACCGCAATGGTGTTGGTGGTGCCCATTGCCAAGCGGATGGGATTGGGTGTGGTGCTGGGTTACTTACTGGCGGGCTTGGCGCTGGGGCCCAACGGCTTTCGATTGGCTGAAAACACAGAAAGCATTAGCACATTGGCTGAGCTGGGCGTGGTGTTGATGCTGTTCACCATCGGATTGGAGCTCGATGGCAAGAAACTATGGGACATGAGGCATCGTGTGTTTATTTTTGGTGCGTTGCAAATGGCAGTGTGCGGTACGGCATTTTTCGGCGCAACCTATTTACTTGGCATGAACCCAACCGCCGCCCTCATCATTGGACTGGCACTGGCACTCTCCTCAACCGCCGTCGCCGTACAAATGATGAATGACCGCAATCTAATGAACACCGATGCAGGCAAAAGCGTGTTTGGTGTGCTGTTGTTTCAAGACATGGCGGCGATCCCACTCATCATTGTCATCGGGCTGCTCGCACCTGTTGCGGGTGCCACACAATTCAATGCGCTGAATGCAATTGGCGCAGTGGTTGCGGTGATTTTTGTTGGCAGGTATTTGATTCGCTACATGTTGCGCTGGGTGGCACAAAATGGCTCACGCGAACTCTTCGTTGGCACGGCATTACTGCTGGTGATTGCGGTGATGGAGCTGATGACTTCGGTTGGTGTTTCCGCAGGTTTAGGTGCTTTTTTAGCGGGAATATTACTTGCCAGCTCCGAGTATCGACATGAACTTGAAGCCGACCTCAACCCATTTCGTGGTTTATTTCTCGGCTTGTTCTTCATCACCATTGGTTCAAACATGGACATCCCGCTGCTGCTCAGCGCGTGGCCACGTATTTTGGGTTTATTGCTCGCCTACATGACACTCAAATTCATCCTGCTGTACCTCGTCGCAGGCATCGTGCGCATCCAAACACGCGAGCGCTTGACTTTTGCTTTAATGCTCGGGCAAGGTGGCGAATTTGCCTTCGTCGTTGGTGCATTGGCCGTGCAAGGAAAGCTATTCAGCGTGCAACAAGGCGCATGGCTGAATTTAATCGTCGCCCTGTCATTGGCCGCATCCCCCTTATTGATCAAACTGTTCGACATCATCAATGCCCGCTATTTCACCGGCAAAGAAGACAATGCCGCAATGGACACCGACATCAAGCAAAGAGAAGTCATTGTCGCGGGTTTCGGACGATTTGGACAAATCATCTCCCGCTTATTGTCTTCTGCAGGCATCCGTCCCACAGTGCTCGACCACGACTCATCGACCATCGACACCATGCGAAAATTTGGTTACAAGGTTTATTTCGGTGACGCCGCTCGCCTCGATTTGCTCGAAGTCGCGGGTGCAGCAACAGCCAAACTGTTGGTTGTCGCCGTCGAAGACCGAGAAGTTTGCCTCAAAATCATTCACCTTGCCCAGCGACACTTCCCACACTTGGAAATTGCCGCCCGTGCGTATGACGTGTCACATTACTATGACTTGCGTAAGCTTGGCGTGACCGTCATCGAACGAGAACTGTTTGAAGGCTCACTTCGCCTTGGCCGAGAATGCTTGAGGATCATGGGCATGGACGCCTACGAAGCACGCGAACTCACCAACAGATTCCGCGACACAAACTATGAGTTCATGCATAAAAATGAAAGCCTCCGTGGGGATAAAAACTTCGCCAGCATCATACGCCAAGGCCGAGAAGAGCTTGAACGACAGCTGAAAGAAGAGCTGAATTCACCAAAAGTTGGGTTTGAATGGCAAGAGAAATTAAAGCGAGCTGCGGATGAAAAACTGTAATGGGCACTCATGCCTCACATCACATGCATGAGATGGGATGTCAAAAAGCGCGAATCATCGCGCTTTTTTTATGGATCGTGAAGGTTTACAGTTTAACCAAAGTGCCTTCATCAGAACCTTCAATGATGCGCTTGAGCGCACCTTCTTTGACAATTGAGAACACTCGAATCGGCATGTTTTGGTCTCGGCATAAAGCAAACGCAGTCGCATCCATGACCTTCAAGTCTTTGCTGATGGCCTCATCGAAACTCACAGTGCTGTAACGGGTGGCCGTTGGGTCTTTTTTCGGATCTGCGGTGTAAACGCCATCCACTTTGGTTGCCTTCAGCACCACTTCAGCGCCAATCTCAACGCCACGCAAAGCCGCTGCGGTGTCCGTGGTGAAAAATGGGTTGCCCGTACCTGCAGCGAAAATCACAATTTTACCTTCTTCGAGTTGACGCAAAGCACGCGGGCGAATGTAAGGCTCAACCACTTGGTCAATGCGTAATGCCGATTGTACGCGCGCATCCATGCCCGCTTGCTTCATCGCATCTTGTAAAGCCAAAGCATTCATAATCGTCGCCATCATGCCCATATAGTCGGCTGTTGCACGATCCATGCCCGCTGCGCCACCCGTCATGCCACGAAAAATATTGCCGCCACCAATGACAATGGCAATTTCAACGCCCATATCAGAGATTTCTTTGATCTCTGAAACCATGCGTTCGATGGTTTTTCGATTGATGCCAAATGCATCGTCGCCCATCAGAGCTTCACCCGACAATTTCAACAACACGCGCTTATAAGCCGCCATAATCAACTCCTTGATATTTAACCAATAAATACGAAATGGACCCACCCAAATGCCAGACACAAACTCTCGACAGGATACACCTTTTCGATCTGTCTTTAACAATAATCGGCAGTCATCCACCCAAAAAAATACACTTCTGGAGTAAGCCTACACACATGCCAAGTAAGCTTATTTCAAAAAAATATTAATGAGGCATTTTCATCACCACTGTTCAACAACCATTGATCAATCACTTCTGATTAGTCACTTTTGATTAATAATTATTGACCTCAAACCATTTTTGCCTTCAACAAAACAGGCCATCCATGATGGCTCCATTTTTCGGGCAAAATAAAAGCGGGCAAAGCCCACTTTTATCATCAAACGCTCAGCTTGATTAAGCTCCAGCTTGTGCCGCAGCCACTTGAGCAGCCACTTCCGCAGCAAAGTCATCCACTTTTTTCTCGATGCCTTCACCCACGATGAACATGGTGAAACCAGCCACTTCAGTGGCTTTAGATTTCAACATCGCAGCAACGGTTTCTTTATCATTCTTAACGAAAGGTTGGTCAAACAAAGACACTTCTTTCAAGAATTTCTGTACTGAACCTTCAACCATTTTGGCGGCGATCTCAGCAGGCTTGCCTGATTCGATGGCTTTTTCAGTCGCTACTTTACGTTCAGTTTCGATCAATTTTGCAGGAACATCAGCAGAAGACAAAGCCACTGGCTTCATCGCAGCGATGTGCATGGCCACGTCTTTGGCTGCAGTTTCATCACCTTTGTACGATACAACCACGCCGATTTTCGCGCCGTGCAAGTAAGACACCAAGCTGTTGTCACTGTCAAAACGAACGAAACGACGGATGGTCATGTTTTCGCCAATTTTGCCGATCAAGTCAGCACGGGTTTGTTCAACTGTTTTGCCGTCTAAATCCAATGCAGACAATGCTTCAACATCAGCTGGATTGTGTTCTGCAACCAATTTTGCACAACCATTGGCCAATGCCAAAAAGTCATCATTTTTCGCAACAAAGTCAGTTTCAGAGTTGACTTCAACCATCGCGCCTTGCGTGCCGTTGGTGTACACCACAACCACGCCCTCAGCTGCGATGCGTGAAGATGCTTTACCTGCTTTGCTGCCCAATTTCACACGTAAGATTTCTTCCGCGCGTTCCATATTGCCTTCGGCTTCCACCAAGGCTTTTTTGCATTCCATCATCGGCGCATCAGTTTTGCCGCGTAATTCCGATACCATGCCTGCAGTAATTGCTGTCATTTCAATTCATCCTATAATCAGTACAAAAGGGATCGCACCCTTTTGAATTTAAACTAGAACATTTGTGCGGTTTAGCCACTCAAATGATGGACACCCGATGAACCACGATCAAGGCATCCGAAATTCTTTCGAAAAAGGGGCTCTGAAGCCCCCTTTCATCACATCACTTTTCAGTGATTAAGCATCAGCAGATGCATCATTGATTTCTTCAACGAATTCTTCCGGCTCAGACGCTTCTTTAGCCGCTTCGATGATTTCGTTCACCGCATTCGCACGACCTTCGAGGATGGCATCAGCCATACCACGTGCATACAAACGCACTGCGCGTGCAGAGTCATCGTTACCTGGGATGATGAAGTCAACGCCTTTTGGATCATGGTTGGTATCAACCACAGAAATCACAGGAATGCCCAAGTTTTTCGCTTCGAGCAAGGCACCTTTATGGTAACCGATGTCCACAACAAAAATCGCATCAGGAACGCCAGCCATATCTTTAATGCCGCCGATGGATTTTTGCAACTTTTCCAATTCACGTTTAAACAACAACGCTTCTTTTTTGATCATTTTATCGGCTTCGCCAGACTCGATCGCTGCTTCCATTGCTTTCAAACGTTTGATTGACGTGATGACTGTTTTGAAGTTAGTCAAAGTACCGCCCAACCAGCGTTGATTCACGTATGGCATGCCAGCGCGTGTTGCTTCTTCAGCCATGATGTCACGTGCTTGACGTTTTGTGCCAACGAACAACACTGTGCCACGACGAGCCGCTACTTTTTTGATGAACTCAGCCGCGTCGTTGTACATGACAACTGTTTTTTCGAGGTTGATGATGTGGATTTTGTTGCGATGGCCATAAATGAATGGAGCCATTTTAGGGTTCCAGAAACGGGTTTGGTGACCGAAATGGCAGCCCGCTTCGAGCATTTCACGCATTGTAACTAACATAATATAATACCTTTAATTCGTAAAAGGGTTGTTTCTAACATTGGCAAGCACTGTGGCTCGAAACCTGATGAATTGTTCCATGCTGATTTTGATGTTCGATGAGCTGATATTCACAAACCCGCTTAACGTGAGGACTGAACCCCATCCATCGTCATGATTTCAAAGCACCCTTATGGCTGCCAACGCGCGATTTATCTTGGGTCTTACCTTAGGGTTTCCCCGTACGCTCGCAAAACCTCTGCAAACGAACCCAAGACAGCCTATAATTATATAGCAAAACATTCAATAGCTCAAGTCCCGCGTTCAAGCAACGCTGAGCCCAGCATTCAGAAACACCTATTAAGAGAACTTCATGGCCGTTACCATCAAAGATGACAATGACATCGCCCACATGCGCATCGCATGTCGACTCGCTTCCGAGCTTTTAGATTACATCACCCCCTTTGTCAAAGCGGGCACAACGACAGGCGAACTCGATCGTTTATGCCATAACTATATGGTTGATGTTCAAAACACCATCCCTGCAACCCTCGGTTATCAGCCACCCGGCTACCCACCTTACCCAAAATCATGCTGCATTTCACTCAATGACGTGATTTGCCACGGCGTCCCATCAGATGACAAAGTGCTCAAGAATGGTGACATCGCCAACATCGATGTGACCGTCATCACACCTGCGGGTTATTTTGGCGACACGTCACGCATGTTCATCGTTGGTGAAGGCTCGATTGCAGCCAAACGTTTGTGTGACATCACTTATGAATGCATGTGGATAGGCATTGCCCAAGTGAAAGAAGGCGCGACGCTGGGCGACATCGGTGCCGCCATCGCTGCCCATGCGCATCAAAATGGCATGTCGGTGGTGCGTGAGTATTGCGGTCATGGCATCGGCAAGGTATTTCACGAAGACCCGCAGGTTCTACACTATGGCATCAAAGGTCAAGGCATGCAGCTTAAAGCAGGCATGATTTTCACCATCGAACCCATGATCAATGCAGGCAAACGTGACATGCGCACCATGCCCGATGGTTGGACGGTCAAAACCAAGGATCGCAGCTTATCGGCACAATGGGAGCACACCGTATTGGTCACGCCCACAGGTTACGAAGTGTTGACTTTGTCAGAAGGCTATCCTGCTTTACCATCATTCATCCAACCTTCTGTCTAAAAATTTATGTCCATTGCAGCACCGTCCCAGATCCCAGATCGCACCCGTTACCAAACGGGTCGCAGCCTGCTTTTTTCACAATTCACAGCAAACAACAGCCCAACACGTGCCGTACGTCGCTTGATGCGCGAGCTCACCCACCTCACGGATCTGTGTGTGTTAGAAGCTTGGACACACTGCATTGGCACTTTGCCTGACAGTTTGCGCCATTCCTCCAGCCTGATTGCAATTGGCGGTTATGGTCGAGCAGAGCTGTTGCCCAATTCCGACATCGATTTGTTGGTGCTGATTAAAACGGATCATTTGTCGGTCGAATCAAAGGCGCAACTGTCGCTTGCGATTGAGCAATGGGTCAGCATGCTGTGGGACATGGGTGTGACCTTAAGCCATAGCGTGCGCACCATCGACGAATGCATCGCGGATGCGCTTGAAGATTTATCCATTCAAACATCAATCCTTGAAGGTCGCTACTTGGCGGGCGATAAAAAAATCCACCAAATTTTCTACGCGGCTTTCAACCGTCATTTTGATGTGCCCATCTTTTGGCGTGAAAAAATGGCGGAAATGCGCCAACGTCATGCCAAATTTGATGACACGCCATACAGCCTCGAACCGAATTGCAAAGAAAGCCCTGGAGGTTTGCGCGATTTGCACCTGATGTTGTGGTTGGCTAAAGCGGCCAATATCGGTCACACTTGGCAAGAACTGCACCACAACAATTGGCTGACCGCCAGTCAGTTGCGCTTGATTCAACGAAGTGAAAACCAACTGTTGGCGATTCGCGCCCACCTGCACATCCTCAGTAAACGCATGGAAAACCGTGTGCTGTTTGACTTGCAAACCCCCTTGGCGCACGCTTTTGGCTTGTTTGAAACCGATGGCAAACGGGCCGGTGAGCATTTGATGCAACGTTACTACTTGGCAGCCCGTGCGATTTATCAACAATGCACCCTCTTTGTTCAAAAATTCGAGCTGTTTCTGTCACCTCCCTCTGCACCGCATATTGCCCATAAAATCAAAGGCTTCCCTGATTTTGTTGAAGTAGATCATGTGCTTGATGTTGTCAAAAACGATGCTTTTATTCGCAAACCCCATTTGCTGATTGATGTGTTTTATGTGTATGGGCAAGTGACTGGCTTAACAGGCTTTTCTCCCAAACTGTGGGATGCGATTTTGCAAGCACGCAATTTAATCACACCTGAGTTTCGGCGCAACCCTGAAAATCGTTCCAAATTCATCCACCTGCTTAAGCTCGACAACGGCATCACGCACGCCATCCGACTGATGAACCAGACCGGTGTTTTGGGACGCTACATCCCTGCATTTCGCCGCATCATTGGTCAAATGCAACATGATTTATTCCACATTTATACCGTTGATCAACACATCCTGACCGTTGTGCGCAATTTACGCCGCTTCACTTTGCAAGAGCACATGCAAAGTCATTTTTTAGCCAATCAAGTCATGGCTGAGTTCGGGCAACCGTGGTTGCTCTACATCGCAGGCCTGTTTCACGACATTGCCAAGGGTCGAGGCGGTGATCACTCTGATTTGGGTGCGGTCGAAGTTGCACGTTTTGCCAAACAACACGCATTGACCAAAAAACAAACTGCATTGGTGGTGTTTCTCGTTAAACACCATTTAACGATGTCGACTTTTGCCCAAAAAGAAGATCTGTCTGACATGGAGACAATTCAACGCTTTGCCAAGACGGTCAAAAGTGTCGAAAATCTTCAAGCCCTGTACCTGCTCACAGTCGCCGACATCCGAGGCACCAGTCCAAAAGTGTGGAACGCGTGGAAAGACAAACTGTTGGCGGATCTGTACCAGCTGACCTTGCGCGAATTATCAGGGCAAACCCAAGCCCCCGTCAGCATGCTCAAAGAACGCACAATGGATGCCCTTGAATTGCTGCCCAGTGCCGAAATTCAAGCGCAAGCACAAGCCCTGTGGAATGATTTTGACAGCGAATATTTCATGCGTCACGATGCCACCACCATCGCTTGGCATGCTGAACACATCGTTCAACATCCAAAAAATACGGGGACATCGGCCATTGTGGCCACCAAGCCTTTTAATAATGACCACAGCTTGCATGTCATGGTCTACACGCCAGACGTTCCCGATTTATTTGCTCGCCTCTGTTCTTTTTTTCAGCAACGGTATTTATCCATTTTTGATGCGCAAATCTACACCAGCGGCCAAGGCATCGCGCTTGATACTTTTCAAGTGCTTTTACCTGAATCCCATCAAGCCGATGCCTTGTTTGTTCAACGCCTCAACCAAGAACTAAGAGAGACACTCACCACCGCCCCAGCACTGCGCGCCCCCAATCTGGGACGCTTGACCGCCCGCTCTCGCAACTTTCCGATTGTGCCACGCGTCAGCCTGACGCCAACCGATAAGGGTGAATACGTCCTCAAACTCGCAGCAACAGACCGCCACGGTGTGCTGTACAGCATCGCTTACATCTTAAAACAAATGAACATTCGCCTGCGCAGCGCACGAATTGTCACTCTGGGTGAGCGATTAGAGGATGTCTTCATATTGTCATCCGACCAACTCAACGACCCAAGTGCCGCCGCACAACTGGAAGCTGAGTTGATGCGTGTGTGCACCATTTCTTAGGCTCTTGGATAAGGCACCCCCACCATGACTGACAGCCAGTACAGCCCGCCATGGTGGGCACACAATGCCCACATCCAAACCATTGTCCCTACTTTTCTGAGCACACCACAACCGATTTATACGCGTGAACGCTGGGAGACCCCGGATGATGATTTCATCGACCTCGACTGGGTCAACCGCGATAAGGCTTTAAATCACAATCAAAAATTGGTTGTTTTATTTCATGGACTTGAAGGCTCCAGCCAAAGTCCATATGCACGTGCCCTCATGCACGCATGTGCATGCAATGGCGACTCGGGCGTGGTGGTTCATTGGCGCTCATGCAGTGGTGAACTCAATCGCCAACCCATTTTTTACCATTCGGGTTTTTCACAGGAAATTGACTGGATTTTACGTCGCCTCGCCAAACAATACCCACACAGCCAACGTCATGCTGCGGGCGTTTCATTGGGCGGCAATGCGCTTCTCAAGTGGCTCGGCGAACAAGGTCAGTCAGCACATGCCATCATTCAAAAAGCCGCCGCCATCTGTCCGCCACAAGACCTAAAAGCGGGTTCGATTGCCCTCGCCAACGGTTTCAATCAACTCGTTTACATGCGCCATTTTCTCAGCACACTCAAAACCAAAGGACTCGCCAAAGTGGCCGCCTACCCAGAACTGGGCATTTCAGCTGAAAAAATTAAAACATCGCGCAATTTTTTTGATGTCGACAATTTCATAACCGCACCTTTACACGGTTTCAAAGATGCTGAAGACTATTGGAAACGTTCATCTTGCAAGCAATTTTTACCTCACATCGCCGTCCCGACACTGGTACTCAACGCTTTGAACGACCCTTTCATTCCCGCAGCGTGCCTCGCTCAAGCCCACGAAGTCAGCCGCCATGTGCAACTGCACTACCTTGAGCAAGGCGGTCACGTTGGCTTTATTCATGGACACACCCGCCCCCGTTTGAATTGGTTGCCTCAGCATGTGTTGAATTTCTTTCATTCAAACAACTGAAATGAAATCATGAAAAAATCCTCGCCGCAGCGAGGATTTTTTAAACCATGTCGTCAAACACACCAAACTACAGCACCAAACCGCCCCGTTCAGCCACCGTGTGCATGTCTTTATCGCCTCGACCTGACAGATTCACCAAAATCACTTTATCGGCCGGCATGGTTTTGGCCAATTTCAAACCATATGCAATCGCGTGCGAAGATTCAAGCGCTGGAATGATGCCTTCAACACGACACAGGGTATGAAACGCCGCCAAAGCCTCTTCATCATTAATGGCAACATATTCAGCGCGTCCCGTGTCTTTGAGCCATGCATGCTCAGGGCCAACGCCAGGATAATCCAAACCAGCGGACACAGAATGGGTTTCCGTCACTTGACCATTCTTGTCTTGCAAGATGTACGTTCGGTTGCCATGCAACACACCCACACTGCCCATACCCAAACTGGCCGCATGACGTGGTGTATCAATGCCGTCACCCGCAGCCTCCACACCGATCAAACGCACCCCTTCATGCGGAATGTATGGGTAAAAAATCCCCATGGCATTTGAACCACCACCAATACATGCCACCACCGCATCGGGTTGGCGATCAATCATTTCAGGCATTTGAACCAAACACTCATCGCCAATGATGCGTTGAAAATCACGCACCATGGCTGGATATGGATGAGGCCCAGCAACAGTGCCAATAATGTAAAATGTATTTTCCACATTCGACACCCAGTCTCGCATGGCTTCGTTCAGCGCGTCTTTAAGGGTTTTTGAACCCGATTCGACTGGAATCACGCGGGCACCGAGGAGCTTCATGCGGTACACATTCGACGCTTGACGCGCCACGTCTTCTGAACCCATGAACACATCGCATTGCAAACCAAAACGTGCTGCAATCGTGGCTGTGGCGACACCGTGTTGGCCCGCGCCTGTTTCAGCAATCACGCGTGGCTTACCCATTTGACGCGCAAGCAAGGCCTGTCCGATGACGTTGTTGATTTTATGCGCACCCGTGTGATTCAAATCTTCACGTTTGAGGTAAATTTGTGCCCCGCCATTTTCAGATGACAGGCGTTTGGCATGATAAATGGGAGATGGGCGGCCGACAAAATGCTTGAGTTCGTAAGCGTATTCATCTTGAAAGGCTTGGGTTGGAACAATGGTTTTGTAAGCTTCAAGCAATTCGTCAAGCGCTGGGATGAGGGTTTCTGAAGCGAAACGGCCACCATAGATGCCGAAGTGCCCGTTGATGTCGGGGAAATTATACATTTGGATTCCTAAATCTGTTCAATAACAAAAAAGACCTGCATTATTGATTTTAAAATGTGTGGGGACAATGCAATGGCGTTGTCAATCTGAAGTTGGGCAGCCATTGCTCCCATTGTTATCAAAGGGGTTAAATCTCAGCCACGCCATCGCTCGGCATCGGCAATGCACACCGCTTGCATAAATGCATTCATTTTTTCACTGTCTTTCTCGCCTTTGACACCAGCCTCAATGCCCGACGAAACATCAAGTGCATAGGGACTGACCTCACGGATGGCCTGTACAATCGTGGCCGTCTGCAAGCCACCGCTTAAAATAATTTTACCGCGCACGTTATTGGGAATCGCAGTCCAATCAAAACGATGGCCAGAGCCACCATAACCCATACTGTCCGCATCAAGCAAAACACCAGCCACAGCGTCAATATGCGCCGCAACCTCTGTCCAATCCGTGCGATCGTTAACGCGCACAGCCTTAATGACAGGACGTCGCAAACTGCATTGCAACTGTACCGCAAAGTCCCACGTTTCGTCACCGTGCAATTGCACATTCTGTATTGGCGCTTGATTCAGTACGGCTTTAATTTCATCCGCGCTGGCATTGACAAACAAACCCACCGTATCGATGAATGCAGGCATGTGTTGAACCAATTGTGCCACGGTTTCGGGCAAGACATGGCGCGGGCTTTTGTCATAAAACACAAAGCCAAGTGCATCGGCGCCCGCCACCACAGCGGCTTGAACATCTTGGGGTCGACGGAAGCCACAAAATTTGACTCGGGTTCTCATATTTTTAAATCATCCTGTCCATTGTCATCACAAAGCTCATACCGCCACGCCCAGCAAAGCCATCACATCGTCATTGGGTACGGGCAAACCGAACCGTTGATCATAGTGAATGGCAGCCAAATATAAACCACTCGATGCAAACGTCGGTGCCGACAAAGTGCGATTTTGTTGGGTGAGGAGAAAAGCCAACCAATCAATGGCTTGCTTGCCCGTCCCGACGTAAATTAAGCTACCCACAATATTGCGCACCATGTGGTGCAAAAAAGCATTTGCAGTGACACTGACGACAACCAAATCACCGATGCGTTTGACCGAAATCGCATGCATGGTTTTGATCGGTGATTTGGCTTGGCATTGTGCCGCACGAAAAGCTGAAAAATCATGCTCACCAACCAAAGCCTGAGCTGCCAGATGCATTTTTTCAGCATCAAGGGGTTTATGATACCAGCCCGCACGGTTGACCCAAATGGGTGATCGCGTTGGGTGATTATAAATCACATAGTGATAAGTGCGCTTAAATGCATCAAAGCGTGCATGAAATTCAGGTGCTACAGCCACCGCCCAACGAACCGCAACCGAATCGGGTAAAAATGCATTGACGCCACGCACCCATGCATTTGCATTGCGTTCAAACGGCACATCGAGGTGAACAACCTGTTCGAGTCCATGCACCCCCGTGTCTGTGCGTCCAGCGCATTGAACCATGAGCGGCACGGTGGCAAACTGAGACAATGCATCTTGCAACACATCTTGAACCGTTTGGCGGTGAACTTGTGACTGCCAGCCCTGATAAGGCGTGCCGTCGTACTGAATTCCAAGAGCAATACGTGGCATGTTATAAAGGCCTTGGTGTTGACCACTCTTTGCGCAAGCGAACGGCCATGGCGCACTGTTCGGCATCGCCACGGAACAACACATCCGTCAACATGGCTTCAGCCACTTCGCCATACCGCTCTTCATGCGCATCTTGCGCATGCAGCAACACATCCTCAGGCGTATTTTGATTCAACCAAGCCTGTAAATGGGTGCGATCCAGCAAATCTTCAAAATCAAGCGATGGTTGCACGCGCATGGGTGGTATTTGATTGGTGTAACGTTTCATAAAACCTGAAACATCTAAATCAAGTCCTTTACTCAATGGCTTGATCGGTTTAGCTGTTGGTGCTTGTTGCATTGTTGGTGCCTCAGGTGCGATCTGTTCAACAGTTTGAACTTCAGCGGTTTGAATCTCAGCGGTCTGACTGACATCGGCCGCCTCATCCACTTTAATGCTTGTATCAGCTGCAATGGCTTCAATGTTCACATTGCTAAATGTATTGCGTACAAAAGTGGGTTGCGTTGTGGACAGCGATTGATCTACAGCCGATGAGCCCAACATCCCATCACGTTGAACCATTGTGATCTGCGCTCCCTCCAACAAATTGGATTCAAACTCAACCCGTTCAAAATCTTTTTCCCGCGCATTCGCTTGATTGTCCATTGGGTTGGAAGCAGATGTGTTCTGATCGACATCGTCAATCCACCCTTTGTCATCGTCGGACAGAGTAGGCTCAGATGGGTTGATCACAGCCTCTTTTGCTGTCAAATTCACATGAACCGTCGGCGGATTGAGAGCCGATGATTTCTGGTCTTTGTCTTCATCCACATCCAAAAGCGGCTCTTGTGTGGAGCGGCGAAACATTCGAACACATAGCATCAGTAAGGCAATCGCCATAAGACACATCGCCCAAATCGGCATGGGCAGTGTCGAGTCCAGGCTCGATTTCGCACCATCGGCGGCACCCGCCGCCGCCACGACAGTTGCATTTGGAGCGCTATTGACTGTTGATGCGGCAGCCGGTGCTGGCATTGTTTCCGCTGCTTTTTTTTCATCAGGCACGCCAGCAGTTGGGGTCACGACCTCAGCTTTGGCTGCATTGACAGCATTCACAGGTTGCAAGCCAAGCAATTGCGCCCGACTTGGTAAAACGAATGGCGCTCCAACGATCAAAACATCGGGATCATTTTTAATGAAAGCGTCTGGATTTGCAGCCAACAGACCCGCTAAAGTCGTATTAAATGGCACATTGTGCGCGCGCGAGTATTTTTTGGCAATCTCACGCACATTGTGCCCTTTACGAATGATCATGGTCACAGAGCCATCCACGCCAAGCGTAGCCACTGTTGCAGGTTTGACCTCTTGTGCGTACACCGAGGGCGAACACACCACAGACGAAGCAATTGCAGCAGCGGCTGAAATGTGCAACACAACATTCAATTTAAATTTCGACAATCGCGGTGTATTCATGGTCATCTCAAAAATAGTGAGCCGTCATTTTAGACCTATCCAAAATGACGGCATTTAGTGATTTGCTTCAACCACTGCTGTGACTCAGAGTGGAAACAACCTTGATGCAGAGGTTACGATGCCAACACAATGCGCAACATGCGACGCAATGGCTCAGCAGCACCCCATAACAATTGGTCGCCCACAGTAAATGCTGATAAGTATTCACCACCCATCTCCATTTTACGCAAACGGCCGACAGGTACCGTCATTGTACCCGTCACAGCCGTTGGTGTGAGCTCTTGCATGCTGACCGTGCGCTCGTTGGGTACCACTTTAACCCAGTCATTCGCTTTCGCCAACATGTCATTGATTTCATCCAACGACACATCTTTTTTCAGTTTAATCGTCAATGCTTGGCTGTGGCAACGCATCGCGCCGATGCGCACGCATAAACCTTCAACATTGATAAAACCCGCTTGACCTGCTGTTTTACCCAATATTTTATTGGTTTCAGCAGCGCCCTTCCATTCTTCTTTGGTTTGACCATTGCCCAAATCTTTGTCGATCCAAGGAATCAAACCACCTGCGAGCGGCACACCAAAATGCTCGGCCGGATAATCAGGCTCACGCATTTTTGCCGCGATTTTACGGTCAATCTCAAGAATGCTTGAACGTGGATCTGCCAATAAATCGGCCACTTCCGCATTCAAAATACCCATTTGAGAAATCAATTCACGCATATTTGCCGCACCGCCGCCTGAAGCCGCTTGATACGTCATTGAAGTCATCCAATCGATTAAATCTGCTTTGAACAAACCATCCAATGCCATCATCATCAAGCTGACCGTGCAATTGCCACCGATGTAGTTTTTCACACCGTTAGCCAAACCATCTTGAATCACATTCATGTTCACAGGATCAAGCACAATGATCGCATTGTCTTCCATGCGCAACGATGAGGCCGCATCAATCCAATACCCATTCCAGCCCGCTGCGCGCAGCTTTGGGAACACCTCATTGGTGTAATCGCCACCTTGGCAAGTCAGGATGATGTCACAGGTTTTCAGTTCATCCACATTGTTACCATCGTGCAACACACCATCGCTTTTTGCAAAATTCGGTGCCGCGCCGCCCGCATTTGAGGTGCTGAAAAACACAGGCTCAAAATGCTCAAAATCTTTTTCTTGCAGCATGCGATCCATCAACACCGAACCCACCATACCGCGCCAACCCACTAAACCCACTCGTTGCATCATTTACTCCAATTAAACAATAACCTTAATATAAAATCTCACTGACAAGTCACCATCTTGCCAGATGTCTTATGCCATTTTATGAAGGACATACAAATCCTGATGTCCCCACCAAAACCCCTCTTTAAACAACTCAAAACGCACAGGTGCATACACATGTAAATCAGACACTTTATCCATCACATAACTGGGGTGTGTGTATGCAGTCCCATAATACTGCCCTTCCAAGTCTTTTTGCTCACTGTCTGGATAAAAAATAATCTGATTTTTACCCAACACATAATTGCTGGTGACCCGCCCGTGGGTCGTGAAAATCAAATATCCACCTGGTTTAACCAATTGATACAAGCGCAGCAACCACCGTGAAAAATAAGCATCCGAAATATGTGAGAAAAATGACAAAGTGAACACGACATCAAATTGACGATCAACCCTTAACTCCTCAGGCACAGATTGCGACTGTATTGTTTCAAAACCAAATTTCTCGCGGTTAAACGCGTTGGCTTCAGGGTGAATGTCACATGTGGTCACCCGTGCTTGAGGCATCACCGTTGCATAATGTCTGGCCACCATGCCATAACCCGATGCAAAATCCAAAAAGTCAAAGGGTTGCTTAACCCCCAAATCCTGAATGATGCGATTGAGCTTTTCGGCTGAATCACGGCCATTCGCCAAATAATGCGACAACGCATCTTCTGAGCTGAGACTTTCCCGTTCCTTGATGAATTGTAGCAAAAAATCATTTTCGTGTACTGCGGTCACTGATGTCATTTCTTATCCCTATTAAAAGATCAAACTACAGAAATTTGCATAAATCACTCATAAATCACACTTACTCACTCACCCCAAAGCGCTTCAGGCGGCCACACATCATAAAAAACATGTTGATATTTTGTCAGTACTTACAACCACCTACAAAATGTTTTGATTTAACACGCTGTGTTGGCACGGGAAACGTCTGAGTCCCATCTCGATTGATTTCTCTTACTTGAATAGAGCATTGACCGTATTCCTCCGACATAAAAGCCTCATATAAGCCACCAACATTCGCCTCAAACGAAACACCAGGTGGCATGCAAGACTCAATATATGCCCCCGATTGTTTATGCGTACTGAACTGAATTGATATGTTTTTACTACTGGGGATAACAAACTCATCGTAATAGCTTGAAGCTGTGCTCGTTTTTGGAATGCCCAAATCAATTGACTTCTTAAATCGCGCAACCTTACTTTTAGAAGCATCAATCGAAAAAGCATTGTCATTTCGACACAAATCCCCGTCTACAATTTTCACCTTATCCGCGCCATAAATCGGGTGATTAATTCGCAACTTAGCGGAATGAGCAGCATCAACCTCTTGATGGTTTTTAGGCGAACTTGAACAGCCCGCTAACAAGACCGCTCCAATCAAAAGCAATGCTCTAAACACAACCCCTCCCTATTTTTTGTTTACAACGGGTTTACATTGCAGCCAAAACCGCATCACCCATCTCAACCGTGCAGACTTTTTTGCCGCCTTCGGTCATGATGTCACCTGTGCGATAACCTTGTGCCAATACACTTTTCACTGCAGCATCCACTCGATCAGCAGCAGCCACTTGATTCAAACTGTGACGCAACATCATGGCAACCGACAAAATCATTGCCAAGGGATTGGCCAAACTTTTACCGGCGATGTCTGGTGCTGAACCGTGAATCGGTTCATACAAACCTTTGCCATTGGCATCCAAAGACGCTGATGGCAACATACCTATTGAACCCGTGAGCATCGAAGCGGCATCCGACAGGATGTCACCGAACATATTGCCCGTGACCATCACATCAAATTGCTTCGGATTGCGCACAAGCTGCATGGCGGCATTATCAACCAACATATGTGTGAGCTCAACATCGGGATATTCCGCAGACACTTCGATGACCACATCGCGCCAAAGCTGTGTCGCTTCAAGCACGTTCATTTTATCGACTGAGCACAATTTTTTAGCACGTTTTTGTGCCGTTTTGAATGCGCTGTGGGCGATGCGGCGAATTTCTGATTCGCTGTACACCATGGTGTTGTAACCAACGCGTTCGTTGCCAAACTCTGTGTCACGCATTTCAATGCCACGTGGCTCACCAAAATAAATGTCGCCCACCAACTCGCGCACGATGATGATGTCCAAACCTGAAATAACTTCTGGTTTCAATGTTGAAGCTTCAACCAACTCAGGATAAACCAAAGCAGGACGCAAGTTAGAGAACACATTCATGACTTTGCGAATGGCCAACAAACCACGTTCTGGACGCTGTTCACGTGGCAATACATCATATTGAGGGCCACCGACTGCAGCCAACAACACGGCATCCGCTGCCAGTGCTTTGTCTTGGGTGTCTTGTGGAAAAGGCACACCCGTTGCATCCACGGCACAGCCGCCAATCAAAGCGCTGTCCCATGCGATGTCCAAGCCATCGGCTTTGAGTCGTTCGAGCACACGAACGGCTTGTGCCATGATTTCAGGGCCGATGCCATCACCAGGCAAAAGAAGGATATTTTGAGTCATTGTCAGTACCAAAAGTTATTTAAATTCAGTGTATTAAGTCGTATCTTAAGTTGTATCGTTCAAAAGCTTGGATGAATCGTTATAAAGCGCGATGATTCAACCAAGGGAAGCGCGTCAAATGCGCGGCTTCAAATTGCTTGATCTCTTCGGCATGACGCAACGTCAAGCCAATGTCATCGAAACCATTGGTCAAGCAGTATTTGCGGAAAGCACTGATCTCAAACGGAAACGCATCATCGCCCGCACGCACAACTTGCTCTGGCAAATCAATAGTCACTTCAAAGCCCACAAAACCAGCCGTTAAATGGAATAACTTGTCCACTTGCGCAGCGGTCAATACGATGGGCAACAAACCATTTTTGTAACAGTTGTTAAAGAAAATATCCGCGAACGATGGCGCGATGACCGCACGAAAACCATATTGTTGTAACGCCCACGGGGCATGCTCACGGGATGAGCCGCAGCCAAAATTATCACGCGCAATCAACACACTCGCACCTTGATAACGTGCTTGATTGAGCACAAAATCTGGGTTGATTGGACGGTTTGTATTGTCTTGCCCAGGCTGACCCACATCAAGATAACGCCATTCGTCAAACAGATTGTCACCAAAACCCGTGCGGGCAATGGACTTTAAAAACTGTTTGGGGATGATCGCGTCGGTATCAACATTTTCGCGATCCAGCGGAGCGACGAGCCCCTTGTGTACGGTGAATTTATCCATGGATTTTCCAGCCAATAGGTCAAAAAGGTCAACTAATATAAACAGGAAACGCATTGCGGCACAATGCAGCAATGCGTTTCAAAACAAGACAAACAGATGTGAAACGATTAATGCAAAGCAGATCTCAATAGCCCGATGTGGTCGCAGGTGCAGGGACTTTTTCTTGAACATAGTCACCGCCATTTTTGACTGCGCCGCCCACAGCTGAGACATCCTTGCCGAGACCATTGGTGAAGCCTTTAAATGTATTGCAGCCCGTCAAGGCCAAAGTTGCTAAAACACTTAAGATTAAAATTTTACGCATTTTATTTTCCTTAAAAAAGTTTTAAACAGTACCGCGGAAACCACTTTATCAAAAAAACATGGCCACATTTCGCACGGCATTGATCATTTAATTTCACGCCAATGCGCGCACATCCACAAAGTGTCCTTCAATGGCCGCAGCTGCAGCCATGGCTGGGCTGACCAAATGGGTGCGCCCACCAGCGCCTTGACGACCTTCAAAGTTTCGATTCGACGTCGATGCGCAGCGCTCACCGGATTCAAGGCGATCGGCATTCATTGCCAAGCACATGGAGCAACCGGGTTCACGCCATTCAAAGCCTGCATTTTTAAAGATGAGGTCCAAGCCTTCAGCTTCTGCCTGTGCTTTGACCAAACCCGAGCCTGGTACAACCAAGGCCAACTTGACATTGCCCGCCACTTTTTTACCCAAGCGCTTGACCACCCATGCCGCAGCCCGCATGTCTTCGATTCGGCTGTTGGTGCATGAGCCAATAAAAATTTTGTCCACATTGATTGATGTCATGGGCACGCGGGGTTCTAAACCCATGTAAATCAATGCACGCTCCATCGCATCGCGCTTGACGGGGTCTTTTTCAAGTTCAGGATCAGGCACATTGGCATCAATGGCCACCACCATTTCAGGTGAGGTGCCCCACGTCACTTGTGGTTTAATGAGCTCGGCTTGTAATTTAATCACAGCATCAAATGTCGCCCCATCGTCCGAGCGCAAGGTGCGCCAAAACTCAGCCGCCATGTCAAATTCAGCACCTTGTGGGCCGAAAGGACGGTTTTTCATGTAATTGATTGTGACATCATCGACCGCAACCAAGCCCGCACGTGCGCCCGCTTCAATCGCCATATTGCAAATGGTCATGCGCCCTTCCATGCTCAGCGCACGAATCGCTGAACCTGCAAATTCAATGGTGTAGCCCGTACCGCCAGCAGTGCCAATTTCACCAATCACGGCCAGCACGATGTCTTTGGCCGTACAACCCGCAGGCAAAACACCGTCCACTTGAACCAGCATGTTCTTGGCTTTTTTCATCATCATCGATTGCGTCGCCAACACATGTTCCACTTCGGATGTGCCGATGCCAAAGGCCAACGCACCCATTGCACCATGCGTTGATGTGTGCGAGTCGCCACAAACAATCGTCATGCCTGGCAATGTCGCGCCTTGCTCAGGACCAATCACATGAACGATGCCTTGACGGATGTCGTTGATTTTGAACTCGGTGATGCCAAAGGCATCACAATTGCTGTCCAAGGTTTCCACTTGAATCCGTGAAACGGGATCCACAATCCCCGCATTGCCTTGCGAACGATCGGTTGTTGGGACATTGTGATCACACACAGCGAGGTTGGCATTCAAACGCCATACAGGACGCGATGCCAAGCGTAAGCCTTCAAAAGCTTGTGGGCTGGTGACTTCATGTAAAAGTTGTCGGTCAATGTAAATGAGCGCAGTGCCATCATCTTCAGCACGAATGACGTGCATGTCCCACAATTTGTCATATAAGGTTTTCATGAAAATCCAAACTTACCAATGATTGATATTAAAATTTAAAAATTATTTTTTCTTCGCGGCAAGGTACAAAGGACGAACCTTTTCAGCCAGCACGCGCAATGAAGCCAGACGATTACCTGAGTTAGGATGTGTGCTCAGGATCTGAGGAACTTCCCCACCTTCTACGCGCTGCATTTTATCCCACAGTGTCACAGCGGCATCTGGATTGTAGCCCGCACGAGCGGCCAATTCGATGCCCAGCTGATCGGCTTCGGTTTCATGTGCACGGCTAAATGGCAAATTAAAGCCCAAATCCGCACCAATCGACGCAATCTGACCGACGTTGGATAAGCCATATGCTTCACCGACAGCACCAATCACGCCTGAAACAAAACCAATGCCTTGTTCACGAGATTGCTGTTCACGGGTATGCTCACGCAAAGCATGGGCAATCTCATGCCCCATCACTTGAGCGATTTCGTCATCGGTCAAATTTAAACGTGAAATCAAACCACTGTACACCCCAATTTTACCGCCAGGAAAGCAAAATGCATTGATTTCCTTATCAGTAAACACATTGACTTCCCATGCCCATGACTTTGAATCAGGACGCAAAATAGGTGCTTTTGCAATCAGGCGGTTGGCAATGCCACGCACGCGAGCGGTCATTGCCGCGTCATTATTGAGCACACCTTTAGTACGCGCCTGAGTGACCATTTCAGCATAGCTTTGTGCTGCCTGCGAGTTAATCGCTTCAGAGGAAATCGAGAACGTTTGTTTGCGCTCAACACCAACAGCACTGCCTGTGGTGGTGGTTTGCTGTGTACCGCACGCTGCTAAAGCCAAAGACACTGCAATCGCAGCTGTTGTTTTTGAAGTCAAAAAAGTCATTGCTCACTCTCCGTGTTGTAAATGTAATATTGGGGTTGAAACATTGACATCGGCATTCTGCGCGCGATGTAATAACGCATGATCCATCAAAACCAAAGCCAGCATGGCTTCCAAAATCGGTGTTGCACGAATGCCCACGCATGGGTCATGCCGTCCAAACGTCTCAACTGTGGCTGGATTGCCATGAATGTCCATGCTCTCGCGTGGAATGCGAATCGATGAAGTGGGTTTAATGGCGACGTGCACGACGATGGGTTGACCCGTCGAAATACCACCGAGCACCCCACCCGCATGGTTGGATTTAAAACCCGATGGTGGCATTTCATCACCGTGCTGCGAGCCTCGTTGTGCGACCACATCAAAACCATCGCCCATTTCCACACCTTTGACCGCATTCACACCCATCATGGCATAAGCAATGTCTGCGTCGAGCTTGTCAAACAATGGCGCACCCAAACCAACAGGCACATTGGTTGCGCCCACCATCAAGCGCGCCCCAACGGAGTCACCCGAACGACGCAACGCATCCATATAAGCTTCCAGTTCGGGCACAACTTCATTGTTGGCTGCAAAAAATGGGTTCTGGCTGACGTGATCCCAATCTTGGAACGGAATCTGAACATCACCCAATGCGGTCATGCAGCCGATGACCTCAGTGCCAAATTTTTCTTTCAACCATTTTTTTGCCACCGCACCAGCCGCCACCATCGGTGCGGTCAGGCGTGCGGATGAACGACCACCGCCACGATAATCGCGAATGCCGTATTTATGCCAATAAGTGTAATCGGCGTGACCAGGACGAAACTGTACCGCAATATTGCCATAATCACCACTGCGCTGGTCTTGATTGCGAATCAACAACGCAATCGGCGTGCCTGTGGTTTTGCCCTCAAACACCCCAGATAAAATTTCAACTTGATCGGCTTCTTGTCGTTGTGTCACATGACGCGATGTCCCCGGACGGCGACGATCCAAGTCTGGCTGAATGTCTTCAGCCGACAATGCCAAACCCGGAGGGCAACCATCGATCACGCAACCGATCGCTGGCCCATGGGATTCACCAAAGTTGGTGACACTGAAAAGTTGTCCAAATGTGCTGCCTGCCATGATAAACCTTAAGAATAATTGAATGTGCAATGCACAAATATGCCCCACATTGTAGCCCATTTTTTCACATAAAACGAGACCCGCGAGCAAAAGCTGCGGGTCTCGTCGCAAAACTGGGTTTAGTCATCGCCAACAATCAGCCAAAGGCAAAAGGCCTGTAGAAAATTTTTGCCCATCTTGATTGATGCTTAAAACCCCACAGTCGAGATCAACGGTTGTTTGCGTGGCTGATATTTGATAAGTCGTTGCAGTTGGAAAGCGTGCGACAAAAGCAAGGGCATAAGGTTCAGTCGGATCCAATGCGGGCAGTGCCGCACCCACATAAGTATTGGCACGCAAAAAATGACGCTCCATGGCTTGTTGTGCCATCAGCAACCTTGCTTGTGCCGCATGGCGGTTTGAACTGATGATATATGTTTGGTAGCGCCCAACCGCCAAAGACGACAGCACACCGATGATGGCAACCACCACCAGCAGCTCCAGCAAAGTAAACCCCTTTTGACGTTTGGATGTTTTCATTTGATCAAGGCCCTCGCCATCCAACTTGCACAGCACCACCCAGCAAAATCAGGGGGGAAACAACAACCCCATTGCTTAAGGTGATGGCAGCGGCACTTTGCACGCACCCCCCTGCACTGAGCACATTACATGCGGGATAAAGAATTTCTGACGTTTCGACCAGACCGTTCGCAGTGGTCGTGCTGACAATCAAGTTGGGTTGCTGCCACAGCACAGGCACACCACCGAACAAGGTTGCGGGTACTGCAGCCGTAATTGTACAAGTACTCGTACCGTCAGGCATGACAACAGATCCATTCCAATTAAATGCGCCTACGGCATTCGATCTAAAAGCACTTCTGACCATAAGCAAGCATGCCCGATGGGCATTGTGCGACACCTGCATTTGCTCATTCATTTGAAAGTAATCGCCTGTTTCTTTAAGCTTCAGTGTCTGCCCTCTGAGCATACTGGCGACGACACCGGCCAAGATCAGCAGCGTCATTAAAATCACCACCAGCGCAAAACCGTGCTGATTTTGTTTTAAAGAAAGAGGAAAGGTTCGTGATTTTAACAATTGAAACAACCTAGCTTGCCGTAAAGGAGTAATTGTTCACAGGCATGTCAATGCGGGTTTTATAAAACACAGCACCAGCGGGAAGGTTGTTGCCTGCACAATCGGTCAATGTGGCCGAACCATCATTAAGACCACTGGCATCCGACGTCACAATGCATAAGCTGATGAGGCGGGTCACCGC
>CALMCL010000151.1 GCA_937862905.1 uncultured Burkholderiaceae bacterium | reverse complement strand
CCCATTCATTAACACAACGAAAACGCTTTTTCGAGTCGATAAAAAAGTGAGGCACATGCCTCACCTTTCAACGACGGGGTGTCATCAAACTCAATCAAAGAAATCTTTCACCTTATCGAACCAAGATTTACTTTGCGGACTGTGTTTATCGCCATTATTTTTCAAACTCTCATCCAACTGACGAACCAGCTCTTTTTGCTCGCCGGTCAGTTTCACGGGCACTTCAAGCTCAACATGGACATACAAATCGCCGATGGTTGAGGCCGATCGCACATGCGGCATGCCTTTGCCGCGCAAACGGAACGTTTGTCCTGTTTGCGTGCCCTCGGGAATGCTCATGCTTGCACCACCGTGCAAAGTCGGTACCTCAATTTCACCGCCCAAAGCCGCTGTTGCAAAAGCCAACGGCACTTTGCAATGCAAATCCGTGCCTTCGCGTTCAAACACATTGTGTCGCTTGATGTGCACCTCAACAAACAAATCGCCTGCAGGACCGCCATTGACACCGGGCTCGCCTTTGCCTGCATTGCGAATGCGCATGCCATCTTCAATGCCCGCAGGCACATTGACTTCGAGGGTTTTGTTGGTTTTGACTTTGCCTTGGCCACTGCATGTTTTGCAGGGTTTTGGGATGTGTTGACCCGTGCCATGACAGGTTGGGCACGTTTGTTGCACCGAAAAGAAGCCTTGCGACATGCGCACTTGACCTTGACCATTGCACGTCGGGCATGTTTCTGGCGAGCTTCCCGCTTCAGCCCCTGAACCATGGCATGTGTCACAGTCATCCCACGATGGCACACGAATTTGCGTGACTTTGCCTTTCGCCGCATCCTCAAGAGAGACTTCCATGGTGTAACGCAAATCCGAACCGCGGTACACCTGTGGCCCACGCTGACCGCCGCGTTGACCGCCAAAAATATCGCCAAAAATATCACCAAAATCACCAAAAGGGCTGCCTCCGCCGCCAAATCCACCACCGCCCATGCCATTTGGATCCACACCCGCGTGACCGTATTGGTCATACGCTGCACGTTTCTGCGGGTCAGACAGCATTTCGTAGGCTTCTTTGACCTCTTTAAATTTCGCTTCTGCATCTGGATCGCCCTGATTACGATCAGGATGATATTTCATCGCCAATTTGCGATAAGCTTTTTTAATGTCAGCATCGTCCGCATTGCGGGCAACATCCAACACATCGTAAAAATCTCTTTTTGCCATGGTCTTCTCTGCTCTATTCTTTACTCTATTGAACTCATATGAATTAATTTAAAACGGCTTGGCAAACGCCTGCCAACCCAGCATGATAGGCAAATGATGGGGGCAATGTGTTCATTTTCAAGATCAACGCAGTTTAAAGGCGCAAAAAAATAAAAACCCGCTTGTTGCCATGCTGACAGGGCGCACTTCGCCGAAGCGTCCACAGGCCAAACAAGGTGAAGTCACTGCATGGGGTGCAACACATGTTTAAGTACCAGCCGTCTGATGCATGTGCTGGTGCATGTGATTTGAAGCATGTGGTTTGGCCGTTCAAACCAACATCATTTGTTCAAATGTAATTGCACAACTTCTTCCGAGGTCAGCACATCAATGGCGAACACTTCCCTTGTCCTGCACCAAAATCCAAGGTTTAACCACGACAGACCACAACACAGCATTGCGTCGATGCCAATCGGCCGCCTGCGCATCGGTGACGGCGGTGAATGCACCTGCGTCCATCCACGCTTTGACACGGGCAGCATCGTCCACACCGATGGCGTATGCCACATCAATCAAATCGACAGAGGCATCCACCGCATACAACACGCCTTGTGCGAAAAAACGTTGCAGTTCAGTCCAAGTAATTTCAGCGGTTTCGAGATTTAATTTGGCGTGTAAGAGCTCAAGCTCTTCAGGAAGTAAGTCTGGATGGGTCATGGTCAGTTGATAATAGAAAGGAATCGTCGAATTATAAAGAACTCAAGCCAAACGCGCAGGACTTTAATGGCTGAGCAATCCGACACAAGCACCCAGCACATCTCATGAGCCGAGCCGAACACGCACATCCCCCCTCTTAACCCACTTGATGCTCGGTGTCATCCACACTTGACTCCCTTTTGGACAGCAAAGTCAACAGCTCACCAAAATGTTTGATTTCAACAATGGGAGCATGGGTCAATGTTTCATTTTTTGGCTCAATCGTGAACGACTTATGAGCCAGCTTGAGCAAACACACATCGTTCAAATTATCCCCCACCGCAACCACCCCTTCCACCTCAAGCGCAGGCTCCTGCTCAATGATGTAGCGCAGCACATTGCTTTTGCAGCACTCATGAAGCTTACAGCCCGACTCATGGTAAAACGCTCGATTGATTAAGATTTCACCTTTACACACCCCCGCATCGAACGGCAAAGTGTGCGCCAGAGCAAAATCAGCAAAAATGCGACGGCGAATGATGTCCGCAGCCACAAAATAACTGTCGCTGACCACGCCAACACGATACCCCTTGCGACGCAAAGCGTTGACAACATCAATCACCCCCTCTCGAATCTCAATCGAGTGAGCGACTTTTTCAAATTCGGATTGATGCACAAAACGAAATAACGCGGCAATGTCCTGACTGCGCGTCGACTGATCGATGTTTTCTGAATCAAGCAACGCCACCAAAGCCTCACTGCGCCCTGTGGCCTTGGCCAACTCCACCACAAAACGTGACATCGTGATGGTGCCATCCATATCGAGTAAAATGAGTTTTGTGCACCCTTCAACTTTACTCAACACAATGTCAATGTCTGTTTGATTTTGACGCTCCATCTCAAAAATGGACATCACTTGATCAACACTCAAACGCCCCACTGATTTTGCACGCTCCAAAATCACGCGACTGACCTCTTGCGCCATGCGCCCCAAACTCAATAAAGATTGGCTGTCATGTTCCAATGCGCCAACGTCCACTTGAGCCAAATGCGCACCAGCCAAATGTGCATCAATCAGCAAGCCAATGTCCACCCCATAGCCATCTTCAAAACGCAGCTGTTGCAACAACACTTTCTTTGCAGCAATGATGCCGCCAAGTGGCTGACTGAATTGGATCAACTCAGGGAAAAACAATTTGAGCATGGGTTTGGCCGTCAACTCAGTCACGCGCCCGCCCTTTCGACCAAAACTGCCTTTCACAAAATCAGCCTCACCCTCCCAAATGGGCTTGACCAAATCGCTGATGATGTTGGGTCGCAAACCCGCCAAATCACCATCCAAATACGCCACCATATCGCAATGGGCGGCGACCACACCATCTTGCATCGATGCGCCCTTGCCCAGCATCGTGCTTCTGATCACCGTCGCACCTGCTTCACGCGCCAATGCCGCCGTATCATCGATGGAACTGTCGTCAATCACAATCACTTCAGCCGTGACAGGATCAGCCAAGGCATAACGCACCACATCGGCGATTCGTTTGGACTCATTGAGGGCTGGGATGATCACACTTACCGATGCGGCGGGCAAAGGCAGGATGATGAGATCGGTCACAGGGGGGGATTTTTTATTGGCAAATCGTGAGATGAACCGCTTGATCGAGTGCCACGGTGATGTAGACAATACAGCTTCGGGTTGGGTTGTGGAAACAGTCTTAACCATTGTTTCGCTCCTTTGTATCGTGTCATGCCTTCCAGCATGAAGTAAAAAAACACACACAAAATGCGCGCAGCAAGGGTTAAGTGTAACCCGATCACACGATGAGGTCAAATGAAGGAAAAGTTAAAACCTTTCAAAAGCCAGCAAAACAAGCGTAAAAAACATTTAAATACAATCAATCTGCAAAAAAACAAGCAACCATGCAGGCAGGGGATACGGCCTGTTGTGATCAAAAAATCAGCGCAAAATACCTCTGCGAGACCTCAACCACAACACACCCAAATCCACATCACGGGGACATAAAAAACCGTGTTGAACACCCAACACGGTTTTTTTCAGCCCACGTTTCCAAGCTGTTATTTTCAGCCACGACTCTGGGGCTACATCAGGGGAGTGCCATCAGACACGCCCTCACCCATTTTGCATCAACAGTTTATGCCTGCGCATGCACCACCCGACCCGCAACCAAAGTCGCCCACACTTCAACAGGCAACTCAAAACCAAGGTAAGGCGTGTTGTAATGGTGGCCACGCACCGAAGCTTCTGTCAAAGGCTGATACGATTCATCATCAAACACCACCACATCGGCCACCGCCCCCACAGCCCACTCGGGCGCAGGTAAACCCAAAATGGGATAGGCACGGCTGACAGCGGCAGCCAATGCGTTGGCGATGTCCACGCGCTCCTCAACCGCGAGCTGCACCAGCAACGAAATCAACCACTGCGTGCCAATCGCCCCAGCCTGTGTTTGCCCCACAGGCAATTGCTTGGCATCAAAATCAACCGCCACATGATCAGACACCACGGCATCGATCGTGCCATCCAACACCGCCGCACGCAAAGCGGAACGATCACTCGAACTGCGCAAAGGCGGATTAAACACATATTGATTATTAAAATAACCCATGTCGGTATCGACCAAATGCAAATGATGCATGTTCACATCGCACGTGATGTTCAACCCTTGCACCTTGGCTTGGCGAATCAACTCGACCGCACGCGCCGACGAAATGCGACCAATGTGAACTTTGGGGGCTTGTGCGCCCATGCTGTGCAACAACTCAAACAAAGTCAGCAATGCAATCGTTTCCGCCGCCACAGGAACACCAGACAAACCCAAACGAGAGGCGTATGCACCACTCGCCGCAAAGCCACCGCCCAGATAAAAATCGGTTGCGCGCAACCACACAGGCAATTTAAAACTGGCGGCATACGACAAAGCACGCTGCAAAATCTGCGTGTCTTGAATTGGCGCATCGGCTTGCGTGAAGGCAATGCACCCGTGCTCGGCCAGGGTCATGAGCTCGGCCAACTGCGTGCCTTTCAGGTCTTGCGTCAACGCCCCCAAAACATGCACATGCGCCAAGCCCAAAGCTTCACTTTTATTCAGCAAGATGTCAATCAACAACGGCTCATCCAAAATGGGCGAACCATCGGGCAAACACGCCACATGCGCCACCCCGCCAGCCACGGCCGCGCTCAACACATCGGCCATGACATCGCGTTGATTGCCCCCTTTTTCGCTCAAACGCACGGCAAGATCAGCGAGCGCAAAGCTCATTTTACGTCCCCCCGCATCGAGGGTCTGACTCGGGACAAATCCAACAGGTGCCTCATTGATGCCCGCAACTCGACCTTCAACAACATACACATCACTGGTCTGCGCATCCGTGTGATCGGCGTGAACGAGACGGGCGTTTTTAATTAAAAGACTCATGCGGCATGCCCTCCAGACAAAATCGCCATCACCGCCATGCGAACAGCGATACCAAAACTCACTTGCGGCAAAATCACGGCCTGCGCGCTATCGGCCACCTCTGAAGCGATTTCCACACCTCGATTGATCGGCCCTGGATGCATGACAATCGCATCGGGCGCGGCCAGTGCAAGCTTGTCCAGAGTCAAACCATAATGTTTAAAATACTCCGCCTCACTCGGCAACAACGCACCATGCATGCGCTCTTTTTGCAAACGCAACATGATCACCACATCCACATCTTTTAAACCTTCAACCATGTCGTGATACACATGCACACCCAGCTCACGCAAACCACTCGGTAACAAGGTTTGTGGGCCAATCACCCGCACCTCGGGCACGCCCAACGTGGTCAACGCGTGAATGTCCGACCGCGCCACGCGTGAATGCAGCACATCACCGACAATCGCCACCCGCAACTGCGTGAAATCTTTTTTATAATGGCGAATCGTGTACATGTCCAGCAAACCCTGCGTCGGGTGCGCATGACGACCGTCGCCCGCATTGACAATGTGAATGTCTTTTTTACCCAACTTATTCAAATGCTCCGCCATCAAATACGGCGCACCGCTTTGATTGTGGCGCACGACAAACATGTCGGCATGCATCGCCGCAAGGTTATCCATCGTGTCCAGCAAAGTTTCACCTTTACTGGTCGATGACGTTTGCATGTCCAAATTGACCACGTCCGCCGACAAACGCTTGGCCGCGATTTCAAACGTGGTGCGCGTGCGGGTCGAATTTTCAAAGAAAATATTGAACACCGACTTACCGCGCAACAATGGCACTTTTTTCACATCATGGTTATTGAGCGACAAAAAGGACTCAGCCGTATTCAAAATATGTGTCAACATCTCACGCGATAAGCCCTCCAACGTGAGCAAATGCTGCAAACGCCCATCAGCGGTCAATTGTGGATTGCGCGCATTGCGCAAACTTGCCCAAGGCACCGCAGGTGGCGTGTATGTGGTTGAGCTCATGCATTCACCTCCGCATTTTGGCTGACAGGACTCACACGAAGCGGCACGCGAAAGCAAAAACGGCTCGACGAATCGCGCTCCAACACCAATTTATACGCCGCATCAAACTCAGATGAGCCACCGACAAAACGTGCCGCCATCGGCAACTCGCGCCCACCACGGTCAAACAACACCGCCAAATCAACCCGGGCGGGGCGACCGAAATCAAAAATTTCATTCAACGCCGCGCGCACACTGCGCCCACTGTTCAAAATATCATCACATAAAATCACATCTCGCCCCGTCAAATCCACGGCCACATCGGTGGTTTTCACATTCGCACTGATGCCCTTCGTCGCAAAATCATCTCGATAAAACGAAATATCGATCGTCCCCAACGGCTCGCTCACACCCAAATCCGCATGCAAACGCGCCGCCAACCACGCCCCGCCGCGATGCACACCAATCAAAACAGGCGGCAACAGGCACGTGGCCACATGCGCCCGCAACTGTGCCAACAACTGAATGTACAAATGCTCCGCATCAGGAATGGAGCTGGTCGGGGTCGAAAAAGGAGGAGAATTCATGCGCATTCCAAAAAATATCAACAGGCGTTCAAAGCGAACAATACCCGATATTTTAACGCAAAAACCCCCTCAAGTCGCCACGATTGACGGAGGGCCTTTGGATAAAAATGCACATCTTCATGTTGATGCGCGCCTCTTGTTAGATAAGCAATGAGTCAAAAATCTTAGTCATGGTCGCTCAGCAGCAGCCAACCAATTATCAATACTGCTAACACCCATTCCGAGTAAAACGTCTTGAATATGAATGACACGCTTTAACATCGCGCCGCCATCAGACTCCTCAACCTCCTCTGCCTCAGAAAACAGATGTGTCAGCAATTTCATTAAAACATCATTGTGGTCATAGAAGTACGGATTGTGTTTTTGAACATAATTTAAATAAATTTCGGTTGCAGCCAATGCCTCATCAGGCTCTCTTTGTGCCAATAGAAGCAGCCAGTCAGAAAAGCCATGAAGTCGAGTGTGCTTGCCTTCGGCACTCTGACCAAATATAGAAAAACATTGCTTGATTAACTGAGTGGGGATAAACGTTACGGGCTCATTGTCTCTAAATAAATGTTGCAGCTTGCCAACCACCGCTTGCGCACATGTAGATTCAGCTTCCAAGCCTGTTGTTATGCCTTTTAAACACAAATCACGATGCGCTGAAAAGTTTTCATTATTTGTCCAAACACTAGCAGCTCCACGCCATGCAGCAGTGCTATTTAAAATTTTCAAATCTGACAAAAGGACATCAATATTCAATTGTTGACTTAAAGAGGCCAAGGCAGATATTCGCCCCCATACTTCCAAATCATTGTTGTTATTATTAGCATCTCGCTTTAAACGCGCCAAAATAGGTTCAATTTTACTGAACTGTTTATAGTACGCGTAATATAAGCAAGGCTCTGCTAAACTCCAAAGCCCTGCGCTATCGTACATGACAACTTTAAATAGCTCCCATCCAAACTCATCATCTCGACTTTGTAGGTAAGGTAAATGCTGCAAAAATAGTGCGCGAATGGCTGGGTGTTCATCATTGGCAAATTGGCTCAAGGTTGGTTTCAGTAACTCAGGAAATACAATTTTTTTATCTAATAAATTATTCGCTAATATTAACAAAGCCTCAACAATGTGACCGCGAACCATATTGATGCCAATATTAAGTAAGCCAATCCCATCGCCACTGATAGGATCTTCTTCTTGTTTATTTCTAAATCCTACGGCAATAAACACCAACCGATGAGCCATTGCGGTATCGGTTATGACATGAGAGCAAGCTTTAATGGTATCTGAGGCGCTACGATTATGATGCCAGTACAAAGGATGTCTTTCTAGCTCACCCAACATATGCTCAGCAAGCCACATTGAATCTGGTTTTTCAACCGCGTCCCATTGCTCGTTAGTACGTAGATTGCCATATAAATAGTTTAAGTGGTCAGCAACGCCACTCATTATATTGTCTCTAAAAAGATTAACCACATCAGACCAGCAGTCAACCATGAACTGCAAAAATCGCATCGGATCGCGTGATGCAGCTTCTCGCAGTTGCCGGGCCACCTCTTCACGCCCACCAATGAGTGAGCCAAAATCACGAAAGTCAGCCCCTTCAGAATAGTGTTTTAATATATTTAAGATACTTGCATTAGATATATTTAAAAACACGTCGTATGAAAAAGGTGCTCTAACCGTACCACCAGAAGTCCAAATACGAGGTTCTGATATCAGTTTCCCATCTTTCTCCTCAACGTCGGTTAATAATGTTTGCCCCTCAAATGAACGAAGATGGCAGGGGATTGCAGCAATTAATTTTGTTCGTTCTTTTAGATAATACGCAGGATCTGCACTCATACGCTCGTGGTGCAGGCACATGATTGTGTTTGAGATGCTGTCTTGCTGCTGATTATTCATGTCAATGAATGCTATTTGAACGAGTTGGGCAAGTTCATAATTCAGATCGGATTCAAGCAATTCTATGTTACACAGTAGATTAGCAATAAGTTCTAAATTTGACAATGGCGACTCAACACAAGCACCAATCACAAAATAGCACAAAGCGCCTTCATGACTGAAGCCTAGGCGTTGACGATTTTCAATCCACCATGTTGAGTGTGTTTTGGCATGGTGGTGTATCGCTTTTTCGATGCTGCTTAATAAAATACGCAGACTGCTCGCATGACGAATATCATGTTGACTGTGCAAATCATCATGTGATGTGTGTTGTAAAAAACTATTCCAGCGACATATTTTAGGTGTTCCATACTGCTGTGCTTCTAGTGAGCGCCAGTGTTCAACAGAGTCAATCGCAAGGTTCAATAGGCCTGTTGACTCTTGCATGCGCTGTGTAAGGAAATCATCATTTTCGGCTTCAAATTGATAGGATTGGCATTGAAGCTTGTCTTTAAAGTCATAATCAAGCACATCCGAATCGGGAGCGTCTTTTACAATATATTGCCACAGGTATTTGTCTTCTAAAGCTCCTGCTTTTATACAACGTGAAATAGTTTTGCCCAAAAAATAATGTTCTTCTTGTGGCAACTCAAGTAATTTTATAATTAATGGAGCAGCAAGATGAGCGGTGTGCGACGTAATATTAGAGATGTGCATAGAAATCATGTTTGCGATATTGACCGTATCTAACCATTGCGTTTCAAGTGCATCGTGCCAAAATGAAAAGACACTTGAAGGACTTTCATTTTGCCAACGCGCAATCAGTTGGACGTGGTAAGTCATTGCATTAATGTTTTGCTCTGCTTTAATGATAGGAGCGAGATGCGTTAACCAAAAATTGTGCCACTCTACAGCAGTCGCCCTGTGATAAATAACTTGGAAAATTTCAGAGTTGCTTTTACGTAAATCTCTAATTAATGGCCAGTCACCCTCATGTGGAGGTTGCTTGGCAAAACATTCTGCTACTAAACGGCGAATATGAAAAGCAACATCACTGGTGAGTACGGTACGTATTTGTGAGCGATATGTTTTACGCTCCTCTGTTGCCAATTGAGTTACGAAACTGCGAATACTGGGGCGAACAAAAGGAACTGCTGGCAAATTTTGAATAAAATCATGCAATGAAACGCCATTGCGAATGGCATGATTAATGACCAAAACGTCAAGTAGTGTTTGGTGACCAAATGTCAGCTTGTCATCAGCGGTTTGATGCAAAATATTATGACTGAGTAACATGCGGCGAATGTTTTCGGATGCTGAAAATCGCTGCTGAGGAATTGAGAGCGAGCGACTTTCAAGCATATCTTTAGCCATTTGCTCAATCGCAAGAACAGCAGAGTCAGAAAGTTGAGGATTACCTTGCACGATAGTATTTAAGTATTTCTGAGCCAAAGCTTGCCCCGTCGGTACACTGAAACCACCTTGCTTTTGTGCCAACTCAACGAATAACGCGAGCTCTCGAGGATTTTTAATCAAAGACCGTGTTGCTTCATCAATTGAATGGGCGCTAATAGAAAGTTGATTGAGCAAAGGAAAGACTTGAGCATCCCAATTAAGAGGTTGACACAATAATTCATAGTCCCAATTTTGAACTGATATTTTAGGATCATAATGGCGGTCAAATGATCTACATGAGGTCACCGTTGTCACATTAGGTATTAAAAGTAAACGCTCAATTTGAGTTAGAAAGTAATTCAGCGCTTTATGTTCTCTTGCAATAGATAAAACATCCAGCGAGTCAATAATTATGACCACATGACGATTGTCAGACATTCGTGCGACGAGTTCTACCCAATTCTTTGGTAGTCCGAAACTCTCTCGCTCTTCAGTGCTGCTTAAATCTGCAAAGTCCCGAGATTGAATAAAAAGAGGAGTTAGGTTATTTGATTTGCGAGCACGTTCTTCAAGAGTCTCTTGCAGTGCCAACATGACACAGGTTTTTCCAGAACCTGGCTCACCTGTAAGCAAAATGGACTTTTTTTTGCGGTCAATCGCAGCAATTAAGTCTGTAAGTACAGGGTTTATTATATTTATGCCACCAATATCTTGCCGCCAAGAACGCCCCATGGCTGAAATACTTTGAAATTGATTTTGAAGCTCGGCAACGTCAATGGGTGGCGTAAGCATGACCCCAACTTGATTGAGTATGTTTTTTAGTTCCTTTTTTGTCAAACGATGTCTTTGAGATGTTGAGGGGTTCGCGGATTGAAGTGTGCTACCACCAAGCTGATCTATTGCTGTCCATAGTGCGTTAAACGCTTGCGTTGAGTTTGAAACTAAGTATTGAAGGCGTTCATGCAGCAACTCTTCCATGCGGTTATATTCTGGAGAGATTTCAAATTGTGTTTGTTGTAACAAATGATAACTTGAGACTTTACTGTTCAGAAGTTGTTCAAGCTCATGATTGGTTTTCGCATGCTCTTGCGATAAATTTTGTGAATACGTTTGTTCATCGGGCTGCATTGCACTGTGTTCTCGAAGTTTAGCAAGCAATCCAAAATTACTTCGTGAGTAAAAATATATCGTTACGTTCGGATTTTTTTCTAATACTTCCGCGACCTTGGGTAACTCACTGCTTAAATCTGAAATTGACCATGATTTAAAATCGATTTGATTTTTCTTGCACTGACAGCAGATAACAGAACCATCTTTTTTGCCAATGACAATGTCGTCGACAACGTAACTTAATGAGTCAACCTCGAGCCATTCATATTGGTTATCGGACAATACAGTAATTGCCCAATCAAGTGCAACCAGCATTTGGTAGTTATCTCCACGACTAGAGCGTTTTCCAGCAATACTCATCGTTAAACCCTTATAGTTTATTCATATATGAAGGGATTGACATTTACAAATACTCCACCACATTTACAATCACCGCTTCACAAATTATTCAATATAAATCACCCAATGCTTCGTTGACTCGACATCATTTTAACGTCATTCACTCCCTTTACATCAAGCAATCGCTTTATGTGCAGACAAGCACATGCACAAGCTACTTTTCCAATATCACTCGCAAAAAAAGCATGGTTCACACACACCATGCTTTTATATTTAAGAGCCGCTTGGGTTGCGCCATTCACCATCAACATCAGTTTTTGAAGCGCCCCACCACTTTACCAAAGACTGTGACCGCCAACAAAACCACCGCGCCCAGCACCACGCCGACGCCCACGTTCACCCCTGTTGAAGTCAAAGCCGATAACACCCCGCCCATGCCTTCAGTCAACGATTCAATCCAATGGTGCAACAATGGCACGCCGTGCGTGATGATGCCGCCACCCACCATGAACATGGCGGCGGTACCGACCACGGTCAATGTTTTCATCAAACGCGGTGCAAACCACAGCAAAAATGCACCCAATTTTCGTGAACCCGCGTTTTTGACGCCTTTCAAAGCCGACAAATAAAACCCCATGTCGTCCAGCTTCACAATCACACCGACCAAACCATACACACCCACGGTCATGACCACGCCAATCGCAGACAACACCGCCAATTGCTGTACAAATGGCATTTGAGCGGCCACCACAGTGCCCAAAGTGATCACAATGATTTCTGCCGACAACACAAAATCCGTGCGAATAGCCCCCTTGATTTTGTCTTTTTCAAACTGCACCATGTCGACCTGTTCATCTTCAACCGCATGGATCAACTCATCGTGGTGGATTTGATCTTCTTTTTCAGAATGCAAAAACTTATGCGCCAGTTTTTCAAAACCCTCAAAGCACAAATACGCGCCCCCGACCATCAACAAAGCCGTCAAAGCCCATGCGGGTGCAAATGCGCTCAAGGCCAAAGCCAAGGGCACCAAAATGCATTTATTAATGAACGAACCTTTTGCCACCGCCCACACCACAGGCAATTCACGCTCCGCGGGCACACCACTGACTTGCTCAGCATTGAGCGCCAAATCATCACCCAACACACCCGAGGTTTTGGTCGCCGCGACCTTGGTCATGGCCCCAACATCGTCCATGATGAGGGTGATGTCATCCAAAAGAGCCAACAAACTACCGCCTGCCATAACAATCCTTAACTTTTAACTGAATTAAAAAACATAACACTGAAACATGAACCATCTGATTGGAATCATTCGAACGGCTTCATCTTAGCACATGCCGCTGCACGGCATCATTTGACCTCACGTGAAGGCAACAAACCACCTTGTGCATCAAACTCAAACATGTCGCCATACACCACCTCCCAGTAATGCCCATCGGGATCGGCGAAATAACCACCAAAACCACCCCAAAACGTCTCCGCAGCCGCCTTGGCAATGCGCTCGCCATGTGCCTCCACTCGGTTCAAAATCGTCGTGACCTCATCCTTGCTGCGCGCATTGTGCGCCAAAGTGAAACCACCAAATGGCACAGGCTCTGCAGGCACATTGGGCGCAATGTCCTTCGCCAGCTCAACCAAAGGGTACAACGACAACCACACCCCTTGCATCTCAAAAAAGGTCACACCCCCATGCGATGTGTTCGGCGACACCGTCAGCACTTCACGGTAAAAATTTGTCGCGCGCTGTAAATCCGCAACACCCAAAGTCACCACCGTCATGCGATTGATTTTCATG
The DNA here is from genome assembly GCA_937862905.1 of uncultured Burkholderiaceae bacterium. GTDB lineage: Bacteria > Pseudomonadota > Gammaproteobacteria > Burkholderiales > Burkholderiaceae > Hydromonas. The sequence continues at coordinate 2,381 of CALMCL010000151.1, read as the reverse complement.
CTTCAATCCCTTATTTTGTTTGTATTTCTTTTTGATCCGAACAGTTCACAAACAACTTCATCGCCAACATCACAGACATCAACAACCCCACCCAAAGCACCGTTGCATACAACAAGGAAGTACCCACAATCAACAACGCGCCCACGGCCGCAGCGGAAGAAAACACAAAGAAATGTGCATAACCCCAGACAAAGGCCGCTTTGGTCGAAGTCAACAAATGATGTGCAGGCTCATCGAAATACAGCCACCACATGGTAAACACAATCAACGCACCACCCAGCGCAATCCACATCAAAGCCAAATTCCAATGCCCCGCCGCCATACCGGCTTGCAAAGCCGACGAAGCGGACAAAATAGACTCGCCCAACACAATGATGGTGAACAAACCATAGCGCTCGGCAATGTGCTCCGCATGCCAAGTGGTTTGGGTGGGTCGTTCCGCCCACAAAGGAATGAGCAATTCAAAGGCAAAAAACAAAAAAAATGTCCACAAACCCGTATAAGGCGCTAAAAATAAATTCGCAATCCAGCACAACTGAATCGCGATGATCCCCTTTGCATAACGCATGTTCGTGACTCGGCGTGCAGGATCGTTTTTGGCCGCCCGCAACCACTGAGTCACCGTCCCGATCCGCATCAAGGTGTAACCCACCGTACCAATGACAAAACTGCCTTCAAAAGCACTCGGCATCCCCGCAGCAATCACCAGAGCACCAAGCAGTTGCACAAACACCGTCAAACGATACAGCACATCATCCGTGTCATACGCTGAAGCAAACCATGAAAAATTCATCCATGCCCACCAAATCACAGCAAACACAACACCGTAACTTTGCAAACCATGAGCGACATGCCCCTCCGCCAACGCATGGTGCAAGCCAGCCCCCGCAAAAGCCACGGCGACCACAAAAACCAAATCAAATAAAAGCTCCAACGGTGTGGATGCACGAGGCTGCTCATCGGGCGAGCGGGCTCGCATCGGTTTTGCAAACACCCGTCGTGGGTGAGCCGCATGGTGGTGTGAATGTGGATCGCTCATGATGTCCTTTACTTTATTGTTTTATTTTGTTTTAACTTTCTTTGATGTGTGACAACGCCCCCATCAAACCCACAGCCAAGCCTACAGTGAAACCCTCAACGAAATCCACAATTAGGCTCACCCATGAAACGCAAGAGCATCCGAAGCTCAGCTTCTGCCGATCACAACTTTGATGATTCAAAGCAGCAGACGGTCGAGCCGACGAGGCTCGAGGAGGTCTAACGAGAGGGCTTTATTCTAGCATGACGCCCACACCGAACATGACTGGCCAACCCCATTGTGTTGTCCTCACACCACTGTTACTTTACCTTTTCCGAGCTAAAAACCAATTTAATTCAAAAAAGTTTTACAATGCGGACAACCAAATGCGATTTGATGCATTATGGACTCACGGGCATTTGCCTATTTCCTAACGGAGAATCACATGAACACCTCACTCACATACAAACGCACACTCATCGCAAACTTGCTTGGCATGGCTCTGATCAGCACCAACGCCATGGCTGCGACGTTTTCTGATGCGGATAAAGATGGCGACGGTGCTTTGACATTGACTGAACTGAAAGCGGCGGGCATGGACGAATATGCCGCCAACTTTAAGAACTTGGATGTTGATAAAGACGGTAAAGTCTCGAAAGCTGAGTTCAAAGCCAACCGTTAAACCCGCTCTTGACGCGCTCCTCTGCGTCAAAGGTTAAACGGCTCACACCCTGCAAACCTATGATTTGCAGGGTTTTTTTATTTAACCCACCCAAAAGGATTGCCTCAAAACAATGCAAATCCTGTACACTGACAAGTGTATTGCGCGATATCCCATCATGCGCAAACGAATTAACATCTTTTTAGAAGCACTTCATGAGCAAAACACTCAAAATCGGCACGCGTGGTGACGCGCCCGTAAACAGCGAACGCACGCGCCAGCCTCTGCGTGGCCGCAACCGCAACAATCAATCGGCCGTACCCGCGCGCCCAGCACACACCGAATCACGCCCAAGCGGCTATGGTGATAAACCTCGCAGCAACTTTGGCGACCGTCCTCGTGGTAATTTCAACGACCGCAATGACCGTCCACCCCGTCGTGACGGCGATGCGCCTCGCCGAGATTTTGGTGACCGTCCGCAGCGCAGTTTTGATGACAAACCTCGCGGCAACTTTGGTGATCGTCCTCGTGGCAATTTCAATGACCGCAATGACCGTCCACCGCGCCGTGATGGTGATGCGCCTCGCCGAGATTTTGGTGATCGCCCACAACGCAGTTTTGAGGACAAACCGCGCGGCAACTTTGGCGATCGTCCTCGTGGCAATTTCAATGACCGCAATGACCGTCCACCGCGCCGTGATG
>CALMCL010000150.1 GCA_937862905.1 uncultured Burkholderiaceae bacterium | reverse complement strand
GTGCGGCGGCGATTTTGGCTTTGGCGGCGTTGAGTTCTTTTTCGAGTGATTTGATATCGTTTTGGGTTTGCACGATGCGTTCAACCAATTCGGCGGGAGCGGCTTTGAGCGCGCCTGCGGCTTGGGCGAGTTGCGCGGCGAGGTTTTGCGTGTAGCGCACGGCGTTCATGCCTGTGACGGCTTCGATGCGGCGCACGCCTGCGGCGACGCCGCCTTCGCTGGTGATTTTGAACAAGCCAATGTCACCTGTGGCGTGCACATGCGTGCCGCCGCACAGCTCGACCGATGAGCCGATGGTGAGGACGCGCACTTCTTCGCCATATTTTTCACCGAACAACATCATCGCGCCTGTTTCTTTGGCGTCGTCAAAACCCATGACTTTCGCTTGAGTATCCACATTGCCGAGCACTTCTTGGTTGACCAAGGTTTCAATGCGCACGATGTCGTCCGCGCTGACAGCTGCGTTGTGGGCGAAGTCAAAACGGGTTTTGTCGGCGTCAACCAATGAACCTTTTTGCTGCACGTGTTCGCCGAGCACGGTGCGCAGGGCTTTGTGCAATAAATGCGTGGCGGAGTGGTTGCGCACGGTGGCGGCGCGGCGCGCGCCATCGACGCGGGCGGTGACTTGATCACCGACCGAGAGTTGACCCGCTTCGACCTGCACGTGATGACCGAACACATCGGGCAGCACTTTGGTGGTGTCGTTGACTTGCGCGAGGAAGGCGCAGTCGTTGCCTTCACTCAACTGCCCCGCGTCGCCGACCTGACCTCCCGATTCAGCGTAAAACGGCGTTTGATCAAGGATGATGAGGCCGCTTTGACCCGCTTTAATGCTGTCCGTCGCCACGCCGTCGATGTAAATGCCTGTGACTTTCGCCCCGTCGATGGTCAGGTTACTGTAACCTTTAAAGTCGGTTTTTGCGCCATCGTAGCTGATGGTGGCGTTCATTTTGAATTTGCCTGCGGCGCGGGAAGCGTCTTTTTGGGTGTTCATGGCGGCGTCGAAACCTGCTTCGTCGACACTAAAGCCACGCTCGCGGCAGACGTCCGCGGTCAAATCGAGCGGGAAGCCAAAAGTATCATGCAATTTAAACGCCACGTCACCTGACAAAGTGCCACCTGCTGGCAAGGCCGCGAGTTCAGTATCCAAAATTTCCATGCCGTTGGCGATGGTTTCAAAGAAACGCTCTTCTTCGGTGAACAAGGTTTGCGTGACCTGCGCTTCTTTGGCGGCGAGGTCTGGGTACGCTGCGCCCATTTCCTTAACCAAGTCTTTGACCAATTTTGAGAAAAACGGTTTGCGCACGCCGAGTTTGTAGCCGTGACGAATTGCACGGCGGATGATGCGGCGCAGCACGTAACCGCGGCCTTCGTTCGATGGAATCACGCCATCGACGATGAGGAATGAGCAGGCGCGGATGTGGTCGGCAATCACGTTGAGTGATGGGTTGTGCAAATCGGTGCAGCCCGTTTCACGCGAAGCGGCTTTGATTAAATTGGCAAATAAATCGATTTCGTAGTTGGAGTGAACGTGCTGCAAAATCGCGGCGAGACGCTCCAAGCCCATGCCCGTATCGACGCACGGCGCAGGTAACGGTTTGACCGAGCCGTCGGGCTGCATGTCAAACTGCATGAACACGTTGTTCCAAATTTCAATGTAGCGGTCGCC
>CALMCL010000149.1 GCA_937862905.1 uncultured Burkholderiaceae bacterium | reverse complement strand
AAATCTGCGCCACCTCCATGATGTGGGTCAAGCGCGTGCGAAACAAATCGCCTTCATGGTTCACAAACACTTGGGTTTTGTATTCCAATCGGCGAAAAGCCGTTGCATGCACAATGCGGTCACGATCACGCGCATATGGACTGCGCGCGGGATCAATGATTTCCTCATGCCGCCGTCCGCGTGACGTCATCCCTTGAGCCGCATAAGGGGCAAGGTGTTGTTCCTGTTGCAACCAAGTCATGGAGGTCATAAGTCAACGCTTTCGTACAATTAAACGGCCAAAACACAACTGAACCCACACACATCCAAAAGCAAATCAATGCCCCTGTACTCAAAGCACTGGGGATGATGGGCACATGCATTGTACGACATCCCCTCATCAACGGTCATCGACTGCACCCATGGCGATTTATGCACACACTTGTAAAGTCTCGCGCAGTACGTCTTCTGAGACGGCCTGAATCACCGCATGGCCAATGCCGTTCAGCAGAATAAATTTAATTTGACCGGCTTCTGCTTTTTTGTCGAGCTTCATCATCTCAATCATTCTGTCAACGCCCAGTGGAGGCGGGGCTGTCGGCAAACCTGCAGCCTGAACCACGGAACGAACACGCGCCACCTCTTCTGCACTGAGCATGCCCAAACGTTGAGACAAGTCAGCCGCCAATACCATGCCAACCCCCACCGCTTCGCCGTGCAGCCATGCGCCATAGCCCATGCCCGCTTCAATGGCATGGCCAAACGTGTGACCAAAATTTAAAATGGCCCGTTGACCCGATTCGCGCTCATCACCCGCCACCACCTCCGCTTTGATTTCACACGAGCGAACAATGGCATGGGTTAAGCTGGCCTCATCTTTTGCCATGAGTGCGCCCATATGGTGCTCAAGCCATGCAAAATATTCGGCATCAAAAATGGCACCATGTTTGATGACTTCAGCCATGCCCGCAGACAATTCTTTTTGTGGCAGTGTGTTGAATGCATTTAAATCGGTCAGTACAAGCTGTGGCTGATAAAACGCACCAATCATGTTTTTACCCAGTGGGTGGTTGATGCCCGTTTTCCCACCCACCGATGAGTCAACCTGTGACAGCAATGTGGTCGGTATTTGAATAAACGGCACGCCGCGCATGTACGAGGCTGCGGCAAAACCCGCCATATCGCCAACGACGCCGCCGCCGAGGGCAACGATGGTGGTGCGGCGATCACATTCATTTTCAAGCAAAGCATTAAAAATGGTGTTCAAGGTTTCTAAATTTTTATATTGCTCACCCGTCGGCAGCATGTGCACCCGCACGGTTTTGCCTAAACCACGTAAGGTTTCGACCAATTGGTCTGCATATAAAGGCCCAACCATGTCGTTGGTGACGATGACCACCGATTGGCCTTTAATGGCGCGCTCAAGGTGTTCTTTTGAGTGCATGGCACGGTTACCGATGACAATCGGATAAGCCCGATCGCCGAGTTCGACGTTGATGATTTTCATAAGGATGGCCTTTTGGAAATACAAAAAATAAGCCTCTGGGATAAATAGCTTTTTTTCTGAGTGTGGTTGACTTCAACTTAAATATTTGACCCAAGCTCATGTGCGACTGATTGGGGCGATCAAGCCTGTCGCTAAGTCAAGCCTTGGTCTTTGGCTATTTTTTTTGAAATGGCTTCAATGATGTGCATCGCGACCTGACTCACTTGACCAGACCCCGTCGTGACAATGATGTCAGCCATTTGTGAATAAATCGGATGGCGAAATTCATGCATTTTTTTCAAGGTTCCAAGAGGATCAGGGTTTTGCAATAAAGGGCGATTGCGGTCATAACGCGTGCGCACCAACAGGCGCTCGGGTGTGGTTGACAGGTACACAACCAAACCGCCCGCTTTCAATGCTGCGCGGTTGTCTTCTCGCAACACAGCACCGCCTCCTGTGGAAATAACCACTTGCTGCTTTTCACTGAGCTCTCGGATCATTTTGGCCTCGCGCTCACGAAAACCTGCTTCACCTTCAATTTCAAAAATAGTGGGAACCGATGCACCCGTGCGGCTGACAATTTCTTCATCTGAATCAAAATAGGGGCGTTTCAATGTGTTGGCCAAAATCCGACCTACGGTTGACTTGCCTGACCCCATGAGGCCAACAAGGCTGATGTTGGGCACATCAGCAAACAGTGCTTGTTGAGCCGCCGTGATCGGCAGACTGGAGTGAATGCGTTTTTTACTCATTTTTCGGGTTGTGCTAATAATGTGGTGTTGCTCACCGCTAACGGGTGTCCTTGCTCATCGAGCACGTAAGGCGTGAGAAAAATCAGCAGCTCAGTTTTTGAGGTGCTTTTGTTTGTGGTTTTAAATAAATTGCCAAGCAAGGGTAGGTCGCCGAGCAAAGGTACTTTTTCGACCGTATTACCAGTGGACTCTTGATAAATACCGCCAATAACGACTGTGCCGCCGTTTTCGACTTTCACTTTGGTTTTCACATGTTTGGTGTTGATGGTGTAACCCGCTGAGGTCAATGTGCCCACTGAATCTTTGGCCACATCCACATCCATCACCACATCGCCCTTGGGGGTGATTTGAGGGGTGACTTCCAACTTCAGGCTCGCTTTACGGAATGACACCGTTGTTGCACCAGAATTGTTGGCCTGCTGTTGATATGGGATTTCTGTGCCTTGCTCAATCACAGCGGCAACGTTGTTGCTTGTGACCACCCGTGGACTGGAAATAATTTTGCCTTTGCCATCCGTTTCAAGCGCACTGACCTCCAAATTGACAAATTGACTCAAACCCGAGCTGTACAAACTCAGCGCAAAACTCGCAGCAGATGTGCCCGAGCTGTTTGACAGTGCTGGAAAATTAATCATATTGCCCACGGTGGAGCTGGATGTTTGCCCAGTCGCGCCAAGCACATTGCTTAAATTGCTGCCGACGGTCACACCCGAACGCACAGGAACAGAAATGGTTTTGGTCGAGTCCAGAGGATCTGTGACGGTGGTGAAACCTGAATGGCTGGCGTTATTAAACCCCAACTTAACACCTAAACTGCGTGAAAAACTGTCTTCTGCTTCAACAATGCGCGCCTCGATCAACACTTGGCGTGATGGCAAGTCCATTTTACGCATCACCTGACGCATTTGATCAACGCGATCAGGGGTGTCCATCATCACCAGTTGATTGGTGCGATTGTCCCATATCACGGCACCGCCATTGGACAGGAATGATTTACCATCGGTATTGATCATTTTGCCCACATCTTCAGCCTTTTGATATTGCAATTCAATCACCTCTGGGGTGCGATAAACACCGTCTGATGTGTTGGCAACACCACCCGAGCCATTGTTCGACTCAAAGCTTTCACCTCGCACAAAGTAGGTGTTTTTATCTTGCTCCACACGCAGGTGTTTTGAACGAGCGATCACGTCCAAAGCCTCTTGCCATGTGGCGTCTTTTAAATTCAAAGTGATGTTGCCAGTGACCGAGTCATCGGCCACAATGTTAACGCCGGCCGTTTCACCCAGCACCTGCAATAAAGCGCGGGCAGGCACATCTTGAAAAGAAAAAGCCATTCGCTTCTGAATTGCATTCAAACTGCTGATGGGCACATTCACAGCTTGTGACCACGCCGTTGAACTCAAACCCAACAAAGCGATTAAAAGTACAGATTGCCATTTTTTTGAATGATGCACACCAGTCATGACGGAAGCCTCTTTTAAGATTTTATTTTTAATTTCGATCATAGCGCTTCACTTTACCACCCACTTGCAATTGCATGGCCTGCGCGTCCAAAGCAACGACACGCCAATGACCGTGACCCACCACATCCCCAACATGCACACGGTATAAACGATCTTCAATTTTGATCAGACCCAGCGATGCCTCCTCCTGCATCAGCAACCCTGCATACCGAAAGCCATCCAACCCAACCTGCGACACATCCAAGACCTTGGGAGGCGCACTGAGCACATCTTGACCATAGTTTACTGTACTTGTGGCTTGAGTATTTTGATTGGGCGTCACATTTTCAAAAGCACGAACCCAGTCTTTCACCATGCCATCCACAACCATTTTGACATTTTTGAGTGCTGTTTTTTCTGGCTTTTGTGCCAAGAACACCACTCCCGCTGGTGCGCTGAGCGACACACTGAGCAATCGACTGTCCTCTTCCACTTGCGCCCGTCCAATTTGTGCTTGAGCATCCGCGCGCACCTGAGCACTCCACGCCCTCACCTCTTCAAGCGATCCAAGCAATTTAGGTAATGCGGGATCAGCAGTTGCAACGGGTTTATCCGTACAAGCAAACATGCCAATCACAACCAGTCCCAATGCAAGCCCTTTCAAAACCAATGCTGGCGTCATTTTCTTCATGGTTTGACCTCTTGCGCAAAAAACACTCGCGCTTGCCAACGCACCCGCCCAGCGGTGTCGCCAGTCAAGGTCATTTCATCCACACCCAATACCTCCTCACGCACAGACATGACCGTGGCCCAGTTCAGTAAATCATCGTATTGACCCACGCCACTCACCATTAAAAGCCCCACATTCGGATCGCCCAGCAATTGATTTGTCTTCTCACCGCTGGCACCACTGGCGCCACCGCCTGCATTGGGACCACCTGGGGTGTCGTATATCGGCTTAACCGATACTTCAGAAAAATGTTGCGCTTGCGTCACTTTAGCAAACTCACTGAGCCAAGCAGGCAAGCCTGAAGCTGGAATGGCTTTGATGCCATGCGATTGAGCCATCGCCTTTTCTCGATCATTCCTAGCAACGTGTTGAGCCATCTGAATGTACTGTTGCTGCAATACTTTTGTTTGATTTTTTTCAATGTTCAATGTCTCATACATGGGCATCAACAAAAACCAAGCCAAAACAGCAGCCAGCAGCACCGCACAGAGGGCCAAAAAAAATCGCCGTGGCACATCCGGCCAATGGACAATTTGCGCCACATCCAAATCACGCCAATTGTTGCCCGAAGCATTGGGAGGGGAACCCAGCATGTTCATTTCACATCCTTTAATACAGGCTGCGCAGTGACTTCGCCAGCATGATCCTCGACACCACTCACAGAACCCTCGGCACCACTTGTCGAAGCACTCACAGGTGTACCCAGCTCTGCACCAAACAACCATTGGCTTTGCTCAGCTCCTTTTTTAGTCGCCTCCGCACCTGCTTTTTTATTTTCAAGCAAAGTGAGCTTTAACAACTTATAGTGATTCATGTTAGAAGCAAATGAGTTCATCGCATTTTTTACGGCCTCAGGATCACTTGCTTGTCCCGTGATGGTTAGATTCGCATTCGACTGCTTCACTGAAATGAATTTCACCTCACCGCTCGAAGCCTCAGCCAGAGCCACCAACCAATTCAACTGCCCAGACCGCTGCGCCCGCCATTCATTCTGCAACCGAGCCACCTTGGCATCATGCAATCCAGCCACATCCCCCACCTCGTTTTTGCCTTGCAAAAGATGTTGCGCTTGACTCAATTCCGCATTCACCGCGCGAACTTGCGTCGTGCGCCATGTGACCCAAGCACTGACTGCTGTGATGAATAAAACCACCAACAGCCCAAACAAAATAGACTCTAACAACAACTGTCGTCGAGAATCAACCCGTTCTCGGGCATCCACAGGCCACAAATTTAAAAAATGTTGGCTCATGATTGCACCTGTTGCGCCAAATGCCAAAGGCCGCCAAAACAATCCACATCTTCGTCCTTATCAAACCCAACAACCTTGGCCTCAATCACTGCGCGCACGGGCAAACCCAACCTCTGTTGCAATTGCGCACGCGCCGACAACCAATCAACCCCTCCGCCGAGGCCATACACAACGCCCACATGACGTAACCCATCCCCGCCCAACCAGCGCATCATGGCCGAAGACACCTCCTCAATGACAAAACGCAGTGGCAAACGAACGGCCGCTGCCCCACCATTCACATCGGTCTCATACACAAACCCAGCTTGCGCCATCATATTGGCATCAAACCGACGGCTGAAATAATGCGCTTGCCCTGTACCATCCACATGCCACACAGATAATTGAGCATACTCAACCCTCAGCACAACATATGGCGACTTATTTTCAGGAAAAGCATTCGCCCAAACAAAGCTTTCTGGTGACACCCAGCGAATGCGCCAATTTTCACCAAACACATGGGCATAAGGTGCAATGTCCGACTGGCGCGCAACAGCCAACAAAACATTTTGCTCAGCTGCCGACTTTTTAAACCCCAATCGCGACCAATCATAATACACATCGGACATCGACAAACCCAATGTCTGCGTGATGTGCCGAGCGACCTGATAATCCAGTTCCTCTTGGTTCAAACCATTGGGCAAAGTCAGCATGTGTGCATGCACGACATCTGAAGACAACATCACCGCGACCTGCCCCACATAACCCTTAAGACAAGGCTTCACCAGAGGAGCCAAATGTTCAGCAGACAACAACCGGCCACCTGCAACCACATCAGCAGGGAGTGTCATTGAACCTGAATGAAAAACACGCGCACCTTGGCAAAACACATACCGCAGCTCATTATCAATGAGCTGCACGGCTAAAATGGTGCGTTTTTTATCAAAAATTCGCCAATTGAACAAAAGTTAACCTTTAGTTGGATTTTAGTGCGACGATGTCGCTCAAACGGTACAGGGCACACAAACCCCCTGTTACTTTTTTAGTCGCTTTATGACACAAAGCACCCGTGCGAGTATACAATAAGCAGCGTTGCCTTGACCTAACTTTTAAGTATAAAAATCACATACAATGAGCATAGAAAACACCCCAACACCCGTGCAAAACGCACCCGAACCCAGCGAAAAGCAGCCAAAGAAACAAGGGGCTCTGCTGTGGCGTATTGTGAAGGGCTTGATGTTGATGGGCGTATTCGGTGCCATCATCCTGCCCATTGTGGCGGCCATTTTCATCGCCATGGCTTGGCCCTCACTGCCACCGGTTGATACGTTAAAAGACTACAAACCCCGCATGGCCATGGAAATCTACACCGAAGACGGCCAACTGATTGGCGAGTTTGGTGCAGAACGGCGTAAACCCACATCATTCAAAGACACCCCGACGCACCTGAAAAACGCCATTTTAGCGATTGAAGACGCACGCTTTTATGAGCATCACGGGGTCGACTACTACGGCCTTGCCCGCGCGGTGGTCAATAACATCCTGCATCCTGGTGAACCCCAAGGTGCATCCACCATCACCCAACAATTGGCTAAAAACTTCTTTTTGACCAATGAACGCACGCTGTCTCGTAAGGCCTATGAGGCCATGATGGCGGTCAAAATTGAAAACAACCTGACCAAAGATGAAATTCTTGAACGCTACATGAATCACATCTATTTGGGCGAACGTGCATATGGTTTTGCCGCCGCCGCAGACATTTACTTTGGCAAAGAGCTCAAAGACCTCACCATTGCTGAATCGGCCATGCTCGCCGCGCTGCCACAAGCACCCAGTGCCAACAACCCAATTCGCAACCGTGCCAACGCACAATCCCGCCAGCAATACGTCCTGCAACGCATGCACGAGTTGAACATGATCACGGATGCCGAATATGCACAAGCAAAATCCGAAGTCGTTCGTGTCGTAGACACCAAGGCCGCTTCAATCAACCAACAATATGCAGTTCATGCTGAATACGTTGCTGAAATGGCTCGCCAACTGATGTTTGACCGCTACAAAGAAGCCGCTTACACAGAAGGCTTAAAAGTCTACACCACCATCAACAGCACAGAACAAACAGCCGCCTACAACGGCGTGCGCAATGCAGTCATCAGTTATGATCGTCGCAAAGGTTATCATGGCCCAGAAGCCACCTACCCTTTACCAAGTAAACCTGAAGAACAAACCAAAGCACTCGACAAAATTTTTGATGAACACAATGATTTTGATGAAATGCGTGCTGCGGTTGTCACGGGTGTATCAAGCACTGCCATCAAAGCCATTTTGGCCGATGGTGAAAACATCAGCATCACAGGTCCAGGTTTAGGATTGGCTCGAGGTGCACTCAACCCGTCCAGCAAAATCGCCATCAAAGTGGGCTCTGTCATTCGAGTGGTTGAATCCACAGACGACGCCACATGGAGAATCGCCCAAGTGCCCGAAGTGCAAGCCTCATTCGTCGCCATGTCCAGCACAGATGGCGCCATTCGCGCACTTGTCGGCGGCTTTGACTTCAACTTAAGCAAATTCAATCACGTCACACAAGCCTACCGCCAACCAGGCTCAGGCATCAAGCCCTTTGTCTACTCATCTGCCATGGAAAAACTGGGCCTCACACCAAACTCAATTGTGGATGACACCCCAATCAAGGTGGGCTCATGGACGCCACAAAACTCAGATGGTCGCTTTTTGGGCCCCATTCCTTTAAGCGCAGCATTGGCAGGCTCACGCAACATGGTGTCCATCCGCCTGCTTCAAAGTGTGGGCAATGACTACTTCCGTCAATACGCCTCACGTTTTGGTTTTGAGCCCAACCGAATTGATCAATATTTAACCGTCGCGCTCGGTGCGATTGAAACCACCAGCTGGCAAATGGCAGGCGCATACGGTGTCTTTGCCAATGGGGGTTACAAAGTCAACCCTTACATCATCAGCAAAGTGGTCGACCGCAATGGCGCCGTGATTTTGCAAGCACAACCGAAAAAAGCAGGCGACCCCGCCAACCGCATCATCACCGAAAAAAATGCCGCCATGACCGACTCGTTGATGCGTGGCGTGGTGCGCAATGGCACTGCGCGGGCGGCGATGGCACTTGGTCGCTCAGACATTGCAGGCAAAACAGGAACCACCAACGATGCCATTGATGCATGGTTCAATGGCTATCAACCCAAACTGGTGGGCATTGCTTGGATGGGCTTTGATAAACCCAAATCACTGGGTGAAAGCGAGTTTGGCGGCACATTGGCACTGCCCATCTGGATGAACTACATGCGTGTCGCATTGAATAAACAAAAAGTTGAAAACCGCACTGACAGCTTCGACAGTGGCAACAACCTGTCCTCAGGCGGTGGCAGCACGGGTGATGGCGGCGGACACACCAACAAAGCCCCTGAAGAGCTTAAGGTCGACAGCAATGCAGTCCCTCCTGCCAACAGCGAAGCGCGTCAAGCCGCAGAAAAAGTCAATGAAGCGGATGTCAAAGAAGCGGCCAAACCAAAAGCACCTGCGGGCCCCGACCCTCTGGCACCTTTTGTCTACAAACCGCCTGTGGCACAACCTGCGAAACCATAGTGCATAAAAAAAGCGAACCAACGGTTCGCTTTTTTTATGGCTTTGCTGAGCTACTGTGCCTGTGTACTATGTGGTGCTATGGAATGATTGACAAGACGGACACCACCAAAACAAAAGACCTGCCCTGCCCCATCCAATCTCATCATACAAAGACATCACCCCTCACAACTCAACCCGACCTTTTGCTGTTTTTTTAGCCATGCGCCGCTCTTTAAAAAACCGCTGCAACACCGCACGCGCCTCGTCCGCCAAAACCCCTCCGACCGGCTGAGTATGGTGATTCACTTGTTCATTTTGAAACACGTTCATCACCGACCCAGCCACGCCCGTTTTGTGATCATACGCACCAAACACCACCCGACGGATGCGCGCATGCATCATCGCGCCAGCACACATCAAACAAGGCTCCAAAGTCACGAACAGTTCACATTCTGGCAAACGGTAATTACGCAACATTAAACCCGCCGCTCGCAAAGCTTGCATTTCAGCATGCGCGGTTGCATCATGCAAACCGATGGGTTGATTAAACCCTGTGGCCACCACGACATCTTGACAAACCACAACGGCCCCCACAGGCACTTCACCTGCGGCATAAGCCAAATGCGCAGCCTCCAAGGCAAGCCCCATAAAATAGGCATCACGCGCCTCAGGAGTATCCCAAGCCGACATCCCACTGGGCATATTAAGCCCGCACCAAGTTGTTGCGGTGAATCAACTCCGCCTCATCCGCATCACGACCAAGCAATTGTTCGAAAGCATCGCTGGCGTGGCGGGCAATGCGCACGGCATCGCCACTGCTGTAATTCACCAAACCGCGCGCCACTTCAACGCCTGCCTCATCAACACAGGCCACCACATCACCGCGCTCAAACACGCCAAGCACTTGCAGCACACCAATTGGCAAAACGCTTTTCCCACTTTCTTTTACCGCACGCACCGCCCCGGCATCCAGCACCACCCGACCACGCAACTGTAAATGATCGGCCAACCATTGTTGGCGTGCCGTGAGCAAGGCCACGCTGGCGGTTAACTCAGTGCCAATTCGTTCACCGCTCGCCAAACGCGGCAACACATGCGCCTCGCGACCGCTGACAATGACCGTGTGCGCACCACTTTTCATGGCTCGCTTGGCCGCCAACACTTTGGTCAACATGCCACCCGTGCCAATATTACTTCCTGCACCACCCGCCATGTGTTCCAGCGTCAACAAGCCTGCGGGTGCCGTTTGAATCAACTCAGCCTCAGGGTTTTTACGCGGATCTGCGGTGAACAAACCCGCTTGATCGGTCAAAATCACCAACACATCGGCCTCAATCAAATTCGCCACCAAAGCACCCAGCGTGTCATTGTCACCCACTTTAATTTCATCGGTGATGACGGTGTCATTTTCATTGATGATCGGCACCACCCCCAAACGCAACAAGGTGAACATCGCCGAACGCGCATTGAGGTAACGCGCACGGTCGGCCAAATCAGCATGGGTCAATAAAATCTGTGCAGTCGTGATGCCATGCGCCGCAAATTTGCTTTCATACACCTGCACCAAACCCATTTGCCCCACCGCTGCGGCCGCTTGTAACTCGTCAATATTGGTTGGACGCTTGTGCCAACCCAATCGCTTCATGCCCTCAGCAATGGCACCGCTGGACACCAGCACGACCTCTTTACCCAATGCACGCAAGGCTGAAATCTGCGCCGCCCAGTTGGCAATGGCATCGGCATCAACACCGCGTCCCTCATTGGTCACAAGGCTGCTGCCAACCTTCACAACCACGCGCTTGGCCGATTTTAAAACCGAAGCCGTCGCTAAATCGGCGGCGAGATTCCAATCGCTCATGCCTGCCCCTCGATGTCTCCATCCAAATGGGCTTGTCGATCCAAGCGCGCCTCAATTGCCGCTGCTTTTGCGGCACGGATCTGCTCCATGCGCACTTGTGCCTCCCGATCGGCAATGATTTTTGCTGCTTTTTCAGCTTGCTCGCGCTCTTGTTTCGCACGATCTTCTTCAAACTTCACTTGGTCAACGAAATTTTGCACTTCGCGCATCAACTCCTCCGTGCCTTCACGGGTTGCCGCAGAAATTTGAAACACACGCCCGTCCCAACCGTAAGCTTCAACAAATGCCGCCACACGTTCGGCACGCTCATCTTCAGCAATCATGTCAAGCTTATTCAGTACCAACCAGCGGGGTTTGTCATATAAAGCAGGATCGTATTTGCGCAACTCTTCCACAATCGCACGGGCCTCATACACAGGATCCGTGTGCTCATCCATCGGCGCCAAATCGACCAAATGCAACAGCACACGCGTGCGCTGCAAATGTTTCAGGAAACGATGCCCCAAGCCCGCACCATCCGCCGCACCTTCAATCACGCCCGGAATATCTGCAATCACGAAACTGCGTTCAATGCCCGTGCGAACCACGCCCAGATTGGGATGCAGCGTCGTGAATGGGTAATCAGCGATTTTCGGTTTCGCATTCGACACCGCCGTGATCAACGTTGACTTGCCCGCATTCGGCATGCCCAGCAAACCCACATCCGCCAAAACTTTCAATTCCAAACGCAAAGAAAAACGCTCGCCCGCAGTACCGGGAGTTGATTGGCGTGGCGTGCGGTTGGTCGATGATTTAAAGTGAATGTTACCCAAACCGCCTTCACCGCCTTTCGCCAGCAAAATTCGCTCGCCATTGACCGCCAAATCATGCAACAAGTCCCCTGATTCGCCATCATAGATCATCGTGCCCACAGGTAATTTCAGAGTGATGTCATCACCACCTTTGCCATAGCAATCCGAACCCCGTCCAGCCTCACCTTGCTGCGCCAAAAATTTCTTGGTGTAACGGTAATCAATCAATGTGTTCAAGTTGTCATCGGCCTGCGCATACACGCTGCCGCCCACTCCGCCATCCCCACCATCGGGACCGCCATCGGGTTTGTTTTTTTCCCGACGAAAACTCGCCACACCTTTACCGCCATTGCCCGCGATGACATCGATATTTGCTTCGTCAATGAATTTCATTGTTTAATCCAATCTGTTTATTGTGTTATTTTGGTTATTTCTGGGTATTTTTGTAAAAAATGTCTGCTTCTTTTATGTCTGCTTTTTTATCCGACTTGGCATGTGATGCATCACCACATGAACTCAGCGCGCCACCACACAGCGGATGGCCTCAGCCTCATACACCTTCAATGAAATCAGCCACCCTATGAAAAGAGTGAAATGACATGCGCGGCTTGTGAAAAATCAGCCCACACTATCCATTTCTTGCCTGATCTGCCATGATTTGACATAAAACCCACTCAAGTCACATCCACATCGCTCACAAAAATACCCGTATCCATCCCATTATAAACGCACTCAAACGTTCACCCACAAAAAAAGCCCCAAACATGGGGCTTTTTTATGCAATGCAATCAAATCGATTAAGACACGATGCTTACAGTACGGCGTTTTTGAGCGCCTTTAACTGCGAATTGCACTTTGCCTTCAACCAAAGCAAATAAAGTGTGGTCTTTACCCATGCCCACGCCTTCACCTGCATGGTACTCAGTACCACGTTGGCGAATGATGATGTTGCCAGGAACAATGTGCTCACCGCCATACATTTTCACGCCCAAGCGTTTCGATTCCGATTCACGACCATTTCGCGTCGAGCCGCCGCCCTTCTTTTGTGCCATGATGACATCCTTTACATAATTTTTAAACCCGATGCACTGCTCGCACACCAGCGTTAAATCAAACTTGCCGAAAAAACTGATTAAGCGTTAACTGTTTCGATAACGATTTCAGTGTAGTTTTGACGGTGACCTTGGCGTTTTTGGTAGTGCTTACGACGGCGCATTTTAAAAATGCGAACTTTGTCGTGACGGCCTTGAGACAAGACCTTGGCTACCACAGAAGCACCTGACACCAACGGCGTACCCACAACCAAACCTTCGCCAGAACCCACGGCCAAGACTTCGTTCAAGGTAATTTGTTGTCCAACGTCAGCAGTGATCTGTTCTATTTTCAATTTTTGACCAGCGATAACGCGATACTGCTTACCACCAGTTTTTATGACTGCGTACATGAATATTCCTTAAATTTAAACCCTCTTTGCGCACCATTGCGAAAAGAGGGTCAATTGTATAAGCTTTTCTTAAAGAAATCAAGTAAAACAATCTGTTAGCATTTTTTTATGGTGTTGATTTGCTTTTTAGCGCATTTTTCGTGGGGCTTTTCCGACAGTCCCAGTCCAAACAAATCAACAAAAAAAGTAGTTTTTACTTTTTTCAGCCCATCGGTCAATGCAGGCACGCTTCTGTTTGTTGCAGCCAATTGTTGTCGCATCAATTGTGATCGTGCTTATTGGCCAATGCTCTTATAAATGCTTATCAATGCTTGTGAATGCTTATATTTCCATCATTTCAAAATCTTCTTTGCGCGCACCACACTCAGGGCAAGTCCAATTCATCGGCACATCCTCCCATTTTGTCCCCGCAGCAATGCCATCTTCTGGAGAACCGAGCTCTTCATCATAGACCCAACCGCAAATTAAGCACATCCAAGTTTTCATGTTATTCCTTTTTTATTTTCCAAATCCATTCAAATGCGCATTATCGCATCACAAACGGGTACAATATTACCATCGAATGACCGTGTTTAAATAGGGCTTTTGCCGTAATTTTCAAGTTTTGAATGTTTAGATTGAATTTACACACAACCCGATGAACGAGTTGATTGTGATGTGTTTTTTCTGGATTTGTGAAAGTTTCTCACTCAAAACCTCTGATCTTAACAAGCACAAAGTGCCTATGACAAGGCGGCTTATTACTTTGTGCCCAACAATAAAGAGAACGCCATGAGCTACCCCATTGTTTTGAGCTTCAACGCCCACGATCCCACAGGCGGCGCGGGCATCGCTGCTGATGCACTCACCTGCGCCAGCTTGGAAGCCTCGGCTTTTACTGTCCCCACTGCTTTATTAACGGGTGATTTTTCTCAATTGGACGCGGTTTGCCCTTTGGATGCCGAATGGATCGACGACCAAGCACGCACACTGCTTGAAGACTCGGTGATTCATGCCATAAAAATCGGCGTGTTGCCGGACCTCAACATGGTGCGCGTGATCGCCGAAATCGTTTCGGATTACCCGCAAGTACCTGTTATTCTTGCCCCCTCCATCCTCGTCGCAGACGATGACGAGGACAACGATGCCGACGACATCATTCGCGCCATTCATGAGCTGATTGTGCCCAACACGCATTTGCTGATCACGCAAAAATCATTGCTGGCACAATTGGCTGAAATCAAACACGATTTTTCCAGCATCGCCAAAAACGATCCTGCTGCACTTGCGCGCGCTCATGTTCAAGCCATTCTCGGCATGGGCTGCGAATACGTGCTGTTGACCGATGCTTTTGCGCCTGAACCACAGGTGGTGCACCAATTGTTTCATGATGACGGCCTGCTGCGCTCGGATGCTTTTGTGCGCTTACCCGACTCTTTTCTGGGTGCAAACAGCACCTTATCGGCTGCCATTACCGCGCTCATCGCCCACGGCCAACCCACCCCACAGGCTGTCGGTGAAGGATTGGAGTTCACGTGGCAAACATTAAAACATGGCATCAACATGGGCATGGGCAAAAAAATCCCCGATCGTTTTTATTGGACACGAGAAGGCGATGAAGCAAAAACCACCGCTGAACCTCAGAAAACCGTGAGCGGTAAACGCCCCACCCCGTCACCAAGCACATTGCAATAAACCCTCAACAGCGTGATTCGCTCGCCCCTCAGCCAATCAAAGCATGTGGCAAACGGTGCGACGATTCACTTGCTACGTGGATCAACCGCATGACCATGACACTCAAAAAAGAGGGTCAATCGCACAAGCAATTCGGACTGGACGGGCATCGATGAATTTCAGATGACGCTCATCACCACAAAAGACAAAGTAAATCGCAAAGTAAATCGTTAACGCATTTGAATCGTGAAGCAATTGCCCCATGTCATCCCGCAAACCCTTCAGCCCAATGCACACACCTGACGCACCACCCCGCCCACATTACTGCAATCATTTTAAAAACCAATTCCAAAACCATTTAACTTTTAGCTTATGAACATCACTTTTCAACACCCCAACCTTTTGTCCGACACGCTCATCGCACAACTCACCCACGCCCTGCCTGGTGAACTGCGCCGCATCAGCCCAAACTGTGTCAAATTAGAAAACACCCTGTTCGACCCCGCCCTTCGTGCACGCCTCAACGCTGAAGCGCAAACAGCGGGCATCGACATCGCATGCCTCGAACGCACTTACGCATGGTCCGACTTCAAACTGCTGGCCATGGACATGGACTCCACCGTCATCAACATCGAATGCATCGATGAAATGGCCGACATGTGCGGCAAAAAAGCCGAAGTGGCCGCCATCACCGAAGCCGCCATGCGCGGCGAGATCACCGATTTCAATGACAGCTTGCGCCGCCGCCTCGCCATCCTTGCGGGCACTGACGCCAACATCCTGCAACGCGTCCTTGACGAACGCCTGCAACTCAACCCCGGTGCAGAACAATTGGTCGCTGCCGCCCACGCGAATGGCCTGCAAACCCTGCTCGTTTCGGGTGGCTTTACTTTTTTCACCGATGCCGTGCAAAAGCGCCTCCACCTCACCCACACCCGTTCAAATGCACTTGAAATCATCGACGGCCGCCTCACAGGCCGCGTCACCAGCACCATCGTCAACGCCGACATCAAAGCCGAAACGGTGCAAGCGCACTGCGACGCACTCAATGTCCCAAGCAGCAGTGCGATCTGCATGGGCGATGGCGCCAACGATTTGACCATGATGGGCATCAGCGGCCTATCCGTCGCCTACCACGCCAAACCCCGCGTGCAAGCGCAGGCCATGATCAGCTTTAACCACATGGGTTTGGATGGGTTGATTCAGATTTTCGATTAAGAGCTGTGTTACACAGAAAGCAAAAAGTTTTTTCTAGAGAGTAATATATTTTATACGCCTAACGCCGTCACTCCCGCGCAAACAGGAATCCATGCAAATGTGCAATATTTGTTAACCGTAAAGGCGTCTCCTCAAGGTGCGCTTCGCGCCCACTGGATTCTGGCGTGCGCCAGAATGACGGTGATTTTTGCATTGCTTTGGCTGTTCTTAATTTTTACTAGTGCACAGCATAAACATTTAAAAACAAAAGCCCATGAATTTCATGGGCTTTTGTTGATACAACAAAGGTGATTATTGGCTACATAAAGCAGCGGCAAGACAAGTGCTAGTACCATCAACAGCCCAAGTGACACCATTTGCAGTGTTTGCACCAGCAAGTCCTGGGGTAAGAACGTAAGTTGTAGCACCATCAGAGAAATTTGCAGCAACACTGGTTGCCGTAATCACGCCAGCGGCCACATCCACAGAAGCAACATTGCCAGAAGATGCAGCAGTCGCAGCAGGTATGCCATTAGCACCAGCATTACAACCAGCCAAACCATTATTAGTCTGTGCACAAGCCTCAACTGCTATTTTAAAAGGCCCCGTCGCATTCACCACCTCAACAAAGCGCGCACGTTGAATCTGAGTCTGCAAACGCGGCACAGCCAAACTCGCCAACACGCCAATCACGGCGATCACCACCAACAACTCCAAAAGGGTAAAGCCCAATTGATTATGCAATTTTTTATTCAGCAAACGACCGTTCATATTAACTCCACCTTTGATATAGTTACACTGGTAAAAATTATATCTCACTTTTTAAAAAAAGTACATCCCATACACCGTGACCGAGTTTATTTCCACGATTTTCATACTTTGTCAGCGGTCTTGCGTCGGGACGCGGGATAAAACCACCCTTTTTGTTGTAATTTGTTAACAAATCTACAGAATTAAAAACTTCCATCATCTGCTCTGCATAATTTTCCCAGTCGGTTGCGCAATGGATATACCCTTGTGGTTGCAATCGTTTGGCCAGTTCGTACACAAAAGGAATCTTAATGAGGCGACGCTTGTGGTGGCGGGCTTTGTGCCATGGGTCAGGGAAATAAATATGTACACCCGAGAGCGTTTCGGGGGCAATCATGTCACGCACAATCTCAACGGCATCGTGCTGCATCACGCGCAAATTGGTGATGTTATTGTCCTCAATGCGCTTAAGTAAAGCCCCCACACCGGAGGTAAAAACCTCTACGCCAATGTAATTAATATTTGGATTTTGCATGGCAATTTTTGCGGTGGTTTCGCCCATGCCGCAGCCGATTTCAAGCACGATGGGGTTGTCATTGCCAAAAACTGCCGCCCAATCCGCTGCACTTTTAAGTACTTTATCGTAGGGAATGCCAAATTTTGGCAGCATGGTCTCATAAGCGCGGCGCTGGCCTTCTGAAAAATGCCCTTTTCGATGAACAAAGCTTTTGATGTGGCCATAAACGGGGGTGTCGGCAGAGCCAGTCTCGGCTGGTTCTGCATTTTGACTTTTGGCAGCCTCATCCGTGAGGGCTTCTGGATTGACTTGTGTGTTGTGCTCTGTGTTGTCTGTGTGGATCATGGTTTACTTTGCTTGAGTTTAACTTGATGTGTCTGATGCAGCGTTGATGTGACTGCGACTTCTCAAAAGATGCTGTTAAGAAACTGTTAAGAAATTTAGGTTGAGATTTTACGCGAGAAAACAGATTGTGTTTGGGGTAGATTGCGTTTAAAGTCAAACCAACCTCCTTACAAAGGAAGTCAAGCGACCGCACCCATCGTACCCTCGCACCCATGTCGCATGAAATAGGATAACAAGCGGACGTGCCCATAAAATCGAACCCTTGGCTTTGAAACAGCACCTTTTTGGGTCATTGAATACAAAACCCCAGTCACATGGACTGGGGTTTGATTCGCCAAATGACAGCGAAAAAAGCTTATTTCAAAGCGTCAATGATGCGGGTGCGAATGTCTTCAACAGCACCGAGACCTGACACTTTGCGGTATTGAGGGGCTTTCCCATCACCACTGTCCGCCCACTTGCCATAGTAGTCAACCAATGGGCGCGTTTGCTCTTGGTACACATCCAGGCGTTTGCGCACGGTTGCTTCCACGTCATCGGCACGAATGATGAGGTCTTCACCGGTCACGTCGTCTTTGCCTTCAACTTTCGGCGGGTTAAAGACAATGTGGTAAGTGCGACCTGAAGCTTCATGCACACGGCGACCGCTCATGCGCAGGATGATTTCTTCAGCAGGCACATCGATTTCAAGCACGTAGTCGATCGCAACATCGGCATCCTTCATGGCATCGGCTTGCGGAATCGTCCGTGGAAAGCCATCGAACAAGTAACCTTGTGCACAATCGCTCTCGGTTAAACGTTCTTTAACAAGGTTGATGATCAGATCGTCAGAGACAAGTTGACCTGCATCCATGACTTTTTTTGCTTCGATACCGAGCGGTGTGCCTGCTTTGACTGCGGCACGCAACATATCGCCCGTTGAGATTTGGGGGATACTGAAGTTCTCTTTAATGAAAGTGGCTTGAGTGCCTTTGCCTGCGCCAGGTGGCCCTAAAAGAATAATACGCATGATGTCCTCAACAATTTATAAATTTTTACCGTGCGTCTCCAGCACGTTGGGCATGAGTCTTGCAACCCCTTTAACCCGTAACCTTACCGCAGTCTGGCCTGCGGGTCAAGTTCAGCGACCCGCTCGCGCTTGCAAATACGCTTCGACCAATGCCACATCGGTGGGTTCATCGACCCCTGGTGCAGCGGCGGCATCACTGACATGAACAGAGATGCTGTGGCCATTGGCCAAGACCCGAAGCTGTTCAAGGCTCTCATATTGCTCCAAAATGCTGACAGGCAACTGACCATATTGCTTCAAGAAGCCAACCCGATAGGCATATATCCCCATGTGACGCAGGGCGGGTAAATCGTGGGGCAATGCTGTGAGCGTCTCACCATGTGTCGCCCGCATGGCGTCGCGTGGGTAAGGGATGGGGGCTCGTGAAAAGTATAATGCACGGTTGGCGTCATCCATCACCACTTTAACGATGTTGGGGTTCAAAAAATCAGCAGCACTGCTCAACGCATGAGCGGCTGTGGACATGACGCTGTCGCTTGAAGCATGCAAGCTGGCCGCCACAGCGGCAATCAAGTCGGGCTCGATCGCAGGCTCATCGCCTTGTACATTGACCACGATGTCATTGTCATGCCATCCCCTTTCGACAGCCACTTGCGCAATGCGATCCGTACCCGACGGGTGGTCGGCATCGGTCATGTGCGCAAGGTAGCCCGCATCGGTCACGCATTTGAAAATCGCCTCGTGGTCGGTGGCAACGATGACGCTGTCCGCCCCCGCAGCGAGGGCTTGTTCAACAACCCGCAGCACCATGGCACGCCCTGCGATGTCAACCAAAGGTTTACCGAAAAAACGCGTGCTGCCCATGCGGGCGGGGATGACAACATGGAATGCGTGATTCATGATGCGTCAGCGACAACATCTGTAACACCATTCAATGCGATGGCTTGCTCAATCAACATGATTGGCATGCCGTCACGAATGGGGAAAAACAAGGCATCAGCAGCGCAACTTAAACCTGCTGCGCCTTCATGCTGCGCTTGCGTCAATTCACCTTTACATTGCGGGCAACGCAATACATTCAACCATGATGGGTTTGACATAAATTTCCTATTTTTCGATGAATTGGACGAGTCCAATGGGTTAAAA
>CALMCL010000148.1 GCA_937862905.1 uncultured Burkholderiaceae bacterium | reverse complement strand
AGTTGGGGGCGCCGTTGAGGATGGCGATGTGGCTGGGTAGGTCTTCAGGTGCAGTGACATAGGGGATGTGCGTGGACATGTGCTCGCACCTTAGCTGGACGTCAGTGTGCGGACATGGTGATGGGTGGTGAACTCGGCACGCTCAGCATCGGCGATGAACGATTGCAATGTGACGCGGACACTGTTAAAAGCGAGGTCTTGCCAAGGAATCTCATCGTGAGCAAACAAGGCGACGGCCAATGTTTCATGCCCAGCAGCGAAATCATGACCGCGCAATTGGGCGCGAAAAAAAATGTGAATCTGCCCAATGTGCGGAATGTCCACCAAACTGTAAACAGGCTCAATCAAGTCAACGGTGGCACATGCCTCTTCAAATGTCTCGCGTGCTGCACCTTGAGCCAAACTTTCGCCGCACTCCATAAAACCTGCTGGCAACGTCCACATGCCATACCCTGGCTCAATGGCACGTTTGCACAATAAAATTTTATCACCCAAAAATGGAATCGTACCGACGACGCACTTGGGGTTGTCATAATGCACCGTGGTACACACAGTGCACACTGCACGCAGGCGGCTGTCATCGGGTGGAATCCGATACTCAATGGCAGAGCCACATTGGCTGCAAAATTTAATGGTGGGTGTCAAAGAATGGGGTTCAGTCATGGTGAATGGCAATGGAAAAAGGCAGGGCTTATTGTGCCATAGTGGGCAAAAGTTTGTGTGATAATGCGCTGTGGTTTGGTTTAAACGCATTAAAAAGAGTGTTAGCACGAAGAAAGTCAAATGAGTTTTATTGTGCGTGGCGGTCTTTGCATCATTCCATGTTTTTTCTTTGGGTGACACCGTGCAAAATCGAAAGCAAAAAGCCATGCGTCATCAGAATAGCTTGAACATGGGGTCATTATTTACTGATGTGTTCAGTAAAACGGTGAATCAAATGCCGAAAAACTTGCCCTTGAATGGTGTCATGATTCAATTGATCGTGAAGAAGCCATGAGCGACAAAGGCTTGAACCCAATCGGCATCGGGTGAGTGTTAAAAAATTTACAGCGAATGGCTAGAAGCTCTGGCACAGTTGTATGACTCCCTTAAAGTGTGTCGATGACCCAAAAACACCACAAA
>CALMCL010000147.1 GCA_937862905.1 uncultured Burkholderiaceae bacterium | reverse complement strand
CAGAAATTGATTTCAATAACCGTTTTATTTACTACGTGGGCCCCGTCGATCCGGTGCGCAATGAAGTCGTGGGGCCCGCCGGTCCAACCACCGCCACACGCATGGATAAATTCACTGAAATGATGTTGGCACAAACAGGTTTGGCGGTCATGATCGGCAAATCGGAACGTGGCCCAAGTGGCATTGAAGCCATCAAAAAGCACAAAGCAGCGTATCTTATGGCTGTGGGTGGTGCAGCATATTTGGTTTCTAAGGCCGTTAAACATGCGAAAGTTTTGGCTTTTGCTGATTTGGGTATGGAAGCGATTTATGAGTTTGATGTGGTCGACATGCCTGTGACGGTTGCAGTGGATTCAAACGGCACTTCTGTACATGAAACAGGGCCAAAAGAATGGAAAATCAAAATCGAACAATTGCATAAAGCTTGATGTGTGATACCCAATAAAAAAACCAGCCATGTGCTGGTTTTTTATTGGTGTTTTAGACTTTTAATTGCCTCATTCCGTCAATTGCTTCATCTTATTCGTTGATTCATTGCATTTTAGAAAAGTCCATAACAAGCAAATGTTGCTTTGTGATTTTTTTGGCGTTATCGATTTTACTCAGATCTTCAAATCATTTCAAAATGGGGCTTACAATGAAAATCACCACAATCACGCCCAAACCCCAAGCACACATGACCTGTTCATTGCCAGCCACCTCCCAAGACCTTGTACAAACTCGCATAATTATTCAATTG
The DNA here is from genome assembly GCA_937862905.1 of uncultured Burkholderiaceae bacterium. Taxonomy (GTDB): domain Bacteria; phylum Pseudomonadota; class Gammaproteobacteria; order Burkholderiales; family Burkholderiaceae; genus Hydromonas. The sequence continues at coordinate 5,686 of CALMCL010000147.1, read as the reverse complement.
TGCAAGTTGCATGCTGATTAATGTTTTTTGCGTGCTGTAAAGTGTGCGCTGGGCATCAAGCACGGTCAAATAAGCATCAACCCCATAATTAAATCGCGCTTGAGAAAGTTGTAAACTTTGCTGTGCTGCGGCTTGACGCACTTCGTACGCTTTGACTTGCTCACGCAATCCTGTTGCTTGTGCCAGCGCATCAGAGACCTCTTTAAACGCAGTTTGAATGGTTTTCTCATAAGTTGCGATGCTGATGTCGCGTTCAACATTTGCAATTTTTAGATTGGCACGATTGGTGCCCATGTCAAAAATAGGCAACGTGATGGATGGTACGAAAGACCACACCCCAGTGCCACCCATGAACAATCGTGCCAGATCACCACTGGATGAGCCTGCTGTCGCAGTGAGTGCAATTTTTGGGAAAAATGCTGCACGTGCGGCACCGATGTTGGCGTTGGCAGCCAATAAACTGTGTTCTGCGGAAATGATATCGGGGCGGCGAGTCAAGACATCCGAAGGCAAACCTGTGGGCAAGCCCACGTCAATTTTCGGAAATGCAGTGATCAATGGTGGCAACAAAGTTGACGACACCTCTCCACCAACGAGTAAGGCCAAAGCATTTTTATCCATGGCCAACTGTGCGGTGTAATTGGCCACATCCGCTCGCGCCTCTTCGACTGCCGTTTGTTGCTGGCTGACGGTCAATTGGTTCTCAACACCGATCTCCAGTTTGCGCTGCGTTAATTTCAACGTATTCTCTTGTGTATTGAACGTTTGCTGTGCCAAAGCAAGCAAAGCTTGGTCTGCTGCCAAGGTGTAATACGCAGAGGCGACTTCAGCAATAAGGCTGATTTTTGTGCTGTGTTGATTGGCCTCCGTGGCTAAAAAAGCCTGCGCAGCCTGTTGTTTTAAACTGCGTACCCGTCCAAAAAGATCCAGTTCAAAAGAACTAAAACCCACGCTTGTGCTATAAGAGCTACTGATGTAGGGCTGCCCTGTGCTCGATAAGTCACCAGAAATACGCTGCCGAGATTCATTGCCGCTGGCGTTGATGGTTGGAAACAATGATGCACCTTGCACACGATACTGCGCGCGCGCTTTTTCAATATTCAACACGGCCACGCGCATGTCGCGGTTATTGTTTAATGCGGCAGCAATCAATTGCTGTAATTTGTCATCTTTATAAACCTCTCGCCAATGCAAGTCTGCAGCCAGCACTTGCCCAACCACAGCAGCAGTACCGCCGTTATAATTTGCAGGCACGGGCAATGCAGGTGCTTGATAAGCAGGCATCATGGAGCAGGCGGACAGCAGCACCATGCCGACCATCGATGACACCGAGAGCTTCGAACCACTGCTCATAAATGAATGCGTTGTATGTTTATTGTTCATTGCTTCAGCCCTGTGTGTGATTGACTGATTGTGGCGTGCTTGCATTTTTCCGCATCCACTTCTGCCATTTGTTTTGCACAAAATCCAATACCAACACGAAAAACAAAGGCACAAAAAAGATCGCCAAAAAGGTGCCTGAAATCATCCCACCCACCACAGCGGTGCCCAATGCATTCTGAGCGCCAGAACCCGCACTGCTGCTGAGCATCATGGGCAGCACCCCAAGGATGAATGCAAATGAGGTCATCAAAATCGGCCGCAGGCGCAAGCGTGCTGCATCCAACACGGCTTCACGCAAGGGGCGACCACGGTCAAACTCCGCCTTGGCAAATTCAACAATCAAAATGGCATTTTTTGCAGCCAAGCCGACTGTGGTCAACAAGCCCACCTTGAAGTAAACATCATTTGACTTACCACTGATCAGTGCCAAAGCAATCGCCCCCAGCAAACCCAAAGGCACCACCATGATGACGGCAAAAGGGATGCTCCAGCTTTCATACAAAGCTGCCAAACACAGGAATACGAACACAATTGAGATGATATACAGCCATGTCGCCTGCGAGCCCGATGATTTTTCTTGCAATGAAATGCCAGACCACTCCGAGGTCACGCCAGCAGGCAATGCAGCCACCACTTTTTCTGCTTCATCCATCGCTGTGCCTGTTGAAACACCTTGTGCACTGCTGCCTGTGATGCTGATCGCGGGTAAACCATTGTAACGCTCCAAGCGCGGAGAACCATTGATCCAAGAGCTGTTGGCGAAAGATGAAAATGCGACCATGGCTCCACTGCTGTTTTTAATGTACCAGCGACTCAAATCATTCTCACTCATGCGATAAGGCGCATCGGCCTGAACATATACTTTTTTCACACGACCACGATCTAAAAAGTCGTTGACGTAGCTTCCGCCCCATGTGCTCGACAAATTGCTGTGTATGTCGGTCAAAGCCACCCCTAAAGCACCCGCCTTGTCCTCATCAATGTCTACTTTCAACTGCGGGCCGTCCTCCAAACCATTGGCACGCACAGCCACCAATTTTGGGTTTTGATTGGCCGCCCCCAAAAATTGATTGCGCGCTTGCATCAAAGCCTCGTGCCCCAAACCTGCCGTGTCTTGTAATTTCATTTCAAAACCCGAAGAGTTACCTAAACCTTGAATCGCTGGTGGCGACATGGCAAAAATATTGGCCTCACGAATTTTAGACAACGCCATATTGGCTTGCATTTGAATCGAACTGGCTTTTTGGTTCGCTGCGCCGCGTTCATCCCATGGCTTAAGCTTGATAAACGCAAAGCCCATGTTTTGACCCGAACCCGAAAAGCTGAAACCATTGATGGTCATCAAAGAATCCACCGAACCTTTTTGCTCATTTAGAAAGTACTGCTCCACTTCCTTCAAAATCACATTGGTGCGTTCTGCGCTGGCACCCGCAGGCAACTGTACCGACACCATCAACATGCCTTGATCCTCATCAGGCAAGAAGCTCGATGGCAATCTCATGAATCCAAGCACCATCAACAACAGCAAAGCACCATAAATCAACATGTAACGGCGGCTGCGCGACAAAATATGCCCCACCTGTCCCGTGTATTTGGCTTGACCACGATTAAACAATTGATTGAATTTACCAAAAAATCCTTTATCGGCCAGCACATGACCTTTTTCCACAGGTTTGAGTAAAGTGGCACAAAGTGCAGGCGTCAAGACCATCGCCACCAACACCGACAACACCATCGCTGAAACAATCGTGATGGAAAACTGACGATAAATCACCCCTGTGGAGCCACCAAAAAATGCCATCGGGATGAACACCGCGCTCAATACAGTCGTGATGCTGACCAATGCACCGCCAATTTGATCCATCGACTTGATCGTGGCATCGTGTGGTGACAGCCCTTCTTCATTCATCACCCGTTCCACATTTTCAACCACCACAATCGCATCATCAACCAGCAGACCAATCGCCAAAACCATCGCAAACATGGTCAATGTGTTGATCGTGAATCCACTCGCATACAGCACGCCAAACGTGCCCAACAACACCACAGGCACGGCAATTGTTGGGATCAAAGTTGCACGCCAGTTTTGTAAAAACAAGAACATCACACAAAAAACCAAAACAACGGCTTCAAGCAATGTCTCAACCACACCCTTAATGGCCAGACTGACAAATGGTGTGGTGTCATAAGGTGTGTGGATTTCCACACCATCAGGGAATGTTTTTGACAACTCATTGAGCTTCGCCGTCACCCGTTTGGCGGTATCCAATGCATTGGCACCCGTGGCCAAACTGATCGCCATTGCAGCCGCAGGCTGGCCATTGTATTTCGCATTGCTGTTATACGACTGGCTGCCAAGCTCAATGCGCGCCACATCCTCTAAGCGCACTTGGGCACCACTGGTTTGCGTGCTTAACACAATGTTTTTGAATTCATCCACCGTTTTCAACTTACTTTGTGCCGTGATGGTCGCATTGATTTGTTGCCCATCCACCGCAGGCAAACCACCAATTTGACCTGCTGACACTTGGGTGTTTTTGGCACCAATGGCAGAGATGATTTCTTGAGCCGTCAATTTGTATTGCACAAGCTTATCGGGATCCAGCCAAATGCGCATGGCATATTGCGCGCCAAATAATTGTGTGCTGCCCACGCCTTGCACACGGCTTAAAGGCTCTTGAATATTCGATGCCACGTAATCGGCCAAATCCGTATTGTTTAATCGACCATCTTTGGAGGTAAAAGCCACCACTTCCAAGAAGCCTGATGACGATTTGGTCACCGTCACACCCACCTGTTGAACCGAGCTCGGCAAGGTTGAACTCACCTGTGAGACTTTATTTTGCACTTGAACTTGTGCGGTGTCAGCATTCACACCGTTATTAAAGGTCAGTGTGACATTCGCCGAACCGTCTGCAGAGCTGGTTGATGACATGTACGCCAAGCCATCTAAACCCTGCATGCTTTGTTCAATCACTTGGGTGACGCTGTCTTCCACCGTTTGGGCAGACGCCCCTGTGTATGTGGCGCTGACCGATATGGTGGGGGGAGCGATTTGTGGATATTGCGCAATCGCTAAATTTTTAATTGCCATCGCCCCGGCCAGCATGACGATGATCGCCAACACCCATGCAAAAATGGGGCGATTAATAAAAAAACGAGCCATGATGATTATTTCCCTTGGGTTGAATTGGCAGCAGCTGCGGCTGAATTGCTTGATGCGGTCGCCGCATTTTTTACCGATACATCGCCAGCACTGGCTGCATTGGCAACCAAAACACCATTCACTGCATCACCCACACGGGCTTTTTGAAAACCATCGACCACCACTTTATCACCGGCTTGCAAACCTTCACGCACCAACCAATCATTGCCAATCGCCTGTCCCGTGGTCACCATGCGTTGAGCAATCTTGCCATCGGCATCAATCACCCACACCATCGCCTTACCTGTCGCATCGCGCAACAAGGCTTTTTGCGGAATCAACAGTGCATTAAGTAATGTGGTGTTGTCGAGCACAATGCGCACAAACATGCCCGGTAATAAAGTACGCTGTGGATTGGCAAATACTGTGCGCAAAGCAATTGAATCAGATGTTTGATCAATGGCTGCATCAGCGAAGCTTAACGTCCCTGTCGAGCCGTACTCGCTGCCATCCGACAACATGAGCTTAACCGCCGTACGGCCATTGCTTTTCACATTGCCTGATTGCAAAGCCTCGCGTAAACGCAAGGCATCTGATGCCGATTGTGAAACATCCACATAAATCGGATCCAATTGTTGAATGGTGGTCAAAGCCGTGGCTTGACTGGCGGTCACCAAAGAACCTTCATTGATGGCTGATTTACCAATACGCCCGCTGATGGGGGCCGTAATCGTGGTGTAATTTAAATTGACCTGTTGACTGTTTAAATTGGCACGTGCAGCGGCAACATCCGCTTGCCCTTGTTTGAAAGCCGCTTGTGCATCGTCGTAATCTTGCTGACTGACGGCTTTAATTGCAGCCAGATCTTTGTAACGTTGCGCTTTTAGTTGTGTTGCTCGCAGGGAGGCTTGGGCTTTGTTTAAACTGGCTTGTGCGCTTTCCATTGCCGCACGATACGTACTGGCATCAATTTGATACAATGGACTGCCCGCCTTGACATCCCCCCCCTCACGAAACAGTCGAGAACGAATCAAACCATTGACCTGAGGTCGCACCTCTGCCGTTCGATATGCCACCACTCGCCCTGACAGCTCAGTGTGCATCGGTGCATCTTGTGCAGCCATCACAATGTAACCCACTTCTGTTGGCGGTTTTTTT
>CALMCL010000146.1 GCA_937862905.1 uncultured Burkholderiaceae bacterium | reverse complement strand
GTCACCAAAAACCCTTCTGAAATGGGGCGTTTGTTGAAAGCAGCTTTGTGATCTTGTTTCATTGAGTAGTTGGAATGTTGTTTGTTAAAAAAACCTCTTTCGAAACGATTGAAAGATAAAAAAGAGAGCTGAGGCTCTCTTTTTTATCTCTCCATACCAAGCGCTGCCTTGCCTGCAAAAGTAAGGCATAATATGTGCCGTGGAAAAAATATTTTAAATGATGGGCTGGATTGAGAAATGATTGGGAAAAAATATGAATATTAAAAATGCATCGCATGTGATGTTCAAGGAGTTCTGGGGGGCTTGGCTGATCAGCATCGTGGCCTTGGCCGTTGCTTATAAAATTGGTGGTGTGGCGGGATTTTCTGCTACCTTAATTTTATGTTTATTTGAAATTTCAATTTCGTTTGACAACGCTGTGGTCAATGCGATGGTGCTGAAAAAGCAAACGGCAGCATTCCGCACGGCGTTTTTAACGATCGGCTTTTTAATTGGTGTGGTCGGCATGCGTTTATTGTTGCCTCTGTTGATTGTGTCTTTGACAACAGGGCTTGGGTTTGCACAGGTGTATCAATTGGCCGTTAATCAGCCAGAAGTGTATAGCGAGCATTTGCATGCGCATCACATTGAGGTCATGTTGTTTGGTGGTGGTTTTTTAATGATGGTGGCGTTGACTTGGCTGTTTGATCATGAGCGAGATATTCATTGGCTGGGCGGTTTTGAACGTCGCCTTGCACAAATGGGGCGCTTGTCTATGGTTGCCGCTGGCGTGTCCTTGTTGCTGGCTCTTATTGTGGTGTTCAATTTGCCAGTTGAAAAGCGTTATGCTGGATTGCTGGCAGGTGTGTTGGGGGTTGTGGCCTATATTTTTATAGGTGGGCTGGGCGATGTGTTGGGAGGCGAAGATGCGGAGAACACCTCAGGTGCTTTAAAAAAAGGCATTGCAGCCGCTGTTTCCACATTCATGTTTTTAGAGGTGCGAGATGCCTCTTTTAGCTTTGATGGTGTCATTGGAGCCTTTGCGATCAGTAAAGATATTTTCATCATCATGTTGGGGCTTGGTGTGGGGGCACAATGGGTGCGTTCGATGACGGTGTTTTTTGTTAAGCGCGATACATTGAGTGAGTATGTTTACCTTGAACATGGCGCACATTGGGCTATTTTGGCTTTGGCTTTATTAATGTTTGCTAGTGCATTGCATGAGATTCCTGAAACGATTACGGGTTTAATTGGCTTGATTTTAATTGGTGGGTCGCTGTATTCCTCTATTCGTGCGCGAAATCAATTAAAAGAAGACTCGATTTCAAAAAGCTGATGAATTCATGTGCTCATTTTTAGCTTGGAAGTCATCTTTATAAAATAAATGGTTTTTTTTGTTTTAGTGCTTGCCAAATAAAATCAGGTTGGCTATAATGTCGTTCTTGTCGGAGTGTAGCGCAGCCCGGTAGCGCACCTGGTTTGGGACCAGGGGGTCCAAGGTTCGAATCCT
>CALMCL010000145.1 GCA_937862905.1 uncultured Burkholderiaceae bacterium | reverse complement strand
CAACTGATGTAGCCCCAACGAGTGTGGGCTGGGTTTTCGCATTCCCAGTCAGGCAGAACGATGCGGGTGCTGTCGTAAGTCAGGTGCGTGCTGGGTTGATGCGTATGACCGTGGATGATGTAACGCACGGCAAATTTTTCAAACCACGCAGCGGCCGTTTTAGCAGGGATGTTTTGTGCAGGCATATTGCCGTGCTGAACGCTGTACTCGCGTCGCTTGGATTTGTTGCGGATGTTTTGCGCCAGCCCATTGCGCCACGACTGAGGCAATTTGAGGAATACGTTTTGCACCCAGTTCAGGTGAACAATGCGGCGAAAACGTTGATAACCCTTTTCGTCGGTGCATAAAAGGTCACCGTGCGTGAGCAGAACGGCTTGACCGTTGATTTTCATCGCACAAGGGTCAGGCAATGGCGTCATGCGTGCCAGCCGACAATACGCGTCGCGCACAAGAAAATCGCGGTTCCCGACCATAAAACCCACAAATAAACCACGTTGGGTGAGGGCGGAAACGGCTTTGATGAACCGCTGAGCAGCAGGGTTTTCGTGTGCCACATCGTCGCCAATCCAAAACTCAAACAAATCGCCCAAAATAATCAAAGCGCTGTATTGCGGTGCGATGGTTTGGCAAAAATGCTCGAATTGCGTCAATGTGCGCGGCATGTCTACCGACAAATGCAAATCCGAAATGAAACACACCCCGTTCAACTCGCTTGGGTATTGCGTTTCCAGAGGGCGAGTGTGAGCGGGGTGAGGTGTGTTCATGTTGAACGGCTGCTGTATTAAATGACTTCGGCTTTTTCGATGATGACGTCTTCAACAGGTACATCAGAGTGACCGCCCGCACGGGTGGTTTTTACCTTTTTCATGGCGTCAATGATGTCTGTGCCTTCTGTGACCTTACCAAATACCGCATAACCCCAGCCTTGTGATGTCGGAGCAGAGAAGTTCAAGAAATCATTGTTTGTGACATTGATGAAAAACTGGGCTGTCGCAGAGTGTGGGTCTGATGTGCGTGCCATTGCAATGGTGTATACATCATTTTTCAAACCATTGTCCGCTTCGTTTTTGACGGGGGCATTGGTTGGCTTTTGTTTCATGCCAGCTTCAAAACCACCACCTTGAATCATGAAGTTGGAAATGACACGGTGAAAAATGGTGCCATTGTAAAAGCCAGCGTTCACGTATTCAATAAAATTGGCAACAGTGTTGGGTGCTTTTTCAGCATTGAGTTCGACGACGAAAGTACCGTGGTTGGTGGTGAAGCGTACTGAAGACATAACATTCCTTGGTGATTGAGTCAAAATAAATGGGGCAACACAGGCGATGAAGCCGATTCGATGCCGTTTCAGACAGGATCTGATTGATGTGATTTTACAGGGAATGCAGATAAAATACCACTGGGATGGATTCTTAAGCGCAAATTCACCCAACTGAGTTGTTCTTTATAGGCCGCCACGGCCTGATTTATCGCGGACACGTCCAATAATTTCCACTTCTTCTTCGATGCTGACAGTGACGTCATCATAATCTGGATTTTCTGATTGCAACTTGAGCTGACCCCCAGGGATTTTTTGTAAACGCTTGATGTACAACTCTTCGCCAATGCGCAATGCATAGATTTTGCCATCGATGACATGGGTTTCTTCTCGGTTGATGAGCACCACATCACCATCCCACAACACGCCTTGCATGGAAGTGCCTTGAACGCGAACGCGGACACATTGTTTGGGGTTCAGACTTTGCTTGATAAAAAAATCTTCTCGGTAGCTGGCACTGCTGTCGGCCGCCCCTTCTTCGAATAACATGGCCCCATGTCCCGCAGAAAAGCGAATGTTGTATTCAGGGATTTCAAGGTAGTCATTTGATTGGATGGGCGTGCTGAACAATAGTTCTTGCATGCTTAAATTCACCAATGCAGCACATTTCTCTAAATTATCCCAAGAGGGCATGATGCCTCGATTGAGCCAATTGCTTAACGTGTTGTCGGACACACCGAGTGCTTGAGCGGCTTGATTTTGAGCCAAACCTATGTTTTTTAGCACATTTTTAAAATTAATCGCGAAAGACATACAAATCTCCTTTGTATTGATGTTGCTATTATACAAAAATAAATTGTAATTGTCTCGTTTTTATGTTGACAAACGCGGGGCAGGTCTTTATAGTTAATACAAATTTAATTTGTATTTTACAAGTTAAAATTGTTTTTCAATCGGATTGATCACTTTTTATTTTCTATTATGAATCGGAGAGATGAATGAAAACAGCACTTTTACCCATAGAAAAAAACCCAGCATGGATTCACATGGGGCAATATGAATCATTTGATGATGCGCTGGCTGCCATTCGGTATTACGAAGTTCGTCATGCCAAATGGTGTGCCATTCGCGCGCACATTCAGCAGAGAATTGGCTCTGTTTTTAGAGGCATGATTTAAAAGACAAAGGGTGGATGCTGCAATCACCGCTCACGCCGCCATTTGGCTGGATCGCGTTTTTCATCCACGACTTTTCGACGGCGAGCCATGGGGTCTATGAGCAAAGGACGATAAATTTCAATACGGTCATTGTCATGCAGCCGATCATCTGGGCTTGCGCGCAGACTATAGATGCCCAAACGAAGCGTCTCGATGGACAGGTGAGGGTATTGATTTAAAAAACCACTGGTCAGGATGGCGTCGCGCACCGAGGCTGTTTGATTGACTGCCACATTCATGTTAAATAAAGTGCCATCCTCGGCCACATACACCACATTCACTCGAATCTCACCGTGCATACAGTACTTTCGCTCGGCTAATGAAACCATCAATGAATGTTTGTGCAATTAAGTTAAATACAGGACCAATGGCGAGGGCAAAAAGTTTGTTGGAAAACTCATAATCCAAGTCAAATTCAACGCGAACACCATCGTCATCGCCCACGGGGACAAATAGCCATGTGCCTGTGAGGTAGCGAAAAGGACCATCTTTGAAGTGCATGGTCATGGTTTTGTATGGCTCATTGACATTGCTGGTGCGAAAGGTCTGTTGTAAGCTTTTAAAAGCAATGGTCACGGACGCTTCGAGCGACGTGTTGCTGCGCGAGTGCACGATGGCACCGCCGCACCAGGGCAAAAATTGCGGATAATCTTCAACTTTCTCTACGAGGTCGTACATTTGCTTCGCGGTATAGGGTAATACA
>CALMCL010000144.1 GCA_937862905.1 uncultured Burkholderiaceae bacterium | reverse complement strand
AAAGGTCCTTGTCGACAACGAACGGTTTCTTCTGTTTGCGCAGTCAACATGTACACATCAGATTCGACGCGATAACCGGTTTGATAAAACATCCGTTTCATCTCATAAGGCGTAAAAAAACGAATGTGCGTCACATCCAATAAGCCTGTTGGCGTGTAATGAAAATACCCTTCTGTCAAATCACGCATCACGGCAATGTTCATGATGTTGGGCAAGCTCACAATGATTTGCGCATCCGATGAGATGTGCTTAGACAAAAATGCCAAGGTTTCCCATGGGTTGTACATGTGCTCAAGAACATCAAGCAACAGAACGGTGTCCATTGTTTTAAGCATCTCCAGCTCTTCAATGGAAAATTGTTCAACCGGATGAGCAGACACGCGATCCAATCGCGTACGAGCCACCTCTGCGGAGGATTCCGTCAACTCAACCCCCCAAACATACACATCTTCACCATAGGCTTGTTTAATTCCCAAGCCCACATTGCCATGTGCACAACCAATGTCCAGCACTCGCCGAGGTGGATGGGCAAATTGCGGATACACCTCAGCACGCTCCCCCTCCACGTAAACCGACTCATCATGAGACCCTGTTGCGCCTAATGTTTTCCATACAGGTTGAGACATTCTTTGCCTTTTACAATTGGTTTTAAATGATAGTACAAGTACTCAATCGGCTCATTATAGCAACAAAAATTTACTTCATTGGTGAATTCTGTTACAATCACCTTTGCTCTAATTATGGCGCACACGAAGGGGTGTTAGACCACCACTATCGCAAGTTTAATTTTATTAGGAATCATCATGTCTATCGTAAAACTCGACATCGTTGCACAATACCAACGCGCTCCTGGCGACACAGGCTCACCAGAAGTTCAAGTTGCAATTTTGACTGCTCGCATCAATGACTTAACAGGTCACTTCAAAGCCAACCACAAAGATCACCATTCACGCCGCGGTTTGTTGAAAATGGTTAGCCGCCGTCGTAAATTGTTGGACTACCTCAAACGCAAAGACGCGGATGCTTACCGCTCATTGATCGAACGTTTGAGCTTGCGTAAGTAATTCGCAGCCTTGTTTAGAATGCCTGTATCTTGTCGATGCAGGCATTTTGCTTTTTTTAAGTTAACACCATTCGGCTGAGTGTCACCATTAGACAGGTGTTATTCCAAGAAATTTTATTACTTTTTATGAAATTTCTTGGAATAGCATGTCAACGTGATGCAAAGCCACCCTAATCAAAAGGAATCACAACATGACAATGTTCAATAAAGTCACCAAAACCTTCCAATATGGTCAACACACCGTCACCATGGAAACGGGTCAAATCGCTCGTCAAGCATCGGGGGCTGTGGTTTTGTCTATGGACGAAACCGTTGTCTTGGCCACAGTTGTGGCGAAAGAACAAGCCAAATCAGGCCAAGATTTTTTCCCATTGACCGTTGACTACATCGAAAAAGTATATGCGGCAGGTCGCATTCCAGGTGGTTTTTTCCGCCGTGAAGGCCGCCCCTCTGAAAAAGAAACCTTAACCAGCCGTTTAATTGATCGCCCATTGCGTCCTTTATTCCCAGAAGGTTTTTACAATGAAGTGCAAGTGGTCGTTCAAGTCATTTCTTCTAATCCAGAAGTCAATGCCGACATCCCAGCGTTACTCGCTGCTTCTGCGGCTTTAGCCGTTTCTGGCATTCCATTCGCGGGCCCTGTTGGTGCCGCACGTGTGGGCTACATTGATGGCGAATACATCCTCAACCCAACATACAGTCAGCTCGAAAAATCGCGCATGGACTTGGTGGTTGCAGGCACTGAAGCAGCCGTGTTAATGGTTGAATCTGAAGCACAACAGTTATCAGAAGAAATCATGCTGGGCGCCGTGGTTTATGGCCACGAACAAATGCAAGCAGCGATTGATGCCATTTATGAATTG
>CALMCL010000143.1 GCA_937862905.1 uncultured Burkholderiaceae bacterium | reverse complement strand
AACTGCTGACCTCTTGCATGCCATGCAAGCGCTCTCCCAGCTGAGCTATACCCCCATGTGCGAAGAAACGAGATTATGCCGCATTTCCGCGCGTTGCGCAAGGGTTTTTGAAAAAAACTCCTAATAAATTACAGAATAAGTTCGTTTTTTTAAACAAGCCGATTGAATATCAGTGAAATAAAAAAGCGGCTTGTTTACAACCCATTGATTTTTTTTGTTTTTTATGCCGACAACACCGTCTTACCACCCATATAAGGTTGTAAAGCCACTGGGATGCGCACCGATCCATCCGCTTGTTGATGGTTTTCAAGTAAGGCAACCAATGCACGCCCAACGGCCAATCCAGAACCATTCAATGTATGCAAAAGTTCAGGTTTATTTGTGCCCACACGAAAACGCGCCTGCATGCGCTGGGCTTGAAATGCCTCACAATTGGAAACACTGGAAATCTCACGATACGTATTTTGCGAAGGCACCCAAACTTCAAGGTCATAGGTTTTCGTTGCCCCAAAACCCATGTCGCCCGTGCACAATTGAACCACACGGTATGGCAGCTCGAGCAATTGCAAGATTTTCTCTGCATGCCCACGCATTTCTTCAAGCGCCTCATACGATTTTTCTGGGTGAACGATTTGCACCATTTCGACTTTATCAAACTGGTGTTGGCGAATCAAACCGCGCGTGTCGCGCCCTGCACTGCCCGCTTCGGAACGAAAACACGGGGTGTGCGCAGTTAATTTGATCGGCAAATCCTCAACCGCCACAATGCTGTCTCGCACCGTGTTGGTCAATGGGATCTCAGAGGTTGGAATCAAGTACATTTCTCGTGCCTCTTCGTCACCGCCTTTACTGACCCAGAACAAGTCTTCTTTAAACTTCGGCAACTGCCCTGTGCCCAACATGCTGTCGGCATTGACAATATAAGGGGTATAACATTCGGTATAACCATGCACTTCAGTTTGCGTGTCCAACATCAGCTGCGCGAGTGCGCGATGCAATTTCGCCAACCCACCACGCATGAATGAAAAGCGTGCGCCTGCAAGCTTCGCCGCCGTGTCAAAATCAAGCATCCCCAAATCCTCGCCAATGGCAACGTGATCTTTCACTTCAAAATCATACGTTGCAGGACTACCCCAACGTGAAATTTCGACATTTTCAGCTTCATCTTTACCTTGTGGCACAGATTCATGCGGTAAATTTGGAATGCGCATAAGCAAATCGTTCAGCTTCACTTGAATCTCTTCGAGTGTCACTGCAGAAGCTTTCAATTCATCGCCAATGCCTGCAACTTGCGCCATCACATCATCGGCATCTTGTTTTTTTGATTTTAAAATACCAATTTCTTTTGATAATTTATTACGCTGTGATTGCAGCTCTTCTGTGCGCATTTGAATGGTTTTACGCTGTGATTCGAGCGCATTAAAGCCATCCACATCAAAATCAAAACCTCGGGTTTTGAGGCGTTCAGCGACAGCAGTTGTGTCTTTTCTTAATAATTGAATGTCTAACATTTTAAAAAATCCATTTGATTCGGTGATATTTGGTTGTTACTCTATTTTGAAGTTGGTGATTTAATGAATCAGTGATCATCGCATCCCCTTTTTCTGCAAGCCCAACAATTGGAGCAAGCCAGCTTACTTCGATTTTTTTGCGGCCTCATCCCGTTCACGCAGCCCGCGCAATTTTTCCCCTATTTTACCTTCTAAGCCACGGTCTGTGGGCTGATAACTCGGTGGATTGACCATGCCGTCAGGAAAATACTGCTCACCTGCTGCATAAGCGCCCTCCTCATCATGCGCATAACGGTAGTTTTTGCCGTAATCAAGTGATTTCATCAGCTGAGTCGGTGCATTGCGTAAATGCTTGGGCACAGGGCGAGAAGGCTCTTTGGAGACAAACGCACGCATTTGATTAAAAGCCATGTAACCCGCATTCGATTTTGCTGCCACAGCCAAGTAGAGCACGGCTTGCGCCAAAGCCAACTCACCCTCCGGTGAACCCAGACGTTCGTAAGTTTGCGCCGCATCATTGCATAATTGCATCGCACGCGGATCGGCCAACCCAATGTCCTCCCACGCCATGCGCACAATGCGTCGTGCGAGATAGCGGGGATCGGCACCACCATCAAGCATGCGTGTGAACCAGTACAACGCGGCATCGGGATTGCTGCCTCGTACAGATTTATGCAAGGCCGAAATTTGATCATAAAAATCATCACCACCTGCATCAAACCGACGCAGAGTCGAACCGAGCGAAGATTTGACATGCGCTTCAGTGATGGTGTTGCCATGTTGACTGCTCACCACTTGTGCGACTTGCTCAAGCTGATTCAGCAATCGCCGAGCGTCACCATCGGCGGCATGGATGAGCCGTGCACGCGCTGCATCATCAATGTCGACCTTCAGCGCTTGTGTACACGCACGGGTAATGAGTGTATTCAGCTCATCGTCGTTGAGCGACTCAAGCACGTAAACAGCGGCTCGTGACAACAAGGCATTGTTCACTTCAAACGATGGGTTCTCTGTTGTTGCGCCGATGAATGTCAACAAACCCGATTCGACATGCGGTAAAAAAGCATCCTGCTGCGATTTATTGAAACGGTGCACCTCATCGACAAATAAGATCGTTTGCCGACCTTGGGCACGGTAAATCTGCGCCTGCTCAACCACTTCGCGAATCTCTTTCACACCAGCAAGCACGGCAGATAAAGCCACAAAATAAGCATCAAATGAATGTGCCACCAGCCGTGCCAAAGTGGTTTTACCCACACCAGGCGGCCCCCAAAAAATCATTGAATGCAAACGTTGTTGAGAAAAAGCCACTTGTAAAGGCATGCCCACGGCCAACAAATGTGACTGCCCCACCACTTCGTCAAGAGTATGCGGGCGCAAGCGTTCAGGGAGTGGCGCATTCCCCTTTCCTTGCTGATTATTTTCAAACAAATCACCCATGCTTGCTCAATTAAAATAGTGTTCCCATGCAGGCGCATGGGAACGAATTCACATCATCTGATTCACGCCATCTGATTCACATCATCAGCTGGTAATGAACATCAATCATTCAATCCAATGCTTTGGATTATCCCACAACGGTTCATCAACAACCATGAAGCAACAAGAAACGAAAAACACCATGGTGTTTTCATGGTGCTTGATGAGGCAGGGATGCTTACAGCACAGGCCCTATCGTGGCCACGGCATTGTGCCACAATTGCTTGCTTTTACTCCAAGCATTGACCTCTTCGATCGTCACAGGCACCGATGAATGGATGTATTTTTGCTGTCGGGCAACGATCTCTTTCGTTAACTCTGGGTCATACAATACAATGTTATTTTCATAATTCAAATCGAAACTGCGGCGATCCATGTTGGCAGAACCAATCAACGATGCCTCACCATCCACCGTCATCAGTTTGGCATGTAAAAGCCCGCCGACATATTCGTAAATGTGAACCCCAGCTTTAAGCAATGGGTGATAATAACTGCGGCTGGCCGCACCGACCACCCATGAATCATTGCGCTGCGGCATGGTCATGGTGACATTGACACCACTGCGAGCAGCAATGCATAAAGCACTGACCAGCGGCTCATTCGGTACAAAATAAGGTGTCGTAATAATCAGCTCTCGCCGAGCGGTTCCAATCATGCTTAAGAACACATCAGACATCGCCGCGTGACGCTCGGTCGGCCCTGTGCCAATCACTTGTGCTGGACAAGAAAGCGAAGCAAAGTCAGGCTTCACCTGCCAAATATAATCCAAGTTTTCATGTGTGGCCCCTTCCCAATCACTGGCAAACAGGCATTGATTTTGAATCGCGATGGGTCCAGTGAAGCGCACAACCGTATCCACCCACGGCGCATATTTTGCTTTAGGGGCAAAAGCTGCATCAGCACAATTTTGGCTACCACAGTAAGTGATGTGATTGTCAATCACCATGATTTTGCGGTGATTGCGCAGATCAATGCGCCCAACCAATGCGCGCAAAAAAGGATTGCCAATCGGCAACGCATAAGCCAGCTTAACGCCAGCCTCCTGCATTTGTTTCCAATATCTTGAACCAATCAAGCTGCGCGAGCCCAAGGCATCGGCCAAAGCTCGGCACGTCACGCCGCGTTGAGCCGCCCGCATCAGCGCAGCGGCAACTCTCAAACCACTGTCATCGGCCAACCAAATGTAAAACAACACATGCACATGTTCTTTGGCTTCATCAATGTCCTTGACCAGCGCCTCAATGGTTGCTTCCGAGTCTGCCAAAACGACCCCATGATTGCCGCCAACGGGAATAAAATCGTTGATCGAATGCCCAATGCGAAAGACTTGATGGTATTGCTCAGGCACGGCTTGACGCAGGGTTTCAGGAATGGCGTATTGTTCGATCACTTTAAGCGTGTCTTCACGAATCAATCGCATCCGCTCTACACGCTTGATGCCAATATTGGTTTCGCCGAGCATCAAATATAAGAGCACACCCAAAATAGGCAAACCAATGATCACCAACATCCAAGCCACACGTGATGCAGGCTCACGATACGGACGCAACATCACCCGCCCAACCATATAGAAAACAACGGCATAATGAACGATAACGGCGAAAACCATCCAAGACATATCAACATGCTCCCTATCGGAATTTTTATTGCAATTCTTTTTGCGATTCTTAAACCTCAGTCAAAACACCATAAAAAAGCCGAAATCACCGCACGGCATTTTTTCCTTAAAAAGGCCAAACCATTTTTGTCTGCGCCACCATCAGAATATAATAGACAACCAACAGGGCGGCTAAAAAAGCCAATCGCCGAACAAGCTGCGTTTTACCCTTAAAAGCCAACATCCCCAACCCAATATAAACCAACACCGCAACAATTTTCACACTCAGCCATGCGTATTGAAAAGGATTGCCCCACAACAGCACCAACATACTCAGTGCAAAAACAAACAACAACGTGTCAATCACATGAGGCAGCACCTTCCAAAAACGTTGGTGCAAACGCGCCGACCCCAAATACATCAGCACACCACGCACAATGAACAGGCTGATGCTCAGATAAGCCATGCCCTTGTGTGCGTGTTTGAACACCTCGTAACTATTCATAAACGGATTGAGTGCATTTATTGAGAAAATTTATTGAGCAGCCAACGCTGCCCTCATTTGTTATGGCGACTTGATGACAACTGGAGAATCCGTTGAAATAACCCATTTGGATTCTCCGACTTGTTTACATGTACATCCCGCCATTCACCGCCAGCACTTGCCCTGTGATGTAGTCGGCATCGCTTGAAGCCAAGAAAGCCACTGCATTCGCAACATCTTGCACCTGACCCAAGCGTGCCATGGGGATTTGACCTGCCAAAGCATTGATGGCATCAGCCCCCAATGCGGCCGTCATGTCAGTCTCAATGAAACCAGGTGCGACGCAATTGACCGTGATGTTGCGCGAACCGAGCTCTTTGGCCAAAGCGCGTGCCATGCCCTCAACACCAGCTTTCGCCGCTGCATAATTGGCTTGGCCTGGATTGCCCATTTGTGCAACGACCGAAGTCACATTGATGATGCGCCCTGCCCGCGCTTTCATCATGCCACGCATGACACCGCGAGACAAACGAAACACACCGCGCAAATTGGTCGCGATGACGGCATCAAAATCGTCGTCTTTCATGCGCATGCTCAAACCATCACGGGTGATGCCCGCGTTGTTGACCAAAATCGCAATCGCGCCCACTTCTTTCTCAATTTTCGCCAGCACAGCATCGGTTTGCTCTGTGTCGGCAACATTGAGCAACATGCCCATGTTTTTAGGGTTGATCGCTTGCAAGTCTTTGGCAATCTCCGCCGCACCCGCTTCCGAAGTCGCAGTGCCGATGACGATTGCACCGCGCTCCGCCAATGTGCGTGCAATGGCACGGCCAATGCCGCGTGATGCACCCGTTACAAGGGCGATTTGATTGTCGAGTTGATTCATGTTGTGCAGCTCCTTCGTGGTTATGGGTGCTTTTGCAATGATGACTTAGATCAATCAAAGCACCTCTTTAATGATTGTACAATTCAGTTTTTATGAACATTAAGCGTGTTCAAACATTAAGCCTGTTCAAATTGAGTCTGTTCAAA
>CALMCL010000142.1 GCA_937862905.1 uncultured Burkholderiaceae bacterium | reverse complement strand
GCCATCCCGATTGCCATTCAAATAAGTGGGCATGCGGAATTGGCGGGTTAAAATGACCGTCTGCTGCATGCGATTGAACAACAAAATGGTCGCCCCATTGCCTCGATCATATGCTTCACGGGATTGCGTTTCCCATGTGCCATCGGCTTTTTGCAATTCAAAGGTGACTTTGTTCAGCGTGTACCAATTGTCGGACAACAGCTCTGTTTTTAGGATGTTGATGGCAGGGTTCGGCATGTTGAGCCTTTATATGGATTCAGTTGAAGTGCTCGCGCCATCAAACGCCGTATTTGGCACGATAGGTCGCCACTTGTGAACGATAGTGTACCAAGTCAGCCGACTCATTGCCGTCCAAATAGGCCATCAAATCAGCCAGATTGGCGATTGAAAACACAGGTAAGCCATATTCTTTTTCGACATTTTGCACCGCAGAGTGCTCGCCCACATTGTCCGCAGTACCGCTTTTTTCCATTCGATCCAGAGCAATTAAGACCGCCACAGGGGTCGCACCCGCTGCACGCAACATGTCCATCGACTCACGCACCGATGTGCCTGCTGAAATCACATCGTCAACAATGACCACACGCTGCCCAGCCAATGGTGCGCCCACCAAAGTACCACCCTCACCATGGTCTTTCGCTTCTTTTCGATTGTACGCATAAGGCACATTTGCACCTTTTTGTGACAACGACATTGCCGTTGCAGCCGCCAAAGTGATGCCTTTGTACGCGGGGCCAAATAAAGCATCGAACTCAAACCCTGCGGCGCGCTTGGCCAATAAAACGTCTGCATAGCTGTTCGCCAACTGGTTCAAACTCGCACCATCATAAAACAAACCCGCATTAAAAAAATACGGCGACAAACGACCAGCTTTGGTTTTGAATTCACCAAAACGCAAAACATTTTGTTGGAGGGCAAACTGAATGAATTGTTGTGCAACTGACATACTGAACTTTCTAAAAAATAAAGACAAACAAATGGCATGCAGAGCAACGCAAAAAAGTGGATTGACACCTTTTCCATTTGCCCTCATGGCCAGAAAAATGCGGAGCACACTCGCTCGATTCAAATCAATTCATTAAAGAGATGGCACTTCAAAAACAACGTGCGCTCAACCATTGATTTGATGGTGTTAAATCATACTGAAGGCTTCTTTGGCACAACCTTGATTCACGCTACGAGAGAAGCGTTTCTTAATGTCCCTGAATGTTCTTAGACTTAAACTGCGCATACAACGCATCAAAAGCCAATGCCATGGCCGCATTGGCAGGGCGCGCCACATCAACCACCTGTGCCGCCCAATGGACATATTCGGCTTGTTGGGCATCATTCCAATGGACTGGGGCTGCCTGCATGATGTCGCGCACATTGCACAACTTATCGGCCAATTTAATCAAATGCGCTTCATGGCTGAGCGTGCGTGTTTTGGCCAACTGCAAAGCCTTGCGCTCCGCTTTTGGCCATGCTGGATCATCACTGACCTCCAGCACAATGCGCGCGATGGTATCACCAAACAGTGAGACCAACTCGTCAACCGTGGTCTGCGTGTCCTCAATCGTGTCATGCAATAAAGCCGCACAAATGACCTCCACATCGGAAACACCGCCCACTTCAGTCAAAAAAGCAGCCACAGCCAAAGGGTGATTGATGTACGGCGAACCATCCAAATCTTTGCACCATTGCTGCTTATGCTTATCCGCAGCAAACGATGCCGCTTTTAATATGAGTGCAAATGCCATACCCTGACCTCAATACATGTTCAAACACACTTCGACATCACACCCGTCATCATTCTCATCACTCAACAGAAAGCTCGGTGGATGTTTCTTTCGGAGTCACCCAGCGGGCAAAAAACAAGCCCACTTCGTACAACAAGACCAAAGGCACAGCCAACAACAACTGTGATGCCACATCCGGCGGTGTCACCACAGCCGCAACGATGAACGCACCCACAATCACATAAGGTCGCGCGCTGCGCAATTGAGGCAAAGTCACAATGCCCAAACGAACCAAAACAATCACCACCACAGGCACTTCAAATGTCAGGCCAAAAGCCAAAAACATGGTCAAGCCAAACCCCAAGTAATTGTCAATGTCCGTCGCCATCTCCACCCCAAGTGGGGTGAGCGCAGCCATGAATTGAAACACCGTCGGGAACACAAACAGGTAGGCAAATGCCGAGCCAATCAAAAATAAAACATAGCTGGATGCAATGATGGGAATCACCAATCTTTTTTCATGTTGATACAAACCAGGCGCCACAAACGCCCATACTTGATGCAAGACGACGGGTAAAGCCAGCACAAAAGACACCCACAGCACAAATTTCAACGGCACAAAAAAATTCGATGTCACCTCGGTCGAAATCATGCGAGCCCCTTCGGGCAGGCTGTCGATCATGGGTTTGGAAAACATCGTGAAGATGTCATTGCGCCAATACAGCAAGACAAGAAACACCACCAACACCGCCAACGCACTTTTAACAAGGCGCTCACGCAATTCAACCAGATGTGACATCCAACCCGTCAATGAGTCCACTTCGGTATCGGGGTGTGTTTTGGGTGGTGGAAGGATGGTGTTGGTCATGAAGGGCTAAAGAGAGGAGATGACAAAGAATTGGGGATGAACACACGATCTGGATGGATATGCATTGTGTTTCATCGATTTAAGTTTAAATCTGAAACACTTCATGCAATGGATACGCGGCTCATTCAAAAAAAGAAGGTTTGGTTCGCTTCGCATGTGCGGCATATGCACGGTGCTTGCTCATGCGAGCCGCCTCGGAACTCAAACGACTGCGAATCCGATGGTGTTGTTTGAACCATTGAGGGGTGCGTCCCATTTTGACCGACCAGTGCGCCCGCCCAGTGCGGCGAGCCAGCGAAGGCTGCATGCGGTTCAAGGCACCCGCATCAGAATATGAACTCGAACCTGCATTCAAATCATTCACCATTGCATGGCCATGACCAGAAACATCATTCGTTGCCTCACGCCATGTTTGCTGGATATCGTGTTGCACACCGGCCACTTGTTCACTGACAGACTGTCCCATGTCTTTGAGCTCAGCCAACGACATTTCACGCGACACTTCATCTTTGACATCGCGCAAATAACGTTGGGCACGGCCAAATAACGTACCAGCCACACGCGCCACTTTGGGTAAACGCTCAGGGCCGAGCACAATCAAGCCGACCACGCCGATCACGGCGAGCTTAGAGAGTCCTAAATCAAACACAGTACACGGTCACCAATTACGACTGACGATCACGTGTTTGCGCATCGATGACTTTGTTGCCATCGGCTTGATGCGTGAGCGACGCGTCTTTTGCCGCTTGTGCTGTGTTTGCAGGTGCATTGCTGTTCGTGCCTTCGTCTTCACCCTTCATGCCATCTTTAAACCCTTTGACGGCCGAACCAAGGTCATTGCCCATGTTGCGCAGCTTTTTGGTGCCAAACACCAAGACCACCACCAACAAGACGATTAACCAATGCATGATGCCAAAACTGCCCATTTTCATTCCAATATTAAAAAGTTAATTCTGCGGAGAAACCAAGAACACACACCGTTGACTTCCCACTTAAATGCCTTGTGCAAAACCACGCCAAGGCTGCTCACCAGCCAGCACATGCAGGTGGATGTGATACACCTCTTGCCCGCCACCTGGACCGACGTTCATGATGACGCGCAATCCACCATCGGGCATGGCAGGTGCGCCATTTTCAAAAGCCAAGCGCGGTGCGATCGCCATCATGCGCCCTAAAATGGCCTCATCCGCTGGACGCACGTCCGCCAATGTGTCGATGTGCGTCTTGGGCACAATCAAGAGATGGATCGGTGCGGCGGGGTTGATGTCATGAAAAGCAATCAATTCATCGTCTTCATACACTTTTCGTGCAGGAACTTGTCCCGCAACGATTTTACAAAAAATACACGTATCCGTATGTGCTCCCATGCCCACTCCTACATTCCCATTGAGTTACCACGACTCAGCAATGATTGCGAAAACATCAACCAAACACCGATCAAACATTAATTAAACATTAATCAAATACCGTTAAACAACAGAGCATCACAATCATGGCTCAAGCGGCGTCTCGCTGCGCGATGCTTTCTCTTCCAAACCCGACATGCCTTCGCGGCGTGCCAGCTCACGAACCACATCGTCCAAACTCAAATTATAGTGTGACAACATGATCATGGTGTGAAATAACAGATCGGCTGTCTCATAAATAATTTGATAAGGATGTCCGCCTTTGGCCGCAATGATCACCTCGGTGCACTCTTCACCCACTTTTTTCAGTATGGTGTCTTCACCTTTATTGAACAACCGAGCCACATACGAAGCTTCCGTGTTACCGCCTTTGCGAGATTCAATGATTCGCGCCAACTCGCTCAAGACACTATCTACTCGATGTTGCATAATCCAACTCCTAAACGACGCGCACAGTGCGACTTGCGCACACGTTACGACTTATAAATGTCATCAGGATTTTTCAAAACCGGCGCCACCACATGCCAATCTTGCTTGTCCCAATCATATTCTTCAAAAAAACAATTGTTGCGCCCCGTGTGACATGCAATGCCGCCCACCTGCTCCACCAACAGCAACAACACATCCTGATCGCAATCCATGCGCACTGCTTTCACATGCTGCACATGCCCCGACTCTTCGCCTTTAAACCACAAACGGTTGCGTGAGCGTGAAAAATACACCGCACGCTTTAGGGTCAAGGTTTGCTCCAAGGCCTCACGGTTCATCCAAGCAAACATCAACACAGTGCCACTGCTCGCATCTTGTGCAATCACGGGCACCAAACCTTTTTCATCCCATGCAATTCGGTTCACGACATTCGACATGACTGACATTTTACGCCTTTTTTATTAAATAAAACAAACCTTTGCGGTTTTTCATTGGACCTCAACAGACCCTCTAATTATAGAGCCGCTTGATGGAATCACATTACATCCTCACGCTGATGCCTTGTGCAGCCATTAAGGTTTTGGCTTCTTGCACCGTGTGCTGCCCAAAGTGGAAAATACTCGCTGCCAGCACCGCATCGGCATGCCCCTGTAAAATCCCATCGGCCAAATCCTGCAAACCACCGACGCCTCCAGAAGCAATCACAGGAATGCTCACCGCATCCGACACCGCACGGGTCAATGCCAAATCAAAGCCGCTGCGCGTACCATCACGATCCATGCTGGTCAACAACAACTCACCCGCACCCAGCTCATTCATTTTCACAGCCCATTCAACAGCATCAATGCCCGTCGGTTGGCGACCACCATGCGTGAAAATTTCCCAGCGAGGGACTTGACCATCCAGTGACACACGCTTGGCATCAATCGCCACCACAATGCACTGCGAACCATACTTGCTCGCCGCATCAGCCACCAACTGCGGATTGGTCACAGCAGCTGAATTAATGCCCACTTTGTCCGCACCTGCATTCAACAACCGCCGCACATCGGCCACCGCACGCACCCCCCCGCCCACCGTGAGCGGAATGAACACCTGATCGGCCACAGCCTCAATGATGTGCAAAATCAAATCACGGTCATCAGAAGTCGCCGTGATGTCAAGGAACGTCACCTCATCCGCACCCTGTGCATCGTAACGCTTGGCGATTTCAACCGGATCGCCTGCATCGCGTAAGCCGACAAAATTAACGCCTTTGACAACACGTCCATCTTTGACATCGAGACACGGGATAATGCGTTTTGTTAACATAGTTTCAATCACAGACAATCACAAATCATTTCAAAAAACGTGAGCCCCGCCACGCACAAAGTTGCGCCGAAACACTCAACCCAAAATCCACACATTCAACACACGACCTGGCATTAAAATGGCGGCCAAGCCAGCGCCAATGAGCCCACAATACGCCCCGACCACAAACTTACGATGACGGGGAATATTTTTTGTGCGGGCGAAATACAGTGTGCAAGCCAAACAAAACAATGTCCATACGGACAGCAGATGAATCCAGCTCCAACGATAGCCCACACCGTGCAGCCAAAACGACGACACCGAGGCCACAGCCATGCAAAAGAGCCACATTCTCCCAATGGTTTTATGCTGTGACGTGCCTTTGGCTTGCACCAACTGCCAAGCCCCCAACATCACAGACAACAGCACACACACCAAATGGATGGTCAGCACCGATCAGCCAATCAGTTCATCGGCACGGCGTTGTGCGGCGGCAAAATCCAAATCACCAGAGTAAATCGCT
This sequence comes from uncultured Burkholderiaceae bacterium, assembly GCA_937862905.1. Classification (GTDB taxonomy): domain Bacteria; phylum Pseudomonadota; class Gammaproteobacteria; order Burkholderiales; family Burkholderiaceae; genus Hydromonas. Next base: position 3,752 of record CALMCL010000142.1, on the reverse strand, counting down.
CGACCACAGATCACCCCTTCAACCCCTTCATCAACCACACCGCACAACGCATCGATGTCGGCCATGTTTGACAATCCACCCGACGCAATCACAGGGATTGTCGACGCTTGAGCCAATTTAACAGTCGCCTCGATGTTGATGCCTTGCAACATGCCATCACGGCCAATGTCGGTGTAAATGATGCTGTTCACCCCATAATCTTCGTATTTTTTTGCCAAATCACCCACATCATGCCCCGTGATTTTGCTCCAACCATCGGTCGCCGCTTTACCATCTTTTGCATCCAACCCGACGATGATGTGGCCACCAAACTCAACGCAAGCATCTTGTAAAAAGCCTGGATTCTTCACTGCAGCCGTACCAATGATGACATAAGTGATGCCCATGTCAAGATAGCGCTCAATGGTTTCCAAATCACGAATGCCACCGCCAATTTGCACTGGAATGTCATCACCCACCGTTTTTAAAATCGCTTGAATGGCCGCCTTATTCACAGGCTTGCCCGCAAAAGCACCATTCAAGTCGACCAGATGCAAACGTCGTGCACCTTGTGCAACCCAATGCGCCGCCATTTGCTCGGGCGCATCAGAAAATACAGTCACACGATCCATTTCGCCTTGCTGCAAGCGCACACATTGGCCATCTTTCAAATCAATTGCTGGAATCAACAACATGGTCTAACTTTCTAAGATAAAAATAAACTCAATCAAACATCTTGGGCGACTTCACAACATCACCAGAGCCCCACTTCATGCCATGAAAATACAAAGCACAACACCGTTAATCGGGCATCCAGTTTGCAAAATTTCGATACACCTGCAAACCGAACGCACCACTTTTTTCAGGATGAAACTGCGTGGCAAAGATGTTATCACGCGCCACGGCACAGGTAAATGGCTGGCCATAATCGCTCACACCAACGGTCAGCAGCGCATCATTGGGCTGCACATAATAACTGTGCACAAAGTAAAAATAAGCATCGTCTGGAACGCCAGCCCACAGCGCATGTTCTCGCGTTTGCTTGACTCGATTCCAGCCCATGTGCGGCACTTTCAAACGCGCCCCATTGTGATCAACGGCATCATCCAAGCGGAAACGCACCACATCGCCATCCAACCAACCCAAGCCATGAGAGCTGCCTTCTTCCGCAGCACCAAACAACATTTGCTCGCCGACGCACACACCGAGCAACGGTTTATTTTGTGCACCTTCACTCAAGGCGTCCAGTAAGCCACTCGAACGCAAATTCGCCATGCAATCAGGCATCGCGCCTTGGCCGGGCAAAATCAGTCGATCCGCCGCACGCACCTGCTCAGGATCGCTGGTAATCAGCACATTCACATCGGGCGCAGCGGTGCGCATCGCCTGCGCCACCGAGCGCAAATTGCCCATGCCATAATCTAAAATTGCAACTGTTGTCATACTTTATTCACCCATTACCCCGCCAACGCAGGCAACATCGTTTTCAAACCCTCGACAATGAATTCAACCGAAATCGCCGCGACCAATAAACCCATAATTCGCGTGGCAATGTTGATGCCCGAGCGCCCCATAATTCGGTTGATCGGTTGTGCCAACTGCAAAGCCAACCACACCAACAACGCCAGCGCCACGCCACAACCAATGAGGACCAGGTAATCGCTTGGCTTTTGTGCCTTATTGGCGTACACAATCACCGTTGAAATCGCACCCGGCCCCGTCAACAAAGGAATCCCCAACGGCACGACACCAATTGCGCTCTTGTGCTCGGCCTCATCTTGCTCTTCAGCCGTGGTTTTTGTGCCGCCCATTTGACCATTGAGCATGGACAAAGACATCAACAAAATCAGTAAACCGCCCGCAACCTGTAAAGAGGCCGTGGAGATGCCAAAAAAGCTGATGATGTACTCACCCACCAAAGCACACACCGCAATCACAGCCGCGACCGTCAATGCGGCGGTGCGGATGGTGCGCTGTCGATCTTTATCACTCATGCCTTGGGTCAAGCTGATGAACACGGGCAGCATGCCCAAAGGATTGACCAACGCCAGCAAAGCAATAAACGTCTTAAAAGCATCCATGTTTATAGGCTTCCTTTGGTCGACGCAATTTGATCCGCCGCACGCGGGTCAATCGCCAAGGCCATGCGCAAGGCGCGGCCAAAGGCTTTAAACACGGTTTCAATTTGATGGTGCGCGTTGATGCCGCGCAAATTGTCAATGTGCAAGCTCACGCCCGCATGATTGACAAAGCCACGGAAAAATTCAATTGACAAATCCAAGTCAAAATTGCCGACGCGCGCACGCGTAAATGGCACATGAAACTCCAGCCCAGGGCGACCTGAAAAATCAATCACCACGCGCGACAAGGCTTCGTCGAGCGGCACATAGGCGTGACCATAACGCGTTAAACCTTTTTTATCGCCAATCGCCTTGGCAATCGCCTGACCCAACGTGATGCCCACGTCTTCCACCGTGTGATGGTCATCAATGTGCGTGTCACCCGTCGCCACAACCTCAAGGTCAATCAAGCCGTGACGCGCGATTTGATCAAGCATGTGATCGAGAAAAGGCACGCCCGAATTGAGTTTTGCCACCCCCGTGCCATCCAAATTGAGCGCAACGCGCACTTGGGTTTCGGAGGTGTTGCGGGTGACGTCAGCGGTACGCTGTGGGTTTGTCATGCTTTTTCCTTGTTTTAAAAAAATTTTTACTCAACCATTTATTTCTGACCCCGTTCGCCCTGAATTTATCGAAGGGGGAACGGGCATGGGTATTTCTCAGTTTCATCCTTCGACACGCTCAGGACGAACGGATAAAGAAAGATCACAGCACCGCTTGCAAAGCCTGAATCAACTGCGCATTCTCACTCTCAGAACCCACCGTCAATCGCAAACAACGGCTCAACATCGGATGCGCCTTGCTCATGTTTTTCACCAACACGCCACGCGCTTTTAGACCGTCAAACACGTCCGTCACGTCGCGGTCAAATTCAACCAAGACAAAATTAGCATGTGTGTCAAAGGCTTGCACACCATTCATGGCTTTCAACGCCGCCAGCAACACATCGCGCGTCGCGCGAATCCGCTGCGCCTGCGCCTCCAAAACATCCGCGTGCTCAAGCACAAAGCCCACCGCCGCCTCCGTCAACACATTAACATTATACGGCGGACGCACCTTGTCCAGTTCAGCAATCACATCAGCAGGCCCCGCCATGTAACCCAACCGCACGCCTGCCAAACCGAGCTTCGACACCGTGCGCATCACCAGCATGTTGTCAAAATGAGCCAACTCACTCATCCACGTGTGATCGGCAAACGGCTGATACGCCTCATCAATCACCACAAACGCATTCACCGCCCGCGCCGCCGAAATGACCGCAAGCATGTCCGCGCGGGCAAACTCCGCCCCCGTCGGGTTGTTCGGAAACGGCAAATACACCAAAGCAGGCCGATGCGCCGCAATCGCGGCCGTCATCGCGGGCACGTCCAATTGAAACGACACGCCATCGGCCGTGTTGCATTTTTGCAAATCGACTTCAACGTAATCCACATGATTGAGCAACGCCGACGCGCGATACATCACAAAACTCGGCGCAGGCGCGAGCACCGTCACCTTTTCATCCGATTTAGACACCGCCATCGACAACAAATGAATCAACTCATCCGAGCCATTGCCCAACATCACGCCAAACTCATCCGGAATCTGCGCATACGCACGCAAAGCCGTCATCAAACCCGCATAACTTGGCACAGGGTAACGGTTCAACGCCAC
>CALMCL010000141.1 GCA_937862905.1 uncultured Burkholderiaceae bacterium | reverse complement strand
TTTGCGATTGTTTTATCGCTGTTGATTACGCTGGCGGGTTTGGTGGCGATGCGCGCCTTGCCGATTGAGCAATACCCACAAATCGTGCCGCCGCAGGTTCAGGTCACAGCCACGTATCCAGGTGCTTCGGCGGAGGTCATTGCCAATACAGTGGCTTCGCCGTTGGAGCAGTCGATTAACGGCGTGGACAACATGATTTACATCAGCTCGACCAGCTCAGGTTCTGGCTCGGCGAACATCACCGTGACGTTTAAAATTGGCACAGACGCCGATCAAGCGACCATCAACGTCAACAACCGCGTGCAAGCCGCAATGGCGAAAATGCCAGCCGAGGTGCGTCAATACGGCGTTTCGGTGGAAAAACAATCGTCTGCGTTTTTGCAGGTGATTGCCTTGTCGTCGCCTGACAACTCTATGGATCAGGTGGCGATTAGCAATTACGCTTTGGTCAATGTAATTGATGAGTTGCGCCGTATTCCGGGCGTGGGCAGCGTTTTGAACTTCATCGCCAAAGATTATTCGATGCGCGTGTGGCTCAACCCTGACAAATTGGCGCAGTTGAAATTAACCCCAACCGATGTGGCGAACGCCATCAGCGAGCAAAATGCGCAATTCTCGGTCGGTAAAGTCGGTGCTGAGCCGATGAGCAAAGAAAACGAGTTCACTTACACCATCAGCACGCAAGGACGTTTGGAGAGTGTTGAGCAGTTTGAAGACATCATCCTGCGCAGCGATGCGGATGGTTCGGTGTTGCGTTTGAAAGACGTGGCGCGTGTTGAATTGGGCGCACAGAACTATGACGTGACCGCGACGCTCAATGGTCAAGCCACTGTGCCGCTGGGGATTTTCTTGGCACCTGGTGCGAACCAATTGGACACAGGTAAAGCGGTTGAAGCGACCATGAAACGTTTGGAGACCAAATTCCCAGCGGGCTTGAAGCAAACCATCCCATACGACACCACGCGTTTTGTCAGCCAGTCGATTGATGAAGTGAAAAGCACTTTTATTGAGGCGATGATTTTGGTGTTTGCCGTCGTGTTTTTGTTCTTACAAAATTGGCGTGCGACTTTGATTCCGTGTTTGGCCGTGCCTGTGTCGATTGTCGGTACGTTCGCGGGCATGTATTTGTTGGGTTATTCCATCAATACTTTGACGTTGTTTGGCATGGTGCTGGCGATTGGGATTGTGGTGGACGATGCGATTGTGGTGCTTGAGAACGTCGAGCGCATCATGCAAGAAACCAAAATGTCCGTGGTTGACGCGACTCAGCAGGCGATGAAAGAGGTCAGCGGGCCTGTGGTGGCGATTGTGCTGGTGTTGTGTGCGGTGTTTGTGCCGGTGGCGTTTTTGGGCGGGATCGCGGGCGAGATGTACAAGCAGTTTGCGATTACGATTGCCGTGTCGGTGACAATTTCGGGCTTGGTCGCACTGACGTTGACGCCTGCTTTGTGCATCATGTTACTCAAACCCACGCACAGCGAGCCGAATCGTTTTTTCAAATGGTTCAATCACTTTTTTGACCGCGTCACTCGAGGTTACAGCAAAGGCGTGGCGTTCTTCATCAAGCGCGTGCTTGTCGGCGGTCTGGTGTTTGTCGGTCTGATTGTGGTGACCTTGGGTTTGTTCCGCATGGTGCCGTCGAGCCTCGCGCCTGACGAAGACCAAGGTTATATTTTGGGTATGGGCATGTTACCTGATGGTGCTTCATTGCAACGCACGCAAGTGGTCGGCAAGCAGATTGAAACGATTGCCAATCAGTTCACGGCCAAGCAAGACGTATTCGTCATCAATGGTTTTGATTTGTTGAGTGGTTCGAGCAAAACCAATGCCACGACATTCTTCATGCCGTTGAAAGATTGGTCAGAGCGTCCTTCACCCGAAGATTCGGCGCAGGCGATTGTGGGTAAATTTACGGGTATGGCGATGGGCATGGTGACGGACGGCTTTGTGTTCGCGGCCAATCCACCGCCGATTTCGGGAATGTCGAATACGGGTGGCTTTGAAGCGTATATCCAAACCCGCAATGGCGCATCGTCCGCTGAATTGGCGGCGAAAGCCAATGAATTGGTTGCCGCCGCACGCCAACGACCTGAATTGACACAGGTGCGCAATGAGTACAGCACCGATGTGCCGCAGATTGATGTGCAATTGGATCGCGAAAAAGCACGCACTTTGGGCGTGCCCGTGAACAGTGTGTTTTCGGCGATGCAAGCGACGTTTGGCTCATTGTATGTCAATGATTTCAATTACTTAGGACGTTCATTCCGCGTGCAACTGCAATCGGAAGCCAATTTCCGTGATGATGTCTCGAAACTGAACTCGGTATTCGTGCGCTCCAACGCGGGCGATATGATTCCCTTGTCGGCCTTATTGCACGTCAAACAAACCACGGGACCTGAAATCCAAACCCGCTTCAATGCCTTAAGCGCAGCCAAAGTCTCTGGCGGCCCTGCGGCAGGTTACAGCTCCGGTGAGGCACTCAAAGCGATGGAGGAAACCGCCGCGCAAGTGTTGGGCGGCGATTACGCCTTGGCTTGGTCGGGTTCGGCGTTCCAAGAGCGCAGTACGACGGGTTCGTCGATGCAGGTGTACGGCTTTGCGCTGATTATTGTGTTCTTGATTTTGGCCGCGTTGTACAACAAATGGACTTTACCCATTGCGGTGTTGTTGGTCGTACCATTTGCGATTTTCGGTGCAATTTTGGCCAACTGGTTGCGCGGCTTGGCGAACGACGTGTATTTTCAAGTGGCGTTGATTACCTTGATTGGTTTGGCGGCGAAGAATGCGATTTTGATTGTGGAATTTGCTTTGATGAAGCGCGAGGAGGGCTTGAGCTACACCGAGGCAGCGATTCAGGCGGCTAAATTGCGTTTTCGCCCGATTGTCATGACGTCACTGGCGTTCATGCTCGGTTGCGTGCCGTTGGCGATTTCGACGGGCGCGGGCGCGGCCAGCCGCCATTCGATTGGCACGGGTGTGATTGGTGGGATGCTCGCGGCGACGTTCTTGGCGACGTTCTTGATTCCGATGTTTTATATCGGGGTGATGCAAGCGACGGATAAATTCAAGGCACGATTTAATAAAAATAAAAAAGAGGAGGTGCATCATGCCTAAGCTAACAACTCAGCTCAAAACACCTCATCAGGTCTTGAAAATGAGTCGCGCAGCCCTGCTGGTCAGCATCGCCCTCACAGGCGGATTGGCGGGTTGCGCCATTGGCCCGAATTATCAGCGCGCGCCGATGGACTTGCCTGAGCAATATCCCAGCGCGGTGACGATTGACACGAGTTTGCCTGAGAACGTGAAAGCGATTCCACAAAAATGGTGGACGGTGTTCAACGACCCCGTGCTCAATCAGATGGAAGAAGAAGCCTTGGCGGAAAACCAAGACCTCATCAAAGCCGCCGCAGCGGTGGACGAAGCCGCTGCGCAAGCGCGCATCGCGCGCAACGGCTTGCTGCCTTCGTTATCGACCAGCAATGCTGCACAGCGCGGCAATACGTCCAATGAAGTTTATGGTTCGACCCCAACCGTCAGCACCTACACGGTCGGCGCGACTTTGTCGTGGGAATTGGATGTGTGGGGCAAATTGCGCCGCGCCAACGAAGCAGGGCGCGCCAGTTACTTGGCCAGCCGTTATGCACGCGATGCGACGCAGTTGAGCTTAACTGCACAAGTGGCGCAAACATATTTTCAGTTGCGCGCGTACGATGCCGCATTGACGGTGAGCAATTCAACCGTCAAAGGTCGTGAACAAAGTTTGAATTTACAACGTCGGCGTTTTGAAGAAGGTTATTTATCTAAGTTTGAGGTTGCGCAAGCCGAGGCAGAACTCGCCAGCGCACAATTGAGCGCGCAACAACAAGCATTGGCGATTCAAAACACCGAAACCGCATTGGGTATTTTGCTCGGACGTTCGCCGCGATTGCTGTCGCAAAACAACGCACGCGGCGCGAGCATCGAGCAGTTGAGCGCGATTAAAACCGAAGACCCCGTTGATTTGCCATCGAATTTACTGCTGCGTCGCCCCGACGTGGTCAGTGCGGAACAGCAACTCATCGCCGCCAATGCAAATATCGGCGTGGCACGCGCCGCGTATTTCCCCAGCATTTCGTTGAGCGGCAATTTGGGCAGTCAAAGTTTGGCTTTGAGCAATTTGTTTTCGGGGCCCGCTGCGGCATGGTCATTTGTCGGTAATATTGCCGCGCCGATTTTCAACTTCGGCACCACGCAAGCGCAAGTGAAAATCGCCAACGCCCGCCAGCAACAAGCCCTTGCATCTTACCAAAAAGCGATTCAAGTGGCGTTTAAAGACGTATACGATGGCCTTCATTCGAGCAGCAGCAACAAGCAGCAGCTGCAAACTGTACGCCAACAAAGAAACGCCGCGCAAGAAGCACTGAAACTGGTGCGCTTGCGCTACGATGCAGGTTATTCAGGGTATTTTGAAGTATTGGATGCCGAGCGCAACGCGTACTCGACTGAATTGGCTTTGATTAACATTCAATTGGCGCAACTCAACGCGCAAGTGAATTTGTTCAAAGCCTTGGGTGGCGGCTGGCAAATCAATTAATCCAGTACCACATACCATTCAGAGGATACCCATAACGTATCATTTGGTTGGCCTTACATGTCAATAAGCAAACTTGTTTTATTTCTCTGACACTTTGATGCTTGATACTTCTTTGCTACGCCCTCTTATCCCTACCTTGTTAGGAATAAGGGGCTCAAAAAAGGGACTCAATTTTTTACTTTAAAAGCACATGATGCCAAGAGAGCCTTACAATCCATCGTGGGTTCTGATACAATATCAACGTTTCCTGCGCCTTTCGCGATTTTACAGCCCTTACTCTTGACCCTATAAGCACTTATTAGTCACAAAATATCATCAAGCAGGCGTGAGCATCTCTCTGTCAGATGAACCCAATGTTTGATTGCTTGTGGCGCTCTTGAACCGCATGGTTCAAGAGTACGGCTAAACGATTGGTGCGGGAAATTTTTATTTCTACAACATATTTCTTTTTCACACCCGCATCGAATGTATAACGAATTTGACCTGCGTTTTTCAGTTTAATTAAACGCGCCACCGACAATGATCGATGCGTGTAGCACTGAAACGAGGACAACATGGATTTGATTTGGCTCGCTTACCCTCTTTTGGGTTGCCTTGTGGGTTTTATGGCAGGCTTGCTTGGTGTGGGTGGCGGTTTAATTACAGTGCCGTTGCTCACTTTGATTTTACAAGCCCAAGGCTTTAACCATCCCGATCTTCACAAAATCGCACTCGCGACCTCAACCGCCACCATTGCTTTCACCGCTTTTTCAAGCATGCGTTCACACGCCTCACACAATAATGTGCGCTGGGATGTGGTCAAGCGTGTGGTTCCAGGCATCATGCTTGGCACGCTCATTGGTGCTTACTTGGTTCGCATCACCCCAGTTGCTCCCCTGCGCGCTGTGTTTGTCGCTTTTGCTTTTTACACAGCTTACAGCATGCTCAACAACCGCTTACCTAAACCTTCTCGCACTTTACCAGGTAGTGCAGCCCTGTTTGGTGTGGGCAATGCAACAGGTGTGCTTTCAACATTAATTTCAGCGGGCGGCGGCTTCATTTCTGTTCCATTTATGATATGGTGCAATGTGCCTGCACGCTTGGCCATCGGCACTTCTGCGGCACTGGGTTTTCCAATCGCTGTGTTCGCCGTTTTGGGCTACTTGATCACAGGTTGGTCAACAGTCGGCTTACCCCCTTTGACATTTGCTTACATCCATGCCCCTGCGGTATTGGGCATTGCTTTGACCAGCGTTATCGCAGCCCCCATTGGCGCAAAAGCAGCACAACGGTGGGATGTGGCCACACTTAAAAAGATTTTCGCCTGCACGCTGATTGGCTTGGGTTTACAAATGTTATATAAAATGGGGTTAGCAGCATGATGCACAATCAGACCATTTGGAATCGTTCGAGCATTTTAGGGCTATTGATTTTGGCTGGATTTGCATCGGCCAATGCTTATGCCAAAGACAACATCGCCTCACCTCAGACGGTCACAGGCTCAGAAATCGCGACGAATGCGACAAAGGCGTCCCATGAAAAAATAGGTGTGGTTTTATCTGGCGGTGGTGCACGTGGTTTGGCGCATTTGGGGGTTTTAAAAGCACTTGAAGCCCAACACGTTCCGATTGACTACATCGCTGGCACCAGTGCAGGTGCACTGATTGGCGGCATGTATGCCAGTGGCATGTCGATCGCACAAATTGAAAGTAAAATCAAAGACCTCGACCTCACAGCCGTCGCATTTGCCCCCCCGAATCGTAAAGAATTGCCTCAGACCACGCGTAATTTGGATTACAAAGGCAATGTCATTGTCGACGTCAGCGTGACCGAAGAAGGCAAAGTGGCTTTGCCCGCAGCCGTCTCCAATGGTGCGAAAGTTGAACAAGTACTGCGAGACATACTGAAAGACCATCCCTACAATACTGATTTTGACACACTGCCCATTCCTTTTAGAGCCGTTGCAGCTGATTTGGTCACAGGGAAGATGGTTGTGCTCAAAGAAGGTCAATTGGCCAATGCGTTGCGAGCCAGCATGTCCATTCCTGCGGCCTTCACCCCTGTCGAAATAGATGGCAAACTCTTGGTTGATGGCATGATAGACCGCAACTTGCCTGTTGATGTGGTCAAACGCATGGGGGCTACGCGCATCATTGCGGTTGATGTCAGCAGTGGCTTACTGCCCAAAGATCAGCTGAACAGTGTGATCGGTGTATCCGAGCAAATGCTTAACTTATTGGTCAAACGCAATATGGATGAGCAAATCGCCCTGCTAACGCCAAAAGACGTGTACATCAAACCCGCATTGGGTGACATCGGCAGCTTGGAGTTTCAAAGGGGAGCAGAAGCGGCAAAAATTGGCTTTGAGGCTGCGGAAGCACCTTCAATACAACAGCAACTTGCCCATTTATCCGTTCCGTCCACAACATATGCCACACTCATGGCAAAGCATGCGCCACAAAAAGCCCCGAACATTAAGATTGACTTCATCCGCGTCCAGACCAATGGTTTGGCCAGCCCAGCCACACTGCGTGCTGAAATCAGCATGAAAGAAGGACAAAACTTCGACATCAATGCGGTTAACAAGGACATCAATAGCTTAATGAGCTCTGGTCGCATTGGTTCAGTGGGTTACGCCATTGAGAAAGTCGGCAATTACAATGAGTTGGTCTATAAAGTTGAAGAAAAAGACGTTGCAAAAAATGCCATTCGAGCGGGTGTTGAAGTGGCAAGCAATGGATTATCAGACCAACAATTCACATTGCATTTATCACACCGCCGTGTGTGGCTCAACAGTTTTGGCGGAGAATGGCGCAATCACCTGACTTTCGGTAAAACAACCAGTGTTGACACGCAGTTGAACCAACCACTCAGCCACAGCGGCAGTGCATACATTCGCCCCTACATGCATGCATCCTATGAAAAACACCCTGCTTACCTCACCAACAGTGACAATATCGGCGCAGAATACACCAGCAATCGCCAAACGTATGGCTTTTGGGCGGGCGCTCCAATTGGACGCATAGGTGAATGGGGGGTTGGCTTGTCATATCGCCGCGCCCACCTGTACAGCAACACGGTTAATCCCTTGCTCAACATCAGCTCATCGACATTCAGCCACACCACATTGGATGCGCAAGTCACGTTGGATCAATTGGATGACGCGTACATCCCGACCAAAGGTTACTTTTTACGTGCCTTTGCCCATGTCTCCCCCAGCACGTCTCAAAATCAGCGGCGCCACATGCAAGCGGGTTTCATTGGCCTGTATGCCATGAATAAAAAAGCCCATTCACTTGCGTTTACTTTGGAGGCTGCGGGTCAAAGCAACACGGGCAATGTCTATTTGTCGCCCTTCACATTGGGTGGTTATCAGCATTTGTCGGGTTATGCCCAAGATCAATTTGTGGGCAATTATCGCGCCTTTTCAAGTTTGACTTA
>CALMCL010000140.1 GCA_937862905.1 uncultured Burkholderiaceae bacterium | reverse complement strand
TTGCGAGATGTCGTTGTACAACAGTCGTTTATGTGCCATCATCCAGTCAGTTTCACAGTTGGACTCCACCTATGGTCGTGAAAGTGCACGTACCTTGATGACCAACCATGCCTTGCAAATCGTCTATACCCCACGCGAACAACAAGATGCGAATGAGTACTCGGACATGCTCGGCTACACGACAGTCAAAGTCAAAAGCACCAGCCGTGGTCGAGAAGTGAGCCATTCAGAAAGTGAGCAACGCCGAGCCTTGATGCTGCCGCAGGAGCTTAAAGCCATGAGTCCAAAGAAAGAAATCTTCCTCTGCGAGGGCATCCCGCATCCTGTGATGTGTGACAAGATTCGGTACTATGAGGATAAGTTCTTTAAGCAACGGTTGTTGCCTAAAGTTGAGGTCAATGAGCTTAAGCTGTGAGTGATGTAAAGTCGTTTAAGTTTCCTGTATTGACACCCGCAGCAAACAAGCTGTGGCAGAGTTTAACGACGCGAGATAAAACCTTGGCTTTGGAAAGCTACTGCTCACCCTGTGGTCGCACTCGACTGATGGTGAATGTAAAGGGGCAAACTGTCGAATCACAGGGGTTTTTGTTACTTGAGGGGGAATGCGTTAAGTGTTCAGCACCTTTAGGACGAATCATACAAGTGATATGAAAAGACCTAACTGAATTTCTGGTTCTATGCTGGTCTTTCTGGGCGAAATCTGGACGGGTTTTAGGAGGCTTTAAGTCTAAGTTTTCAAACTGAAATTGTACGATTTTGAGTAACGCCGTTTTACACTCGAAACTTTTTTCGCCTTAACCTTCAAGGAAATTCACAAAAAGACTTGACGACAAATCCAAAATTAGTCATAATGTCGTTCTTCAATTCCCTGATAGCTCAGTCGGTAGAGCGACGGACTGTTAATCCGCAGGTCCCAGGTTCGAATCCTGGTCGGGGAGCCAAAAAAAACCAGCAGCATCCATGGTCAAAAAACCAGCAAACATTGCGTTTCGCTGGTTTTTTTGTCACTATGGGAAACCCTTCCGCTTTTTAACCCCCCCACCTGTCCAAACATGCGCGATTTAAATCAATGCACGGCTTTACTCTTTGACGGCAGTTCTGCTGAAAGCATGAGCCGCTTGTTCACCTGCGCCATCAAGGCATGGCATGTGGCATCGCCCACACAGGAAAAGGCCTCTCAGGCGCAGACGCAATTGCAATCGACTCTGGCCGAGCTGGATGCGGTGGCACGGGCGGGCGGGCATGTGGTGCTGGCACTGTCTTACGAAGCTGCACAAGGTTGCGCAGTGGGCGAGCATTTGCATGCGTCGATGAAAGCACAAGCCCATCCCGATGTGCCCCCCACGCCGTGGCTGCAAGCACTGCAATTTGATGAGCCTCAACATTTGGATCGCGCACAAGCGTTGGCATGGTTAAAACAGCAGGCAGAAGGTGCGGTCACACAAGTGACTGAACCCGTCAGTCGTGTGACCGAGCGTGAGTTTTGTGACAGCATTGATGCGATTCGCGAGTGGATTGCCGCTGGCGACACGTATCAAGTGAATTACACATTCCCCTTGGTGGCCGACATTTTGGCACACAGCCCACAGACCAAGCCTGATGCGGCACTGGCACGTGTGTATCATGCGATGGTGCATGATTTACGAATTCCATACGGTGCTTTTTTGACTTTACAGCACAGCAGCGTGTTGTCTTTCTCCCCCGAGCTGTTTGTCGAGTTGAAAGGCTTAAGCCTGACATGCCGGCCGATGAAAGGGACGGCCGCCGTGGCCGAGACGGGTCCAGAAGGCGACAATGACAGCACCCGCAGGGCGGCGCTGTTGGCGGCCGATCCAAAAAACCGCGCTGAAAACGTGATGATTGTTGACTTGATGCGCAATGATTTATCACGCTTGCCGCAGACGTTGGCGGTGCGTGTGCCCAAATTATTTGAAGTGAAGCGTTACGGGGCGGTATTACAAATGACATCCACTGTGCGCGCAGACGTGTCAACTCAACCCAGCTTGGCCGAACTCTTGGATGCCCTATTTCCATGCGGCTCAATCACGGGCGCCCCCAAACAGCGAACGATGGACATCATTGATGCGCTTGAGCCTTTCGCCCGTGGTGCATACTGTGGTGCTTTGGGCTGCCTCACACCGACCGTGACGGGGCAATTCAATGCCACATTTTCCGTGCCCATACGCACATTGGAAACAAGGGCTGAACCAGTGACAATACAGGGATTGGGGGCTCAACGCTGGCCAGTGCAATGCAATGTGGGGGCGGGCATCACTTTCGGCTCAACAGCTTTGGATGAATGGCAAGAGTCGTGGTTAAAAGCCAAATTCTTAATCCGTCACGCCCCTCCTTTTGAAATCATTGAAACAATGCGTGCAGAGCGCGATGAAGCAGGCGCGTGGCAGGTGCATGTGCTGACTCGACATGCTGAACGCATGGCACACAGTGCAAGTGTTTTTGAGGTGATGTTTGATTCACCTGAATGGTTTCAGGCGGTCGAGCGGGCATTGTTTGAACATCGACATCTTGCGGCGAACCGCTTGCGCGTGCGTGTTGGTTTGCAACAGAACGGTGCGCTGGCGGTGACCGTTACAGCGGCCGAGGACACACCTCAACAAGCCCGCTTTGCTTTTCACCCCCAAATCATGGATTCAAACAATCCTTTTCTACAACACAAAACCAGTGTGCGCACTGATTACAACACGGCTTTGGCCACTGCGCGAGCCCACGGTTTGTTTGACTGCGTGTTTGTCAATGAGCTTGGACAAGTCACAGAAGGGGCGCGTTCATCGATTTTCATCAAGCTGAACGGTGAATGGCTGACGCCCCCATTGAGTTGCGGCCTGTTGCCTGGTATTGCACGCGCCGAGCTACTGGCCGACGCATCGTTTGGTGCACGCGAATGTGCTTTTTCTGTGGCTGATGTGCGAGCTGCGGAGCGGATTATTTTATGCAATGCCCTGCATCGTGCAGAAGCTGAATGGGTTGATCCTGTTTTTGAGTTTATTCAATAGCCCA
>CALMCL010000139.1 GCA_937862905.1 uncultured Burkholderiaceae bacterium | reverse complement strand
GGTTATGTCAAAACCGACGACATCAACGAGGCCGATGTGGTCTTGCTCAACACCTGTTCCATTCGTGAAAAAGCCCAAGAAAAAGTATTTTCAGACTTAGGGCGCATCCGCAAACTCAAAGCAAAAAATCCAGATTTAATCATCGGTGTCGGCGGTTGTGTCGCCAGCCAAGAAGGCAAAAACATCGTCGCACGCGCACCGTATGTGGACCTTGTGTTTGGCCCGCAAACCTTACACCGTTTGCCGACCTTGCTCGCCAAACGCGCCAGCACAGGCAAATCTCAAGTGGACATTGAATTTGTTGAAATTGAAAAATTTGACCACTTGCCACCCCCACGCGTTGAAAAAGCCACGGCATATGTTTCGATCATGGAAGGCTGCTCAAAATATTGCAGTTTTTGCATTGTGCCGTACACGCGCGGCGAAGAAGTCTCACGCCCATTTGACGATGTGTTGACTGAAATTGCTGACTTGGCCGACCAAGGTGTCAAAGAAGTGAATTTGCTGGGGCAAAACGTCAATGGTTACATGGGCACCATGGGTGGCACATCAGAAATCGCTGACTTTGCAACTTTATTGGAAACCATCGCCCACATTCCAGGCATCGAGCGGATTCGCTACACGACCAGCCACCCAAATGATTTCAGCGATCGCCTGATTGCTGCATATGAAAAAGTACCACAATTGGTCAACCACTTGCATTTGCCCGTACAAGCGGGCTCAGATCGCATCCTCACCGCGATGAAACGCAATTACACTGCTGCCAAATACCTCGACATCATCGAGCGCGTGCGCGCCATTCGTCCAAACCTCGCCATGTCGTCTGACTTCATCATTGGCTTCCCGGGTGAAACCGATGCGGAGTTCGAGGACACCATGCGCTTGATTGATCAAGTTAAATTCGACATGAGCTTCTCATTCATCTACAGCGCGCGCCCAGGTACACCTGCGGCCGACCTGCTTGACGACACACCGTATGAAGTGAAACACGACCGCTTACAACGCTTACAATCCGTTATCAATGACCACGCCAAACACATCAGCCACAACATGGTGGGCACAACTGAAAAGGTGTTGGTTGAAGGTTTATCCACACGAGACCCATCTGAGTTGTTCGGCCGAGTCGAAAACAACCGTATCGTCAACTTCAAAGTCCCCACAGGCACGCGTTCGCGTTTAATTGGTCAAATGATCGACGTGAACATCACCGACGTCATGGGCATCACCTTGCGCGGCGACGTGGCGATGAGTGATGCGCAGATTGCCGCTTTGAAGCCAATGCCATACAGCGGCTTTGTGACGATTCCGATTAAAGCGGCGGGTGTGCATGCTTGAGTAAAGTAGGGCATCAATAAACGTAGCAGCTTAGCTGTAGGTTTTGAATGTGCCGTAACATTATTTAGACATGCAGCGCAATGCGTAAAAAAATCGCTTATTGCGCCCTCTGGTGATGACTTAAAGAATAATGGAAAAGATGATGCTAATTCAACAAGTATTAACTCTGGTTGCAGCGCTA
>CALMCL010000138.1 GCA_937862905.1 uncultured Burkholderiaceae bacterium | reverse complement strand
GGAAATGTGCTATCTGGGCTGGCAAGAATCCATGACGCAATTGGCACAGCTGGTTAACTGACATCAATACACGTCTTTGAGCTCTTTGCATAAAATCACCTCGTTAATTTAAATGTTGATATAGTAATTTAAGTGCCTAAGGCTTCCCAAATATCTACTTCAGACCAATCCGCCAGAAATTTGTAGGGATATTCTGGCAAGCCTATCTTCGAAACTTTGGTCAGTTCTAAGACTTCGCTTTCATCCAACTGAAGCGTAATCGATTGGATGTTTTCCTGTAATTGACCGACAGTTCGTGCACCAAGCAATAAGGTGGCAACGGTTGGGCGCGTTAAGAGCCATGCCAGAGCAATATGCGATATAGGACGCTCGTAACGCTTTGCAATTGTCTTCATAACTTCCAAAATGCGATATGTCTTTTCATTATTGCGGTTACCATAGGCTTCAACGCCACGATTTGGATCCTCTCCCAGTCTTGTTTTTTCTTCGGGCATTTCTTTTGAGGTGTATTTTCCTGTGAGCCAGCCACCTCCAAGTGGTGACCACGGTGCGAGAGATATCCCGTTCTCAAAGCAACAAGGAATCACTTCCAATTCAACGCCTCTATCGAGAAGATTGTATTGGGGTTGAATCGCAACTGGAATTGAAACACCCAAAGCATCAGCCGTTGAAACGATTTTTTGAATTTGCCAACCACTCACATTTGACCAAGCAATATTGTGAATTTTTCCAGCGCGGATTAAATCGCCAAGTGTTTGAACCGTTTCTTCAATGTCAGTGTGTATATCCCACCCATGCATATAGTAGACATCAACCGCATCAATTTGTAGGCGCTTCAGACTTGCTTCTAGAGCCTTTGTTATCGCACGTCTTGAGCCGCCATAGCTACCTGGAATTTGTAAGAATCGACCCTTAGTTGCCAGGATCATATTCCCTAAACCTCCCCGTTTACGTATCCAATTACCAATGATTTGCTCGGAAATACCTGCCGAATACACATCAGCGGTATCGATGAATGTGCCCCCATGATCAGCAAAACAGTCAAGCTGGTTATGCGCTTCTGTCTCGTTGGTCTCGGCTCCAAACGTCATGGTCCCCAATGATAATCTCGATACTATTGGTCCATTTTTGCCCAATTGAGTGCTGGGTATCATTACTAAATCTGATTTCATTTCTTTTACTCCCATTTATTGTTATTGAGCTTAACGCTATTTCAATTTAGTCTTAGATAAAACGACCGAACAAGATGATCGGAGTTACCCTCTGGATCAAGACTTCCAAATCATTGCGAACAAGTACCCAGCCATTGCGCCAAAATCTTGGTAATTGCCCCTACCCGCCAAGTCGAAGGATATATGCTATTTCCTTTTTTTGCGGCATCACTATGAGATTATCTCTAGTGTGGAGGTTGAATGATATCAGGTTGTTATCTGTTGTTTATGTTTAGTTAGAGGAATCGCATCTCCCCCTTATTGTAGATACCGAGAGCATTCAATTTAAAGCATGTTTCAATTGACAGATCTCTCGGTGTTCACCTTTATTTTTCAATCCCCACTGCAAACTCAATCAAAAATTGTAAATCTGTTTTGCCATTCCAGTCATTGCGTTGCAGTTGGTAGGCGCAGTGGATGGTTTTTGGCATCATTTCTGCGTGAAAAAACCAAATGGCGTTGAATGTGCCGTGTTGGTTTTGTAGCGTTAGTTTTAAATGGGCGTCTTTTAAAATCCGTTGTTCGACGACGGTGAACATGCCTTCGAACAGGGGGGCGGCGAAACCTTGTCCCCACACTTGCGCGTTGATGGCGTCGACATTGACGATGGAGAGGTCATTGGCGTCGAGTGCGCCGTCGGTGAGCAGTTGTTTGGTGAAAACTTCGGGTTCGCTCATGGCGAGGACGGCGGCTTCAAATGTGGTTTTAAACAGCTCAAAATCGTCTCGCACAATCGTTAAGCCCGCTGCCATGGCGTGTCCGCCAAATTTGACGATGGTGTCGGGGGCGTGTTTGTTGACCCAGTCAAGCACGTCGCGCAGGTGAATGCCGTTGATGGATCGTCCTGAACCTTTGAGAAATTCTTTGCCATCGGGGGCGAAGACGATGGTGGGGCGGTGGTACTTCTCTTTCAATCGACCTGCGACGATGCCGATCACGCCTTGATGGAATTCGTCGTGGCTGACGCAGACAGAGAATTGCACGTCGACATCGAGTGCGGACAGGTTGATTTCAGCATCTTCGCGCATTTGTTGTTCAATGGCTTTGCGCTCTTTGTTCATGTCGTCCAGCTCAACCGCGATCGTCCGTGCTTCTTTTTCGTCGTCGGTGGTCAAGCAGCGAATGCCGAGGCTCATGTCGTCCAATCGTCCTGCGGCGTTCAGGCGCGGGCCAACGGCGAATCCCATGTCAAAACTCGATGCTTTTCTAAATTCGCGCCCCGCCACGTTGAGCAGGGCGGCGATGCCTGCGCTCATTTTGCCCGCCCGCATGCGCGCGAGGCCATTGGCGACCAAAATGCGGTTGTTGTGGTCGAGTTTGACCACGTCGGCGACCGTGCCCAGCGCGACCAAGTCGAGCAGTTCTGCAAGGTTGGGCGTGGGCTGTGCGTCAAAATGCCCGCGTTTTTTCAGTTCGGCGCGGGTGGCAATGAGGACGTAGAACATCACGCCCACGCCTGCAAGGTTTTTGCTGGCAAACGTGCAGCCGTGTTGGTTGGGATTGACGATGGCGAGCGCGGCGGGCGTTTCGTCAGCGGGTAAATGGTGATCGGTGATGATGACGGGCATGCCGAGCGCGTTCGCGCGCGCCACGCCGTCGATGCTCGCCATGCCGTTGTCGACGGTCAAGAGCAGATCAGGTTTGGCAAAGTCTGGGTGATTGGCGGCCAATTCGACGATTTCGGGTGATAAGCCGTAGCCATAATCGAAGCGGTTGGGCACGAGGAAGTCGACGTGTGCGCCCAGCGCGCGTAAACCGCGCAAGCCAACGGCACAGGCGGTCGCGCCGTCGCAGTCGTAGTCGGCGATGATGACGAGGTGTTTGTGTTGCTCGATCGCATCGGCAAGGAGGCGGGCGGCGGTGTCAATGCCCAGTAAACCTTCTGGGGCAAGCAGACCCGCCAGTTCAAGTCGCGCATCAGCGGCATCGTCGATGCCCCGTGAGGCAAGCAGGCGGGCGAGTAAAGGCGAGTGCCCTGAAGCTTGGAGGTGACTGGCGGCAGCGGGATTGTTTGGGCGGGCGGTGAGTGTGGTCATGGGCACTTTGTTATGGTTCTGGGAAGCAGACCTCGGCTGTTTCACCACCTGCTGCCCTATTTTTTGAAAATGAAAAGGGTTGTTTAAGTGGGGAAATGGGCGAGGTGAATCAAATGGCGTTTTATAGTAAAACCTAAATAATCCATTTGGTTGATCGGTTTATTAGGGTTTGATTATGTTTTGTGTGGATGTTATGAGGGTTTCCCGCTCAAAGCTCTGTTTTTCAACAAACGCAAAGTAAAGCCTTAGTGTAGGGGGGTACTTTGCGTTTAACAACAGACTGAAAATAGATTGAAATAGATTGACAATAGATCGTAGATTTCAGAACGCGCTTTTCTTTGTGGAAGGGCGGGTGAAAGCAAATTCAGAATAAAGCTTAAAAAACCAAACTCAGTTCAACCCGCGTGTTTTGCGATGAAGGATCACACAGCCCGCAACCAGCTCGCAACTCACTTTAGGATGTCGGGCGAACCTTCAAGGGGTTTTTTGAGCCAAAAAGTCAAAGGTTGGTTGTTCAAGCCATTGCAGCGGTTTCTTCTTGGATGAAGAAAACTTACCTTTCATGTTTTCAGTCCATGACGGTTGGGTGATGAACACATCTTGCTGCCACGTTTCACCTAAAAAAGTCATGATGGCTTGTCCGTCGTCTTTGATTGCATCGATCACTGTTGACAATTGCAAGTTGAGCCATGCCAAATGTGCATGGATGTCGTTGATTTCATGCTGGTTGGGGCGGCGAATCAAGGTGGTGAGTGCATTGAATTGCAAAAGTTTTTCTGAGTTCATCGCGCGCGCGTTGATGCCACCGTACAGCCACAGGCTGTTAATGGCGGTTTGATTGCGTTTGGCGCGTGCTTGGTTGATGGGATGTTCAAACCACATCATCTGGATTTCGGTCAACAGTGTTTGCCAACGTTTTAAATCACGTCCATGTGGTAAAAAGCTTTCCAATTGGTCGCTTTGTGCCAATTGTAAGCTGGGTGCATGGTAATCAAAATGATCCATGGTGCGGATGTACCATGTGTTTGCAGAGGCCACATGAATGTGCCAACCCAGTTCTGCCAATTTGGGTGCGATGCTGGCCAGCAGCACTTTGGCTTCTTCAATGCTGATGTCGCCATCGTTTAAAACCACTAAATTCACATGGTCTCGGCCTGCACGCCAATGCACGGGCGATAAGGAAAACCATTGGGCAAATGTTTTATCGGCCAGGTCTTTGATTGCAGCAGGGATGTGATGAGCCACCGCTTGCATCAGCGAGACGCCGGTGTCGATGGGCAAGCCAATTTGCTCAAGGACATACGCATCGTGTGCGTTGTTGGGGCAATCATCGGGAAAAATAGTCGCTGTGCGGCGCATGTTCATTTTGTCCAGTTGAGCCAATACAGGGTAAGTCGTGCGCCAATCATAATGGGCACCGATGTTGGCGTTTTTGGCAACAGCGAAAGCCAAAGCATCTGGGTCAAGGGTGATGTGTTCAAAAACAGCAGGAATATGGAGACTCATGGGCAATAACCATCTCATCAAAGTCAAGTGGGCATCAAATCGGTTGAAAAAGCCAACAGGACGGGGAAAAATAACCTGTACATGATAAACTATTGCCTGGTTTTTGGTTTTGAAATTGTGTGCTTTTCAGAACGCAGGGCGTGGTTTTTTATTTGGTTTTATTGTTTTTTATTCGTTTCATTAAGGGCAGCATGAAGCATTCATTTGAGTGGTTGTTGGGTTGGCGTTACACACGTGCGTCACGGGGCGCAACGAAAAATCGTTTTATCTCTTTCATTTCTGCATTGTCAATGGTTGGCATTGTGTTGGGCGTGGCGGCTTTAATCATCGTCTTGTCGGTGATGAATGGTTTTCAACATGAGGTGCGAGAGCGCATGTTGTCGGTGATTCCGCATGTACAAGTGTACCCAGCACCCGACACCCCCGAAGGTTGGGAAGCCCCATTGGCACAAAGCATTGAGAAAAACAAAGAGGTGGTCGGCATTGCACCGTACATGAGCAGCCAGTCGATTGTCTTGCAGGATGGCGAAATGGTCGGTGTCAAAGTTGAAGGCATTGATCCCACCCAAGAGGGCAAAGTGTCTGAGGTGCCGAAAAAAATCATCCAAGGCAATTTGGCTGATTTAAAAGAAGGTGAATTTAACATTGTGCTGGGTGTTGAATTGGCCCGTCGTTTGGGTTTGGAAGTGGAAAAAGATAAATTTGCCCTTGGTGAGCCCGTGACTTTGCTGGCACCCGAAGCCAACATCACGGTGGCGGGCGCGATGCCGCGCATGCGTCCATTTAACGTGGTGGGCATCATCAAAGCAGGGCATTTTGAAATCGACAATTCATATGCTTACGTCAATGTGAATGATGCCAAAAAACTGTTTCACGAAGGCAACATGGGCTTGCGTGTGAAAATCAAAGACATGGATCAAGCGAAGGCTGTTGGGCGTTGGATTGAAGACAATGCCAGTCAGCCCGTGCTCACGCAGGATTGGACATCGATTAACCCAACATGGTTCTCTGCGGTGAAAACTGAAAAAACCATGATGACCATCATTCTGCTCATCATCGCGATTGTGGCGGGTTTTAATTTGGTGTCAATGTTGGTCATGACGGTCAATGAGAAACAGGCTGATATTGCCATCTTGCGAACCCAAGGCGCATCACGTCGCAGCATCATGCAGATTTTTATGATCCAAGGGGCATTGATTGGCGGGCTGGGGACGCTGATTGGTGTGGTGCTCGGTGTGTTGGCGGCGTGGAATATTGGCTCCATTGTGCATGGTTTGGAATTGCTGTTTCATTTTGAAGCTTTACCTCAAGGGCAGTATTTCATCAGTCGCATGCCATCGGAAGTGCGTTTGAGTGAAGTGGTGTCGATTGCGCTGATGAGTTTTGTTCTGAGCCTATTGGCAACGATTTACCCAAGTCGCAAAGCGGCGGCGGTTGAGCCTGCGAAAGCTTTGCGGTATGAGTGAGTTAGAGTGACATTGCAGAATGACATTGAAAAACATTGAATGATGTTGGCAATCAAAAACTGACACAATGCACTTTCAAGCCCCTTCATTGATCATGCATCACCCATGCATCAATCATGTGGCGGGAAACAGCTGAAATATAAAATGAATACACAATGAATTGGACGATGGAATATGTTTGAATCCACAGTTTTGCACGCCAGTGGTGTGGCGAAAAAGTTTAAAGACAATGCGCTGGATGTTGAGGTGTTGCGTGATGTGTCCATCGATGTCAAACGCGGGGAATGCGTTGCCATCATTGGTGCATCGGGTTCAGGTAAATCGACCTTGTTGCATGTTTTGGGTGGTTTGGATGTGCCTGATGCTGGCGAGGTGAGTTTGTTGGGGAAATCGTATTCGAGTTTATCTGACGATGCACGCAACAGTGTGCGCAATTTGCACCTTGGTTTTGTCTACCAGTTTCATCATTTGTTGCCAGAGTTGTCGGCGTTGGATAATGTGGCCATGCCTTTGATGATCCGTCGCATGAGCAAAACCGATGCCCGTGTCCGCGCACAAGCCATGTTGGCTCAAGTGGGGCTGGGTGAACGCACCACGCATTTACCGAGTCAGTTGTCAGGCGGTGAGCGGCAGCGTGTCGCCATCGCACGTGCGCTCGTGACTGAGCCTGCATGTGTCCTCGCCGATGAGCCGACTGGTAATTTGGATCGTGGCACGGCGGGACAAGTTTTTGCACTGGTGCGCCAATTGGCACGTGATTTGGGCATTGCGTTTGTATTGGTGTCGCATGATTTAAATCTGGCGGCAGAGTGCGATCGTGTGTTGCAGCTGGATGCAGGTGTGTTGCAGGACACCCTTTTGGCGTAGATGTACACCCCACATTGGATGTTCGTGGCGCTGCAATGAGATTTACATTTGGATGTTTTTTTTAGCATCGTTCGTTGAAGCATCGCAAAAAAGCGTTCGTTGTTGGTTTTTTATGGTCAGGAAAAGATGAGCTGGATCGATACCCATGTGCATTTTGATGCCCCAGAGTTCGATGCGACACGCACCGATGACTGGGTGCGCGCACGGGCATCTGGCGTGGTGGCTCAAGTGGTGCCGGCTGTCGCGCCATTTAACTTTAATACCGTACGCGACATGGCGGATGCTCATGCGGGGACGGCGTATGCGCTGGGGATTCACCCAATGTATGTGAACCCCTTGGATCCCACTGAGGCACTCTCTGCTTTGCGTGTGGCTTTGGAAAAGAACATCCATGATTCGCGGTTGGTGGCGGTTGGTGAGGTGGGTTTGGATGGTTTTGTTAAAACCATTGATCAAGAGAAACAGCTTTATTTTTTTCAAGCACAGTTGAAATTGGCGAGAGAGTTTGATTTGCCCGTGTTGTTGCATGTACGTCATGCGCAGGACACGGTGATTAAATATCTGCGTCAGTTCAATGTGCGGCAAGGCATTGCCCATGCTTTTAATGGCAGCTTTTCGCAGGC
The DNA here is from genome assembly GCA_937862905.1 of uncultured Burkholderiaceae bacterium. Taxonomy (GTDB): domain Bacteria; phylum Pseudomonadota; class Gammaproteobacteria; order Burkholderiales; family Burkholderiaceae; genus Hydromonas. The sequence goes on along the minus strand of CALMCL010000138.1, from coordinate 17,752 downwards.
TGAGGCCTATCTGAAGCAAGGCTTACATCTTGGTTTTGGCGGCATGATGACGTTTTCACGCTCATTGCAAATCCGTCGTTTGGCTGCGGAGTTGCCGATTGAATGCATGGTGCTTGAAACCGATGCCCCCGATATGTCACCATCATGGGCGTATAAAGAGAATAATTATTCGCATTATTTGCCACGGATTGCTGAAAGCCTGATGGACTTGCGTGGTTTGGAGGCGGAGGCACTGAGTGAGCAACTGAGGCGCAATACTGTGCAAGTGTTGCCAAGATTGACTGCAATGATTGAAGTTTGACTCATCTCGCTCCGATGGCGTGCTAAACGGCCACTGGATTCCCACTTGCGCGGAATGATGGATTTTTTTGCTGCTTTTGTGTTGTTTGAATGATGTGTCAACAGGCTTCTATTTTTTGAAAAGTGAAATATGCGGGCTCAATGGCGTTTGGTGTTGGTGACGTTGTGGATGGTGGCGTGTTTAACTGCAGCGCACCAAGTGCGGGCATTGTTCTCAATCGAGACATTGTGGGTGTTGTTGGCCGTGGCTGTGTTGTGTGTCTTATTGCTTTGTTCAAACGTATTTCTATTCCTTAAAAAATCCAAATGGATTCATTTCCCCGTTGTCTTGTTGGCTGTGACGTGCTTGACGGTGGCTTATGCCCAAGCACGGGCATGGCACCGTTTACATGAAGCCATTCAACCCTCATGGGTTGGGCACACGGTGTCGGTGCAAGGTCGCATTGACAGCATCCCCACACGCACGCCATTTGGTGTGCGTTTTCTTTTTAAACCAATTGCCTCTCAGCAGAATGTCGAGGTGCAATCGGCGGTGAGTGAAGGTACATTGCCAAGCCAAATCAGTACGGCGTGGTACGAGGATGATCTGCCTGTGACGGGAGCGGGCGCACTGCGTGTGGGGCAAGTTTGGTCTTTGCCTTTGGGTTTGAAGCCCCCTCACGCAACACAAAATCCAGGTGTGTTTGATCAGGAGCGCTATTGGTTTGCAAACGATGTGCGCGGTTTGGCGACGGTGCGGGTCAATCAGGAAACGGCTTTGGATGCGCATCCCAAAGCCATGGGCATGGAAACGACCTTTTGGAGTGCTCTGCAAAATACACGTGCGTGGGCTTTGCATCAGTTGGATGCCCGATTGATTGGGCATGATGAGGCGGTCACAGCGGTATTGAAAGCCTTGACATTTGGTGATCAAAGTGAGATTTCAAACACTCAATGGATGCTGTTTCAGCAAACGGGTGTGACTCATTTGGTGAGCATTTCAGGTGTGCACATCACGATGCTGGCGATGTTGGTGGCTTGGTTGACTCAGCAGTTATGGCGGCGTTCGTTAACGTTGTGTGCGTGGATGCCGAGTTTGTACGCAGCGCAATGGCTGGGTTTGGCCGTGGCATGGGCGTATGCTTTGCTGGCTGGTTGGGCATTGCCCGCACAACGAACGGTGGTGATGTTGGCGATTTGGTTGCTACTGTCACGGTTGGGGGTCGCGAGTTCTGGGGCGCGGGTGTTATGCTTTGCGCTCTGGGGTGTGCTGTGGTTTGATCCTTTTGCTGTGTTATCGATCAGTTTTTGGTTGTCGTTTGGCGCGGTGGCGTGGTTGATTTTGGCTTTAAATGGTGGTGAGCAAGCGGATGGCTTGAGCGGATCACGGGCTGAAACAAACGGCACACACAAATGGTTGTCTGTTGTGGGTGGGCAATTGGCGATTGGTTTGGCTTTGTTGCCTGCCACGCTGTATTTTTTTCATCAAGCATCATTGTTGGGGGTGGCGGTCAATCTTATTGCGATCCCATTGGTCAGTGGTGTGCTCACGCCTTTGCTGCTGTTGGCTTGTGCATTGAGCTTTGGTTTGGGCTGGACATGGCCGTTGCTTTGGGCACATGCCTTGTTGAATAAGGCATTAACGGCGTTGTCATGGTTGGCGGATGTGAGCCCAGATGGACTTTGGACGCATGCATTAACGTGGTGGCAAGTGATTGCCTTGGCTGGGTTGAGCATTGCATGGGTGATTGCCATGCGCCAACAACGTTGGATCTGGTCAAGTGGCTGTGCGGCCGCAGTGGTTGCTGTTTTAGCGATGCCTCGTTTGGATGGCGTGATTGCGAATGGGCAGGTGCGCGTGCATGTGTTGGATATTGGGCAAGGCAGCGCGGTGTTGTTACAAACCGCGCATCACAATTGGCTGTACGATGCGGGGCCAAAGTATGGTGAGGACTCAGATGCGGGTGTGCGCGTGATTGTGCCGTATTTGCGCGAAATGGGTGTTGAGCGTTTGGATGGTTTGGTGTTGAGCCACAACGATGCCGACCATACGGGTGGTGCGGGCAGTGTGTCGCGTGCGGTACAGGTTGATCAGCTGCTGGCTTCGATGCCAGCAGCTCGCATTGCAGAGATGGGGGTGAAAGCGTCAACGGTACAATTGTGTTTGGCTGGGCAGACTTGGACAGTGGATGGCGTGCGATTGAGCATCCTCAGTCCCGACCAAGCGACAGTGCAGGATGCTCAGTTGGCGGATAATCCCAAAAGCTGTGTGCTGCGTGTTGATGCAGACTCAGGGGCTTTGAAGAGCCTGTTGCTCACGGGCGATATTGATGCTTTACAGGAGGCAAAATTGGTGGTGTCGCCAGCAGGTGGTGTGCGCGATTGGCATGCCGATGTGTTGCTGATGCCGCACCATGGGAGTGGCGGCAGTTCCAGTGCACCCTTCATTGAAGCAAGCTCGCCTCGATGGGCGATCGCACAATCGGGTTACCTCAATCCCTTTCATCATCCACATCCGCTTGTGTGGGCGCGCTATCAAGCGGCAGGCGCTGAAGTGTCAAATACGGTGCATTCTGGTGCATTGAGTTTTTGTCTCGGTTGCGCCACTTCAGAAGCGGATCATTGGCGAGAGTCTGGGCGTTGGTATGGTTGGGATTAAAACATGAATTCTACCTACGAGGGAACGACGGTTTTGAATGCGAAAGCGAGAACCTCTGCAAAAAGACTTTTTATGTGTTCTGCGTAACGTCAGTTATTAAGCACCGTTATTAAGCACGGTGATTAAATAACTAAGCAGGTTAAGCGATTGAGGGGCATTCTGGTTTTGCAAAGCAATGGTGAATCTGCTATTGTCTTAAAAATATTTAAATGGATGTGCAGGGCACTGTGTGTGCATTCAAAAACGGCCTCGGTTTTCGCTTTGGCCACAAAATAACTTCAAATACAATTGGATCAAAAGTAAATTTTTACTTTTAAAAAAGGACAGTATGGGCATGCAACAACAGTACGATGTGGTCATCGTGGGTTCAGGTTTAGCGGGGATGAGCGCGGCGTTATCGCTCGCGCCCTTTTTGAAAGTGGCGCTGTTGTCAAAAGGTCAATTGCTCAGCGGCTCAAGCGATTGGGCGCAAGGAGGCATTGCTGCCGTGATGGGCGCTGATGACAGCATTGACAATCATTATGACGACACGATGGTTGCCGGTGCTCAGTTGGGCGAAGCCGATGCTGTCCGCTTTGTTGTGGAGAATGCACCCGCTGCCATCAATTGGCTGATCGACGAAGGCGTGCCATTCACGCGCGAAGAAGGTCATTTGCACCTGACCCGTGAAGGTGGGCACAGCCATCGCCGCATTGTGCATGCGGCTGATGCGACGGGTCATGCGATTCAATCGACTTTGATTGAAAAGGTGCGGGCGCACCAGAACATCACTGTTTTAGAACACCACATTGCTGTTGACTTGGTCACAGGCAAACACGTCGCATCTCAGGGGGAAGTGCTGTCAGGCAGTGACATGCACCGCTGTTATGGCGTTTATGCTTTGGACAATGCGACGGGGCAAATACATGCTCTGGGCGCAGCGCACACGTTGTTGGCAACGGGTGGAGCGGGTAAGGTGTATTTGTACACCACCAACCCTGACAGTGCGTCGGGCGACGGCATTGCCATGGCATGGCGTGCGGGATGCCGCGTGGCCAATATGGAGTTCATGCAATTTCACCCAACATGTTTGTTTCATCCGCATGCCAAATCGTTTTTAATCAGCGAGGCGTTGCGGGGCGAGGGCGGTATTTTGCGTTTGCCTGCCAAAATGGGTGAGCCAAGCAACAGCGGCTATCGTTTTATGTTTGACCACGATGAGCGTGGCGAGCTTGCACCGCGCGATGTGGTGGCGCGCGCGATTGACTTTGAAATCAAAAAACATGGCTTGGATTGTGTTGTGCTGGACATGACGCACAAAGAACCCGAGTTCTTACAAGAGCATTTTCCAATGATTTTTGCACGCTGCTTGGAGCTCGGTATTGACATGCGCACCACGCCGATTCCAGTCGTTCCTGCAACGCATTACACCTGCGGCGGTGTGGTGACCGATTTATCAGGTAAAACCGACCTTGCCAATTTATATGCCATTGGTGAAGTCACTTACACGGGTTTACACGGGGCAAACCGTTTGGCCTCAAATTCTTTGCTCGAATGTGTGGTCTTTGGTCAAGCCGCCGCGCGTGACATTCTTGCGCAAACCGCGAGTGAGCCGCGTCCATTGCCCGCGTGGGATGAATCGCGCGTGACCAATGCTGATGAGGAAGTGGTGATTTCGCACAATTGGGATGAGCTGCGCCGTTTCATGTGGAATTATGTGGGCATCGTGCGCACCAACAAGCGCCTTGAGCGCGCGGGTCATCGGATCGAGTTACTCAAAGGTGAGATCAATGAGTTTTACAAAAATTTTCGCGTGACCGCCGACTTGATTGAATTGCGCAATCTGGTCACATGTGCAGACTTAATCGTCAAATGCGCCAGCTATCGTCATGAGTCGCGTGGTTTGCATTACAGTTTGGATTACCCAAACACAGCACCCAAAGCCATGCCAACAGTGCTGTCGCCCAAGGTGTGATGATGGGAAAACATCAACACACCGCTTGCCCATGTGGTGGCGCCGATTTTGCACGCTGTTGTGGACTTTATATTGAGCAAGGGCATCCAGCCCCAACCGCTGAAGCGTTGATGCGCTCGCGTTACAGCGCGTATGTGTTGGGTGATGAGGCGTATTTGCAAGCCACTTGGCATCCCAGCACTCGACCGACCGACGCCATTTTAGGCGATGATTCAAACATCAAATGGACGCGTTTGGATGTTCGCACGCATGCATGGGAAGAGGGGGCTGAGGTGGCTCAAGTGGAGTTCGTTGCCTTGTATAAGGTGCAAGGACGAGCGCATAAATTACATGAAGTCAGTGATTTTGTCCGTGAAGATGGGCGTTGGTTTTATGTGGAGGGGATTTATCCTGAGGCATCGCAATAGGTATCAAAAATAAATCGTTGATCTGTGGATTGGGTTTTATGCTTGTGGTCAATAATGCAGTGATCAATACATGAAATGACAAAAAAAGATGCTTAATTAAGCATCTTTTTTTGTGAATTTGAATGGTTTCTAAATGGTTTCGTCGATTTTAAGGCACATAACGACGTGTGGGCAAACCGGGGTGTTCAACACGCAGGGTCAATATATAGCCATTGTCAGGGAAGTCTTTCAACTCTTCTTCGGGGCGATTGCCTGTGGTGGTGATGAGCATGGTTCGCAAATCGGTCCCACCAAAACAAACCATGGTGGGGCAACGTGCAGGCAACATGATGCGTTGTAAAATTTCGCCGTCGGCTGAAAATTGAATCACTTGCCCCCCCTCAAACTGGGCATTCCAAAAGTTGCCTGCGCTGTCCACCGCCGCACCATCGGGGCGGCCTTGATAAGCGATGTTGGCCTCTTTGGATGCTTGTTGATTGGGTGTGCTGTAAAACACCTCGCGGTTTGACAGCATTTCAGTCACGGGTTTGCTGGCATCCACATCATAACGATAGAGTTCATGTGCTTGTGTATCGGCATGGTACATGTGCGCACCATCGAGTGCCATGGCCCAGCCATTTGAGGTGGTGACACCCCAACCGTTGTGGGGAGCGTGAGCCGCCAGTTCACCGACAACCGCATGCAAAATGCCTTTTTCCAAGCAGAACAAGGTGGCGCCTGCATGGGTTTTCGGTGAAAATAAAGAGCCTATCCAAAAACGCCCTTGTGCATCAACACCGCCATCGTTGAAGCGCGTGGTTGTCGTGTCATATGGGGCGTCTAAAAATAGGGAGGGCACCACTTCTCCTGCTGGTGTGGTTGGATCAAATCGCGCTAAACCAGCGCGCAATGCCACAATGAGCCATCCCTCTTCTGCAATGCACATCGCGCCAGGGTCGTTGGCCTCGTTGTGAGGCAATTGCCACTCGGTGTGAACCCCCGTTGCGGTATGGCGGTGAATTTGACGTTTTGGGATGTCAATCCAATACCAACATTGTTTGGCATCATCCCATAGGGGTGATTCGGCGAGGCCTGAGCGTGTGTTGGGCGTGCCGTACAGTGTTTGAATGTGTGCTGTCATGATGCATCCTGTTGAAGTTTTTTAAAAAAGTGTGCGGTTGACTGGCTTGTTCACTGGGTGCAAAAATAGGGTGGTGATGGGCATCAGACATACCGTGTAAGCAATCAGGGTGTGTTTAACGCCATCAAGTCGTCACAAGGGCTTGACTTGTGCTTGACTCATGGCTGTTTCATTAAAAAGTGCCATGCTGATGACATCAAAATACGCACCATCCACTAAAAATCCTTGTCGAAGCAGTCCTTCCTGAGCAAATCCATGATGTTGATACAGTGCAATGGCGGCCGCATTGTCTGAGCGCACGGTCAACTCAATGCGAGTCAATCCATTGTCCCAAGCCTTGGCAATCGCTGTTTGCATCAGTTGAGTGGAAATGCCTTGCCCACGGTGGTCTGGGTGCACGCCCACGCCAAGTACACCAACATGCTGAACGGCGGCCTGAGGCTTGCGAATCACATCACACCAGCCGATGACCTTATTCTCAAATAAAGCAACATAATGGCTGTCGTTGTGAGCGAGGATGTCTCGATAAAACGCATACGCCTCTTCAGCCGCAGGAGCGACAAAAAATGCGAGGTAATGTTTTTCACGGGCAATCACGTCCAATACGCGGCGTAAGCCTTCAAAATGGGATTTGGCGAGTGGGCTGATGTGCAGGGGCATGGTTGATGAATCAAAGAAGGTTTGAAATCAAACAAAGGGAAGCGATTGTGAATGGGCTTCCCTTTAGTCTTTAAACAAGCTTAACTGTTACTCAACTGTTGGTGCAAAAATTGATACAAAATCAATTGTTATGCCGTTATATTACACCTGATTGGCTGCCTCATACGCTTCACGTGCCAATTTTTCGATGCCAGCAAAATCACCTGCTTCGAGCAATGCAGGGGGCACGATCCATGTGCCGCCCAGCGCAGCGACGTTTGGCTGTGCCACATATTCGGCGACTTTATCAAGACGCACACCACCTGTTGGCATGAATTTGATGTGTGGCAACGGTGAAGCGAGTGATTTGAGCATGTTCAAACCACCGACGACTTCAGCAGGGAATAGTTTCACCACTTCAAAACCAGCGTCCGCCAAAGTCATGGCTTCAGAAGGCGTGGCGCAACCAGGGATGAATGTCCAACCAGAAGCCAAAATGGCTTCACGTAAAGCGGGGCTGGTGCCTGGAGAAACCCCAAAATGTGCCCCCGCATCGCGTGCTTGTTGGAGGTGAGTGGCGTTGAGCACAGTGCCCGCACCTGTGACGAGGTCAGGGCGGGCTTTGACCATTGCGCTGATGACATCCAGTGCGGCGGGGGTGCGCATGGTCACTTCCACGACCGTTAAACCGCCATTGGCCAGTGCATTGGCGAGTGGGACTGCATGAGCCAGATCATGCACGACAACGACGGGGACGATTTTACATGTGGCGAGTGCGGCTTTTAAGGTTTGCATGATGAGTCCTTATTGATTGACAGGGGTATGGTTTTTCGTTTGTTCTTTTGCCAGTTTTAAAACTAATATTTCTCGTTTAATTTTATTTAATTCTCGTTCTAAAATTACTCGTCTTGCTACAACAAATCCGCCTACAACCAAAGTAATTAATAATGAAAGGAATTCTGCATTAAAATATGTGTAAATTAAACAAATTAAAGCTATAAATTGGGTAAATGTTACCCAAAGATTAATATGAGAAGAAATTTCGACTAAATTGTATTCAGCAAGGCAAATTTGAGCATCGTAGTCAAATGTTTTGTTTTTTGTGTTTTGACTCTTAAGCTCTTGCAACTTTGTATCAATTGCTTCCATTTCATACTGCTTGGGTAGCGCTGGAGTCAATTGTTTTAGTTTTTTAATTAAAGATGGAAACATTTTTTCCCCTATTCAGTAGTGTCTTTAATCAACCAAGTGGCACCCAATTCGGCACGACCGACGTTTTCACGCGCAACAGCAAAAAAATCCAACCAATTTTCGGTTTCGACCTCTGTGCGGATGGCATTTGGGCGGGCGGCGAGGGTGGCTTCATCCACATCCAAATGAATGGTGCCAGTGACGGCATTGAGCGTGATCATATCGCCGTCCATGACTTTGGCGATGAGGCCACCATCAAGGGCTTCGGGTGACAGGTGAATGGCGGAGGGTACTTTGCCTGATGCACCCGACATGCGGCCATCGGTGATGAGCGCGACTTTCTGACCGCGATCTTGCAGTACACCAAGTGGTGGTGTGAGCTTGTGCAACTCTGGCATGCCAAGGGCTTTGGGGCCTTGGAAACGAACAACGGCAACGAAGTCTTGTTGATCGAGTTCACCATTTTTAAATGCCTGTTGCATGGCTGCTTGACTCTCAAAAACTTTGGCTGGCGCGTGGATGATGCGATGCTCGGGTTTCACTGCAGAGGTTTTAATCACACCGCGACCCAGATTGCCTTGTAAAAGCTTCAAACCGCCATCGGGTGCAAATGGATTGTCGATGGGGCGAATGATGGTTTCATCTAAACTGTGCGGCGTGCCATGACGCCATGCCAATGTGCCATTTTCAAAATACGGCTCTTGTGTGTACATGGCCATGCCATGACCGACCACGGTATTCACATCATCATGAATCAGCCCTTCTTTGCGCAGTTCGCCAATCACGTAGCCCAAACCGCCTGCGGCGTGAAATTGGTTGACATCCGCTGAGCCGTTTGGGTACACGCGGGCCAATAACGGAATGACTTGACCCAGCTCATCCATGTCCTCCCAACGCAATTCAATGCCCGCTGCGCGTGCTATGGCGACAATGTGGAGGGTGTGGTTGGTCGAACCGCCGGTGGCGAGCAGACCAATCACACCGTTGATGATGGATTTTTCATTGACCAATTGGGCAATGCTGTATTCGGGTTTGCCGCTGATGGCCACTGCTTGAGCGACAGCAGCATCATCCAAGGCTGTGCGCAAATCAGTTGATGGATTGACAAACGCACTGCCTGGCAACATCAAGCCCATGAATTCGAGCATCATTTGGTTGGAGTTGGCCGTACCATAGAATGTACACGTGCCTTCAGAGTGGTAGGCTTTGAGCTCAGATTCGAGCAGTTCTTCGCGCGTGGCGTCACCTGTGGCGTAACGTTGGCGAACTTTGGCTTTCGCATCATTGGCGATGCCTGTGGTCATTGGACCTGCGGGGACAAACAAAGCAGGTAAATGGCCAAATGCAGCCGCACCCATCAATAAACCGGGGACAATTTTATCGCACACCCCGAGCAGCAGTGCAGCATCAAAGACTTGGTGTGACAAGCCAATCGCTGTCGCTTGTGCAATCACATCACGTGAAAACAAAGACAACTCCATGCCCGCGTATCCTTGCGTGATCCCGTCGCACATGGCCGGCACGCCACCCGCAACTTGCGCTGTTGCGCCAAGTGATCGCGCTTTGTTTTTGATGCGATCAGGATAGTGACCGTAAGGTTGGTGGGCGGACAACATGTCATTGTATGCTGTGATGATGCCGATGTTGGGTGCGCGTTCGACACGCAACCGCAGTTGATCGTTGCCTGCTGCTGCATAGGCGTGCGCGAGATTGGCGCAGCCCATGTGATCACGTGATGGCCGCAGTTTGCCGCTGGCTGCGACGCGTGCAAGGTAGCGCGCACGTGTGGCCTTTGAACGCTCAGCGAGCCGTTGTGTGATGGTGGCAATTGTTGGGTGAATGGTGTTGTTCATGTCGTCCTCTTCTCTTTTATGTGTCATTTTGTGTGATGTATGTTGACTTCGGGTACAAGTACGGTATTGCTGGGTGCTGACGTGATGATGGGTTGTCCTGAAGATTTATATGATACTGTTTTTTGTGCTGAATGCGATTTTTAGTGCAATGCCTTGATGCGGTAAAATAACATGTCCAAATACGGCTAATCGTTGGCTTGTTGTGTCAAACGGTTTATCATGTGGGTAGATTTTATGTGATTTCGATAATGAATTGTAGTAAAACTAAAAAAAAATGTCAAAATATATTTACTTTTCCTACATTTTGCGGCATATTTCTGTTCAGGAGATATTTGCAGCAGGATGCAAAGAAAAAAAACAGAAAGGTTTTGTATGAACACCCCCGCTTTTTCATTGGTTTTGTTCGGCGGCACCGGCGATTTGACCATGCGCAAGCTGTTGCCTGCTTTGTATCAAAGCTATGTTGATGGTGGTTTTCAAGCCTCCAGCCGGATTTTTTGTGCGGCACGCAGTGATTTTACTGATGAGTCATATCACGTGTGGATGGATGAGAATGTAAAGGGTCATATCAAAGATCGCTTTGATGATGCACAGTGGGGCAGTTTCTTGGGCCATGTCAGCTACCTGTGTTTGGATGCAAATAACACGGACAGCTACATTCCACTCAAAGACGCGCTTGAGCAAAACAGCAATGAACGTGTGTTTTACCTGGCCACAGCCCCCTCAATTTTTGAGGCGATTTGTACGGGCTTAGCGCACCATGGTCTAAACAATAAAGAAGCACGCATTGTGGTTGAAAAACCACTCGGCCATGATTTGCAGTCATGCCAAGAAATCAATGATGTGATTGGTCAAGCATTTGAAGAAAATCAAATTTATCGCATCGACCATTACTTGGGTAAAGAGTCGGTGCAAAACTTAATGGCTTTGCGTTTTGGCAACAGTTTTTTTGAACCGATTTGGCACCGTGACCGCATTGCGAATGTGCAAATCACCATTTCAGAAGAACTCGGCATCGAAAAACGCGGTGATTTTTATGATGAAACAGGCGCAATTCGCGACATGGTGCAAAACCACCTGTTGCAATTGCTGTGCATCGTGGCCATGGAACCACCTGCATCGATGGACGCGAATGCGATCCGCGATGCCAAATTGGGTGTGTTGCGTTCGCTCAAACCCATGAGTCCAGATGATGTATTGAATAATGTTGTGCGCGGGCAGTATACGGCGGGCACAGTAGGCGGTAAAGAAGTTCCAGCGTATGTAGGAGAAGAGGGCATAAAAAAAGGCAGCACGACGGAAACGTACGTGGCATTAAAAGCCGAAATCAACAATTGGCGCTTTGCTGGGGTGCCTTTTTACTTGCGCACGGGCAAACGAATGCCCAAACGCATGGCGGAAATCGTCGTGCAATTTAAGTCCGTGCCTTATGAACTCTTGGGCAAAATGCCTGTGGGTTCAAATCGTTTGGTCATTCAGTTGCAGCCTGAGGAATCGGTGCGCATGTACTTTTTATCGAAGCGTCCAGGCAACCAAATGCGTTTGGCGCCTGTTCACTTGGACATGGATGCTGAAGATTTCTTTTCAGAGCGCCGCATGGATGGTTATGAACGTTTATTGCTGGATGCAATTCATGGTCAACTGGGTTTGTTCGTGCGTCGTGATGAGCAGGAGCAGGCTTGGCGTTGGATTGAGCCCATCATCAACACATGGACAGATCAAAATGTCATGCCAAAAATGTACATGGCAGGGACATGGGGGCCACCCGCAGCCAACGCTTTGGTGGCTCGTGATGGTTTCAATTGGCATGAGGAATTGTAAGACTGCATCGCCTTATTGTTATCGCGCTTGACCCGTAAAAAAACTCCCGTGCGCTGTGCGGGAGTTTTTTTGCATATGAAGCTTTGTGCGGATGCATTCACTTTTATAATATAACACTATACAATACCAGTTTATATCGTTATATAACGTGAAGGTAATAACACACATGGTACGAGCTAAGAAAATGCCAGAGACCAGTTCACAAGGGGGCAGTGCGGGTGCGATGTTGATGCGCATTCAAAGCACACGGTTGCATCTGAGTCGTTCGGAGGCACAGGTGGCTGATCTTGTTTTAGAGGATCCCCGCCTGTTTGTCAGCAGCCCCATCACCGATATTGCCAAAGCCGCGAAGGTCAGTCAACCCACTGTGATTCGTTTTTGCCGCAGTTTGGGCTGCGATGGCTTGCATGATTTCAAGTTGAAATTGTCAGGCACTTTGAATGGCGATGCCACCATCAGCTTTACTCAAGTTGAGCAAGATGACAGTATTGGCAGCATCAGTGAAAAAGTGTTGGGCAATACGGCCAATGCTTTGTTGAGCTTGCGTGAAGAAATCAGCGCACGTTCACTTGAGAAGGCCATTGCTTTGTTGAAAAAAGCCCGACGTGTGGATGTGTTTGCCTTGGGCAGCTCTGCTTCTGTGGCCGATGATGCACAATACAAATTAATTCGTTCGGGCATCAATGCTTCTGCACGCACGGATGCTTATATGATGAGCCTATGCGCTGAACGTTTGGGCAAAGACGATGTGGCCATGTTCATTTCACGTTCAGGACAAACCCCTGAATTGATTGAGGCTGCCAATTTGGCCAAGGCCAATGGCGCCTCGATTCTTTCACTGGCACCTGCCAAAACCCCGCTCGCACGCAAGTCCGACGCCGTTATTGTCATCAATACCGATGAAGAACGGCAAACCAAACCAGCCATGTTGACGCGGATTTTGCAATTGGCTCTGATTGATGTGTTGTCGGTGGTGTTGTCTGTTGCTGAAAGCAATGTTTAGGCGAATGAATTTAGGTGAATGAACGTTTAGGGAATGGTTTTGTGATTGATTCAGGTGAATGAAGCCATCATGTGTTTGTTTGACTCATCTGCAAGGTGTTTTTTCTTGAAGAAAACACAATAAAAACAGCCTCTGATTTCCTCAACTCCAGTTCCACTGCGCTTTTGCGCCAAGATGCTGCATGATAAGGCTTGCATCCAAGTGTTTTTTTACCTATGATACAGTTTGCACTGGGCGACATAAGTCGCCTGTTTTATTTTTTATTGACCGTCAGTGAAACTCTCCACTTCCCAATGACTCGAGATGTTTGATTGAAGGCTTGTTTGGTTTTTCTTAGATAGGATGCCCCATGAGTAACTCTGCTTCACACCTTATGCCGATTTTTAACCGTTTACCTGTTGCGTTTGCGCATGGTCACGGGGTGCGTTTAACAGATGTGAATGGCAAGGTGTATTTGGACGCACTGTCGGGCATTGCAGTGAATGGTTTGGGGCATAACCACCCACGTTTGGTTCAGGCCTTGCAAGCACAAGTTGCACAGGTGATTCACGTGTCGAATCTATATGATGTGCCCCAACAGCATGAATTGGCCAATGCTTTGGCAAAATTGTCAGGGATGGATGAGGTGTTCTTCAGCAACAGTGGTGCAGAATCCAATGAAGGTGCGATCAAATTGGCCCGTTTGTATGGTCAACAACAAGGCAAAAAAGAGGCCAAAATCATTGTCATGTCGGAGGCTTTTCATGGGCGCACTTTGGCGACATTGACAGCGACAGGCAATGCCAAGGTGCAAAAAGGTTTTGAACCTTTGGTCAGCGGTTTTGTGCGTGTGCCGTACAACGATGTTGAGGCCATTAAAGCATATGCCGATGATGAGTCTGTGGTTGCCGTCATGCTTGAAGTGGTGCAAGGTGAGGGTGGCATTCGCTGTTTAAATGCGGGTGTGTTGACAGAGATTCGCGCATTGTGTGATGCGCATGGCTGGTTGTTGATCCTTGATGAAGTGCAAACGGGCATTGCCCGTACAGGTAAATGGTTTGCCCATCAACATGAAAATGTCAAACCAGATGTGATGACTTTGGCTAAAGGTTTGGGCTCGGGTGTGCCCGTGGGCGCGATTTTAACCAGTGGTCGAGCGACGGGTGTTTTCCCTGTTGGGGCGCATGGCACCACATTCGGCGGAAATCCATTGGCGATGGCGGCGGGTTTGGCAACGGTGGCCGCGATCGAGGCCGATGATTTGGCTGCCAATGCAGAACGCCAAGGTGCAGCAATTAAATTGGGCTTGAACCTTGCATTGAAAGACGAGGTTCTGGCCGGCCACGTGCGTGACATCCGTGGTTTGGGTTTGATGATCGGGATTGACTTGGATCGTCCTTGCAGCGAATTGGTCAAGTTGGCTCTGGATGAAGGCATGTTGATCAATGTCACCCACGACACAGTGGTGCGTTTGTTGCCGCCGCTGGTGTTCACTGATGAGGACAGTGCTGAGTTGGTTGATCGTTTAAGCAAGCTCATCAAGGGTTTTTTAAACGAAGCTTCATAATTAAATTTAAAGCATTTTTAAGTGCAAGATAAGTACTGATAAATGCTATTGGGATACAATCAAGGCGACCATGACAGTTAAACATTACCTTCAATTTTCTGATTTTACGCAAGATGAATACGCTTACCTCGTACAGCGCACTGCGGAGTTGAAACGCCGTTTCAAAGCGTATGAGACATGGCATCCATTGCATGACCGCACTTTGGCGATGATTTTTGAAAAAAGCTCAACACGCACGCGGTTGTCGTTTGAAGCGGGTATTTTCCAGCTTGGCGGTCACGCGGTGTTTTTAAATACCAAGGACACCCAGCTTGGACGCGGTGAACCTGTTGAAGACGCGGCCAAAGTGATTTCACGCATGGTTGACATCATCATGATCCGTACTTTTGGACAAGACATCCTCGAACGTTTTGCTGCAAATTCACGTGTGCCTGTCATCAATGGCTTGACCAATGAATACCATCCTTGTCAGGTCATGGCCGACATTTACACTTACATCGAAGAGCGCGGCAATGGTGAAGATGTGAGCGCCATTGAAGGTAAAACCGTTGCTTGGGTGGGAGATGCGAACAACATGAGCTACACGTGGATTCAGGCTGCACGCGTACTAGGATTCCATTTGAACATTGCCACACCCGCAGGTTATGCTTTGGATGAGCAGTTGATTGATCCGCAAGACAAACCGTTTTATACCGTATTTGAGCACCCTATGGACGCCTGTAAAGGGGCGCACATTGTCACCACCGACGTGTGGACCAGCATGGGTTACGAAGCGGAGAATGAAGTGCGCATGGCCGCTTTCAAAGATTTTAAAGTGACTGCCGACATGATGGCTCATGCGGCGGCTGATGCGGTGTTTATGCACTGTTTGCCCGCACATCGAGGTGAAGAAGTGGATGCCGAGGTCATTGATGGTGCTCAAAGCGTCGTGTGGCAGGAGGCTGAAAACCGCTTGCACGCGCAAAAAGCCATCATGGAGTATTTGTTGCGTGGTCGTTTCGAATAAATGAAAACAAAAGAAATGTGTTGTTAAAAAAAGCCCCTCACCAAAAATGGATGAGGGGCTTTAAATTGCCTGCTGTATTTTAACTTGTTGTCTTTTGTTGAGGATTGACAGCTGTTAATTCATTTGGTTGATTTGCTTTACATGGACTGAAAATTTCGATCGTACATTGCAAATGTCCTATTCATCACCATGTGTTGGGCATACAGGTTCCTTTAAATATACAATATGAACAATAGAATATGACAGACACAACACTTTCAACACGTTCTTCTCAATCCAGCCTTGCCACACTCAGAGGCCTTTTGCCTTTTCTAAAGCCATATAAAAAGGAATTCATGTGGGCAGGGGTTGCGCTGCTGATTGCAGCGGTTGCGACCTTGGTCATTCCTTTTGCATTCCGCCAATTGATTGATGTGGGCTTCATAAAGGAAGGCGTTGCAGCACGAGCATCAACACATGTGGACATGTATTTTTTGGCTTTGTTTGGGGTGGCGGTGATTTTGGGTTTGGCAACGGCTGCACGTTTTTACATGGTGTCGTTTTTGGGTGAGCGGGTGACGGCAGATGTTCGCAGTGCGGTCTATGGGCATGTGATCACGCAAAGCCCAGAGTTTTTTGAAACCACTCAGACCGGCGAAGTGTTGTCTCGTTTGACAACGGACACAAGCACCATTCAGTCGGTTGTTGGAACGAGCATTTCTATGGCTTTGCGGAATTCATTGTTGCTCGTCGGAGGCTTGGTGATGCTGGTGGCGACCAGTGCCAAATTGTCGGCAATCATTGTTGTCCTGCTGGCGGCCATTGTGGTGCCCATTGTGATTTATGGTCGCCGTGTGCGCGCGTTGTCACGTGATTCGCAAGATCGAATTGCCGATGCGTCGGCCATGGCGGGTGAGATTTTGAATGCAATGTCAACGGTGCAGGCGTTTACACATGAGGGGATTGAGGCGAAACGTTTTAACGGATCGGTTGAGTCGGCTTTTGAAACCGCAATGCATCGCATTCGTGCACGCTCAACGTTGACGATGATGGCGATCGTGTTGGTGTTTGGCACGATTGTATTTGTCTTATGGTTGGGGGCGCGGGCTGTGTTGGCTGGTGAAATGAGTGGAGGTGAGTTGAGCCAGTTTATTTTGTATGCCGCGATGGTGGCGAGTGCCATTGGTGCATTGTCTGAAGTTTTGGGTGAAGTGCAACGTGCGGCTGGGGCGACTGAACGGCTCTTGGAACTGATGTCTTTACAATCCAATATTCGTTCTCCAGCCGATCCCTTGCCCTTGGCTGTACGAACAGCTTCTGGTGCCACACTGTCCATGCATGGGGTTGATTTCCACTATCCATCTCGGCCTTTGACGCCTTCGTTGAGTGATTTTTCAATTGACATTGCGGCGGGTGAAACTGTGGCTGTGGTAGGCGCATCGGGGGCGGGCAAGACAACGTTGTTTCAGTTGTTGCTGCGCTTTTATGACCCACAGCAGGGGCACATTACTTTGGATGGGGTGGACATTGCACAGCTTAAGTTAAGTGATGTGCGAGATGCGATTGGCATCGTGCCGCAAGATACCGTTATTTTTTCAGCCAATGCATTGGAAAATATTCGCTACGGTCGTGTGGGTGCAAGCGATGAAGAAGTGATGGCAGCGGCAAAAATGGCTGCGGCGCATGAGTTCATAGAAAAGCTTCCCGAAGGCTATCGCTCTTTTCTGGGCGAACGTGGTGTGCGTTTATCGGGTGGGCAACGCCAACGGATTGCGATTGCACGGGCGTTGTTAAAAAATCCACGATTGCTGTTGTTGGACGAAGCAACAAGTGCTTTGGATGCGGAGTCCGAGCGTTGGGTTCAAGGGGCGATTGAAGCGGCGATGCAAGGGCGCACGACGCTCATCATCGCCCATCGTCTGGCGACCGTGCAGCGCGCTGATCGCATTGTGGTGATGGACAATGGGCGGATTGTTGAAATGGGTAACCATGCCCATTTATTGGCATTGGATGGCGTGTATGCGCGTTTGGCTCGATTGCAGTTTCAATCTTGAGTTTTAAATCTTGATGAGGTTTTGGGTTTTATTTTACTTGGATATTTTTTACGCATGTTTGGACTTGAGGTTACAATGGTGCAACTGATGACAGTTGTTTGCATGGGTATGGTCTTTCAAGTCTTTCGATTTAAATAAAAATAAACAAAGGGTTGTGTGATGAAAATAAACCGTATATTTTTTAAACGGTGAATTAAACTACGAAAGGCAATTTTCAAAAAGATTCGAGCTAAGCGCTTGA
>CALMCL010000137.1 GCA_937862905.1 uncultured Burkholderiaceae bacterium | reverse complement strand
CCAACCATTTCCTGTAAAGACGCACTCAATGGCTTGTTCGACCACAACACCGCCGCCAGCTCACGCGACACATAACCATGATTGATGAAATACGCCTCCTCCACTGCCAGTTCAGGGTATGCCCGCTCCACATCGCCTTTTCGATATCCAGTCACCCGATGTCGCAAAATCAAATCCTGCGCCGTTGCGGGTGCAGTGATCGGGTCTATTTGAACAAAACCAAGACGATCCAGTGCTTCGGGCACCGTGGAGGATGTAAAAAGGGTTCGGTTGATCGCATATTGGCGAAGAACATCTAAAGTCAAAGAAGACAAATCAAAGATCCAAAAAATTTAAGGTGTTAACGGATAAACGCGCCGCATCCCAACACGCCGTGTCCCATTGCATTTCGCCTAGCGCTTCACTAATTAAGTTATGACTAAGAAGTTATCACTAAGTTCTACAGGCAATCATTTAATTTTGTTTCAATACCTGAACATAGCCTTTACGGCAAATTCCCCTCACTTCACACCATGCGCATGCCGTTAGTTCCCCCATGGCTTGCAATTCTTCTCCTGCATACATTCGCTGAAACAGCCCATCCACGCGGGCATGCAATTCGCTGGCGGCAGCCTGTAGAGGCACGTTATCGGGCGCGGACATGCTGGGGTTGAGCCATGCTTGAGGGTAACTGCTGTTGCCTGCGTGGGGCTTTTCCTTGCTGAGCGGCTTGATGGGTTCATCACTGACGCCGACGTAGCCGGCTTGGGTGATTTGAGGGCGATCATTGTCGTCAAACAAGTTGACGTAGAACGCAAGCTGTACGTCATCGTTATTTTTAATCTGTGTGGTGTAGGCGGTTAATTTACCCGTTTTGTAGTCGATGATGGCACGTTCGTATCGAACTTCACCTGTGACGGGATCTGGGTGCTCTCGGCCATCAATTTGATCTATTTTACCTTTCCATAACAAAGGCTTACTTTGATTTTTTAAAGCAATCTCGTAGGTCTGCGGCTGCCATGCTTCACTGTGTTCAACATGCCACCCATCGGCTTCACGGTCATGCCACCACGCAAGATAAGCATCAACATAGCTCAAAAACAATTCGTGCACCGCCCAGTAACGTGCATTTTGAGCGCACAGCGGTTTGAGCTGGGTGTGAATGAGTTGAGTGAGCAAGGCCGCATCCAGCGCATTGTGAGCCTCCAAATGATCATGCGGCTCACGCTGTCGGGTGCGCTGTTTATGAAAGGTGGCAATGATTTTGTGCCATGCATTGCCTTTGTCCGCGGCGTTGATCTCATCGCTTGGCAGTTCCATTGAGGCGACATGCAGCACTTGGTGGGCATAATATTGATAAGGACAAGCGGTGAGCTGACTCAGTTCACTGGCACTGATTTCAATAGGAACGTGCTGAGAAATATTGACTTGGCTGCGCATGTGCACGTTGGGTGTAATGATTTCTGGCGACAACTCAATTGGCATGGCTGCTGTTGCATGCCCAGCCCGCAGCCATTGTGCCAGCCAAGTGGAGATGGCATTCGGCGCGCCATCCTTTTGTGTGCAATAACTGGCGACGGCGTGTGGTGTGGTGGCCAGCAAGTCAATGAGATCGATTTTGGTTTGAGCATGTTGATCAAGATGCGTCGGCAGGCCAAGCTGCATGCGCACAGCCATATTCAACAAGCCTTTGTCTTGCTTTGCATTCGGCAGGTTTGTGCTGTCTGCCCCCATCAACCACACCGCATCAAAATATCGCATGCGCGTGCTGCCAAGAGGCAGCAACAGAACGTCATCGGTCACGTCATGCGGGCGGAAAGTAGTGGCTTCAACCTCGCTGTCGGCAATGCGCATGAATGTGGACAGGTCAAGTTGAACCTTGCTCGCAGATTCTGATGCGCCGCGCCACTTTTCGAGTAAACGCAGCCAAACCTGACCTGCTGGATCATTTTGCCAAGCATTGAGCAAGCCAAATTGTTCAGCCCACTGGTGTATGTTTGCAGCCCATTGCGCGAGGTTGAACGTTCTGCGCCACGCGGCTTGGGTGTTGAGCGCACGACCCAGCAGATCAATTGCCGCTTGGCGCACTTCGATCTGCAAGGCCTCAGCTTCTATTTGCAATGCCGCATCCACACTTTGACTGGCGATCAAATTCAACCAAGCCTGCCACGTGCGCGCCAATGGTTTTTGCGCCAGCGCAGCCGCATGCATGTGGCGCATGAGCAAGTGTTTGTGCGTTGTTGGCCAATCCGCCAACACCATCGGGTGTGACACCCATTCGAGCAACTCTACAGCAAGGACTTCACCTTGCCATAATGCCAGACCGGTGCGCCAGCTGCTGGCGGCACGTGAAGTGGCCAACAACCACCCTGTGTCGTCGCGAATGGTCACGCCCAAACGCGCCAGCAATGCCCAGACACGGCGCGAGACTTGGCGATCAAGTGCGACCAGTGCAATTTTTTTGATCAAGGGGTCTTGCCGCCATGCAACCACTTGACGGGCAATCGCTTGCGCTTCATCTTCGAGGTGCTCCGCTTGGCGAATGTCAAAACGTGATGCTTCAATCGCCATCGATGGCTCGACGATTCGTGCAGCTTCTGGCCATGCACGGTGCATTTGCTCAAGCTGGTTTAAGCCCACGCGTGCGCGAACGACCTGTATGTCCAACAACTCCACCCGCGCAGCCTTCGCATACGCACGCCAGAACCAAGCTTCCAGCTGCATCCAGGGTTTATTGCGCACCAGCCAAACGGTGGGCACGGGCGCGCGCTGAATCAGCTGCTGCAAGGTTTGTAAATATTTCAGTATTGGTGAACTCACATTCACATCTGCCCGCCAACATTGCAACAAAACCGCCAACTCCTGACGTGCAAAAACACCTGCATTCATTTCAAACACATGGTCAACCGCCGCGCTCAAAGCCGCTTCACCATCGTCAATGTCTCGACCTGCAAGCAAATGCATGCTTAGCTCATCGCTCATGTCGATCAAACTGCGTGCCACTGCGAACAAATGCACATCTTCGGTTGCCCCCAACCACTCGGCCAATTGCGGTGCATCGCGCAGCTGCGTCATCCAATTCAGTACACGTTCCGTGTATTGCATGTCGATGTCCGATGCCCCTGCTGATTTTGCCCAATCAAGTAAAGTCATCATGCGTGGCATGATGCATGGACTTTGAAGTGATTGGGCATGCGCCGCCCATGCGGCTTGAAAAGGCATGTACATGGACGCATCGGGCACAACAATCAGGTGTGTGCTCAATGAGCCCACATCAGCTGCTGCCGATTGCCACATTTTACTCACCACATCAGGCCAAAAATCAGCATCAAACATGCAATCATGTTGGATCCAAGGCGCATGATCGGCCGCTGTTGATGCATCAACATCATCGGCAAATAAATCCAGTGTGAACACGAGCATGCCCCTTAAAATTAATATCCCTGCAATTATACGACGAGTTATCTCACGAGCTTTCGCACAAACTTCAGAAAAAAGGTAGAATGACACTTAAGAAAAACGGATGGGTACTTGTAAAGGGTATGCCCATCCCCATATCAAAGACATCCCCACTTAACTTGAAGGAAAAAAAATGAGTTCACTCACCCACGTCACCGACGCCACATTTGAAGCCGAAGTATTGAATGCCAGCACGCCTGTATTGGTCGATTTCTGGGCTGAATGGTGTGGTCCATGTAAAATGATCGCGCCAGTATTGGACGAATTGGCAAAAGACTACGATGGCAAACTGGCGATTGTTAAAGTCAATGTGGATGAAAACAGCGCATCACCTGCAAAATTCGGCATCCGTGGCATCCCAACATTATTGTTATTCAAAAATGGCACGGTCATGGGCACCAAAGTCGGCGCAGCGAGCAAATCGCAATTGGCCGCTTTTATTGACAGCCACCTGTAATTGTTGCATAATGCGCCCAGCTCTTTGCTGGGCGTCATTTTATTTCACCCTCAGCAATGCATCTGACCTCCTCATCGTTCGACCGAACGAACCTCTAAAAATTTCCCTACAAAGATTACCACACGATATTTTTAAAGTTAATCTTTAAACAACCGATGACAATTAAATTCTCGAATTAAAATCCGCTTGCCCCTCGCATGAGGCACATGAAAAGCACGACCATTTAAATCACATCGACATTCAAAAGTAAACATCAGCATTATGCATTTAAACGAACTTAAATCATTACCCATCAAATCACTCGTCGACATGGCCCTCGAGCTCGGCATTGAAAATGCCAGCCGCCTGCGCAAACAAGAACTGATGTTCGCCGTGCTCAAACGCCGAGCAAAAGCGGGCGAATCGGTTTTTGGTGACGGCACTTTAGAAGTATTGCCTGACGGTTTTGGTTTCTTGCGCTCGCCAGACACTTCGTATCTCGCCAGCACGGACGACATTTACATTTCACCTTCGCAAATCCGCCGTTTCAACTTGCACACAGGCGACACCATTGAAGGCGAAGTGCGCACCCCAAAAGACAATGAACGCTATTTTGCCCTTGTTAAAGTCGACAAAGTCAATGGTTTGGCGCCAGAGCACACCAAACACCGCATCTTATTTGAGAACTTGACCGCGATTCATCCAGATACCCTGCTGCCACTCGAGCGAGACATCCAATCGGTCGAAAACATCACCAGCCGCATCATCGACATTGTTTCACCGATAGGCTTGGGGCAACGTGGCTTGATTGTGGCACAACCCAAATCGGGCAAAACGGTGATGTTACAAAACATCGCCCACGCCATCACGGCCAATCGCCCAGACATCGACTTATTCGTCTTACTCGTTGATGAGCGCCCAGAAGAAGTGACTGAAATGCAACGCTCAGTTAAAGGTGAAGTGGTCGCCTCAACCTTTGATGAACCTGCAACACGTCATGTGCAAGTCGCTGAAATGGTGCTCGAAAAAGCCAAACGCTTGGCTGAAACAGGCAAAGATGTGGTGATCCTACTCGACTCCATCACCCGCCTCGCCCGCGCCTACAATACAGTCATCCCAAGTTCGGGGAAGGTGCTAACAGGTGGCGTGGATGCCAACGCCCTGCAACGTCCGAAACGCTTCTTCGGTGCAGCACGCAACATTGAAGAAGGCGGCTCACTGACCATCATCGCCACCGCTTTGGTGGACACCGGCTCACGCATGGATGATGTGATTTTTGAAGAATTCAAAGGCACAGGCAACATGGAACTTTGCCTGGATCGCCGCATGTCAGAAAAACGCGTGTACCCATCAATCAGCATCAACAAATCATCCACCCGCCGTGAAGAACTGTTGCTTAAAGCGGATGTGCTGCAAAAAGTCTGGATTTTACGTAAGTTCCTCTATGAGATGGATGACATTGCGGCGATGGAGTTCATTTTGGATAAAATGAAGCAAACGAAAAACAATTCAGAATTTTTTGACATGATGAAACGTGGCGGAAAATAAAGTAAAAGAAAGCAAATACATGACTCAATCAGCCCATCCATATCGCATCGCGTTGAATATGGGCTTATTCATGAAAAAGCCAAAAAGCCCAGCCTGAGGCATTTTTTGGCTCAAATGATTAATTTGATTCACTTGTTTCATTTCAAAAAGCAGCTTCGGCTGCTTTTTTTCACAAATGGATCGGTAAACGGATCGATAACCGATCGATGTCAGCCTATAATTTGAAATCTTTGCAATCTTTGAAATTTTTTAAAGATCTAAATTGGACCTCAAGTGCTCATCGTACAAAAAACACCTCCCATCTCAGGCAGCTGTCTTTGCAAAGCCGTTCAATTTGAACTCACACAACACCCCATTCGTGTTGTGAGATGCCATTGTATGAGCTGCCGCAAAGCCACAGGCGCCATGCACACCGTTTGGGCTGTGATTGAGCACGCTCATTTTCATTGGCTGGGCATGATGCCCAGCAGTTACGCCTCATCACCCAAAGTTCAAAGAACATTTTGTCCCACATGTGGCACTTCCCTCACTTATCGCCACATGGATGAAGCAACCATTGATGTTACAGTCGCTTCATTGGATCACCCAGAGCACTTTTCGCCTCAAGTTGAAATATGGACTTCCGATCAATTGATTTGGGACAAGCAACCTCATGATTTACCTCAACTCCTTCAAGACATTGAATGATCATTCTTATGCATCCTTATGCATCAATGGGTATCAATGGATTAATTAAGACAGCCTGACGTAAGATTGCAAGTGCATTCTAAGAAAACATTACCGATGTGCCATGCCATAGGCATGCCTTATTTGTGAATGAAAACAGGAATAAAACATTAGGAGAATAAGATGAATCGTGAAGTCGTGGTTTTGAGCGCAGTGCGCTCAGCAATTGGCAGTTTTGGCGGTGGTCTGAGCGGCATTGAACCTGGAGAGCTGGGTGGACAGGTCATGAAAGAAGCTGTGGCACGCTCTGGGGTTGATGCCGCAGACATCAACTATGTGACCGTCGGCAACTGCATTCCAACCGACTCACGTTTTGCCTATGTCGCCCGTGTGGCCGCAATTAACGCAGGCTTACCCATGGAATCGGTGGCCATGGCAGTCAATCGACTGTGCAGCTCTGGCCTGCAAGCGATTGTCAGCACATCGCAAGCCATCATGTTGGGTGACTGTGATTATGGCATCGGGGGTGGCGTTGAGGTCATGTCGCGTGGCTCGTACATGGCACCTGCCATGCGCAGTGGTGCCCGCATGGGCGATACAAAAATGATTGACATGATGGTCGCCACATTGACCGATCCATTTGGTGTCGGTCACATGGGCATCACCGCTGAGAATTTGGTGACCAAATGGGGCATCACGCGCGAAGAACAAGATGCTTTGTCTGTCGAATCCCATCGCCGTGCAGCCTTCGCCATAGCGGAAGGCCGTTTCAAATCACAAATTGTGCCCATTGTCATGCAAACGCGTAAAGGTGAGGTGATTTTCGACACCGATGAACACGTTAAAGCCAATACAACAATGGAGTCATTGGGGAAAATGAAGCCCGCTTTTAAAAAAGACGGCTCGGTCACAGCGGGCAATGCTTCTGGCATCAATGATGGGGCGGCATTTTTCGTCTTGGCCGAGGCCAAAGCGGCCGCCGCTGCGGGACAAAAACCCATTGCCCGCTTGGTCAGCTATGCACTGGCAGGCGTACCGAATGATGTCATGGGTGAAGGCCCGATTCCTGCATCTAAATTGGCTTTGAAGCGCGCAGGCTTAAGTTTGGATCAAATTGATGTGATTGAATCCAATGAGGCTTTCGCAGCACAAGCCATCGCAGTTTCCCGTGGTTTGGGATTGGACATGGATAAAACCAATCCCAATGGCGGTGCGATTGCGTTGGGTCATCCAGTCGGCTGCTCAGGCGCATTCATCGCCACCAAAGCCATCCATGAGTTGCATCGCACAGGCGGGCGTTATGCGTTGGTGACCATGTGCATTGGCGGCGGTCAAGGCATTGCAGTTGTATTTGAACGGATGTGATTTGCCCATGAAAAAAAGCTTTGTTTTTCAACAAAGCTTTTTTTCACAGTAAGATCAGTAAACAATCAAGCGTGTTTGATTTTGACTTTACTTTGCAACCATAAATCAATGATTAACCACTGTTTCTTAAACCCGCAGCCAAACCATTGATTGCAATGTGAATGCCATTGGTCACATCGGTTGACTCGTCCCCTGCACGATAGCGCTTGAGCAATTCAACTTGCAAATGATTCAAAGGATCCAAATACGGCAAACGGTTGCGCAGACTGCGTGCCAACGTGGGGTTGTCTGCCAGTAGAACATCTTGACCCGTGACTTTAGAGATGATGTCAAATGTGCGCTTCCACTCTGCAACGATTTCACCAAAAATGCGTTCTGATAAAGCTTGATCACTGACCATCTCAGCATAACGTGATGCAATCGCCAGATCTGTTTTTGACAACACCATGTCGATTGTTGAAATCACAGATTTAAAGAATGGCCATTCACGGTACATGGTTTTGAGCACCTCCAAACGGGCGGCATCATCGCCCACCCATGTGGTGAACGCCGAACCCACACCGTACCAACCAGGCAACATGATGCGTGCTTGCGCCCACGAGAAAACCCATGGAATCGCACGCAAATCTTCAATGCGTGCCGATGGTTTACGTGCAGAAGGACGTGAACCAATGTTGAGTTGGGCAATTTCATTGATCGGTGTGGCAGCGCGGAAAAAATCAGTGAAACCTTCTGTGCCATAGACCAACTTACGATACGCATCAAAGCTTAAATTTGACATTTCACGCATGGCGACTTCAAACTCATGCCAATCTTTTGCATCGGACACCTGCGCCGCGCTGGTTTCCAAACCCGCTGCAACCAATGTTTCCAAATTGCGCAACCCCAGATCCGGATCGCCGTATTTTGCGCCAATCACTTCACCCTGCTCAGTCAAACGGATTTTACCTTGCACACTGCCTGCGGGCTGCGCGAGAATGGCTTCGTAGCTCGGTCCACCGCCACGCCCCACAGAGCCGCCACGACCATGAAAGAATGACATGGAGACTTTGGCTGCACTGGATATTTGGGTCAAAGCTTGCTGCGCTTCGTACAACGACCAGTTGGAGGACAGAAAACCACCATCTTTGTTGCTGTCCGAATAGCCCAACATGACCTCTTGCGTGCGGCCACGTGCATCCAACCAGCGATTGACCACAGGCAATTTAAACCAGGCTTGCATGACCTCAGGTGCCGCTTGTAAATCCTCGATGGTTTCAAACAAAGGCACGATGTCCACCGCGCAAAAAGCCTGTTCACCGCCAGCGGCCATCCCCGCTTCTTTTAATAAAACTGCCAGCTCCAACATGTCCGACACGCTGGTGGCTTTTGAAATGATGCTTTGCTCAATCAAACGTGCACCAAATCGTTGGCGTAACTCGCGGGCTTTATTAAAAATGGCCATTTCACCAGCCAACAGTTCACTTTGATCCAACCAAGGATTGGTCAGCAAACGGGTGCTGTTGAGTTCTTTGAGCAAAATGGTGCAACGCTCATCTTCGGTCAATGCGGTGTAGTCATCGAGCACCTGAGCGCCTTTAAGCAATTCCGCCACACACGCCTCATGCACGTCTGAGTTTTGGCGCAGATCAATGGTTGCCAAATGGAAGCCAAACACATGAACCGCTTCGATGAGGTTGTTTAAACGACCTGCAACCAAAGCCATGCTGTTGTTTGCCAACAAGGACTCTTCAATCACACGCAAATCAGCGGCCAACTCGGACGCTTGTGTGTATGCGTTGGCCACCACTTGTGAAGCGGGTACGGCAACCAAACCACACAAATCTCGCGCTGCCTGCGCCACGCGGCCGTACATGCCAATGATGGCACGGCGATAAGGCTCATTGGCACGGTGCGGTGAGTGATCACCGGAGGCTTCAGCCAAGGCTTGCAATTCTGAACTGACATTCACAATGGTCGTCGCCAACGGCAGCTCACTGCCTAAAGCATGCAACTCTGATAAATAATGCTCAAACACCGACGTCGCTTGTGCATGCGTACAAAAATCCAAAGTGTCAGCCGTGACATATGGGTTGCCATCGCGATCACCACCAATCCACATGCCCATGCTGATTGGGCGCAAATTGCGAGTCTGCTCTTCATTCGCGCCCATGGCACGGGCTGCATTTTGGTAACGCGCGACCAACGCAGGGATGCGTTTTAAAAAAGTCACCGGGTAATAACTGATTGCATTCGTGATTTCATCCGTGACTTTCAACTTGGACGTGCGCAGAATCGATGTTTGCCACAAGGTTTGCACCAAGCGGTCAATGTCGCTCGCCCACTCTTGCTCCTCAGCCTCATCCATTGCCCCCTGATCACGACGTGCCAGTAATTGCGCCAATGAACGGGTCAAATCAAGCATGCTTTTGCGCTGGACTTGGGTTGGATGGGCGGTCAAAACGGGCACAACAGCGACACGGCTCATGGCTTTGAGCGCATCCTTGGCTGAAATGCCTTTGGTTTGTAAATTTTGTAATGCACGCGCCAACGTGCCTGTTTGCGGTGCAGCACCTTTTAAACGGTACGCACGGCGACGGCGATTTTGATGCACATCTTCGGCGATGTTCGCCAGTTGAGAAAACAAACTGAAAGCACGAATCACACCCAAAGCCTCAGCATCATTCAAATGGGCACATAAATCTGTTAAAGCTTTGCGAGCGGCCAAAGCATCGCTTCCAGATGATTCACTTTTACGAAAATGGACTGCCGATTGGCGCACTTTTTCTGTGTTTTCAAATGTTTCAATTCCTGAATGAACGCGCAAAGCGTCACCCAGTAAACGCCCTAAAAGACGCGTGTCTTCGATGAGTGGCTGTTGTTTTTCATCCGCTTGAACGGGCAACAAAGGCGTTGCTGGCAAAATCATATTATCTCCTGCTGGATACATCATGGGTATCCGTCAATTCATCATTGGTACCCATGCTGACATGAGTACGTACACGAACACAGCCTATCCTTGCGGTTAAGCTGTGACCCTCGGGAACGGCTTGGCCGTGCTTTTTTATTGCTTCTTTTTCGTGTGAAGAATGGATGCGTCGCGGCTTATCTTTTAGCGAGGTTATGCGCAATGTGTTGCGGGTATTGCGATCCCCATGTTTAATCACGCCCAAGGTTTGTGTTTACCATTGAGGTGCGTGAAAGCCAATCAACGGCTTGAAGTGTAACGTGCAATGCAACATAATTCAAGCTATGTATGAAACAAGCAGCATAAAACAATGTTGTAAAAGATTAAATTCTTCCCAAATGCATCTTGAACGCCTCCCACCAGTTGAATATTGCCAGCTCTGAGAATCACTAAAGCAGCACACAACTGGCATTTTCACCCCTTTTCACTTATAATCATGATCTTACTTTATTGATTATTTTGAGTTTTTCATGGAAATTGAACGCATTAACGCCATTGGCAACCAACTGACCGACCTCGCGGAGCGCATTCAAGCGCTATGGGGGTATCTTTGACTACGATACAAAATTTGATCGTTTAATCGTCGTCAATGCAGAACTTGAAGATCCAAACGTTTGGAATGATTCAAAGCGCGCGCAAGATTTGGGCAAAGAAAAAAAAC
Source organism: uncultured Burkholderiaceae bacterium (assembly GCA_937862905.1). GTDB lineage: Bacteria > Pseudomonadota > Gammaproteobacteria > Burkholderiales > Burkholderiaceae > Hydromonas. The sequence goes on along the minus strand of CALMCL010000137.1, from coordinate 14,361 downwards.
TGTTGGATGGCACAGTTGACTTGCTCAACCGCCTGAAATCACATCAAGCAGACACCGCAGAACTGTTTGACATGGCCAAAGAAGAGGATGACATCGAAACCATCGCTACCCTCGAGGCTGATGTGGATGCGCTCGAGGAAGAACTCGGCCATGCTGAATTCCGTCGCATGTTCTCAAATCCAATGGATTCGGCCAATTGCTTTTTGGACATTCAAGCAGGTGCAGGCGGTACAGAAGCATGCGATTGGGCGTCTATTTTGTTGCGTCAATACGTGCGTTATTGTGAACGCAAAGATTTTAAAGTTGAGGTGCTCGAAGAGTCCTCAGGTGACGTGGCTGGCATTAAATCGGCCTCATTGAAAATCGAAGGCGAATATGCTTATGGCATGTTGCGCACAGAAACTGGCGTGCATCGCCTTGTGCGCAAATCGCCATTTGACTCAAACAATGGTCGCCACACGTCTTTCGCCAGTATTTTCGTCTACCCTGAGGTTGATGATTCGATTGAAATTGACGTGAATCCTGCTGACTTGCGCATCGACACCTATCGTGCTTCGGGTGCAGGCGGTCAACACATCAATAAAACCGACTCTGCGGTGCGCATCACCCATTTGCCAACCAATACCGTTGTGCAATGCCAAAATGATCGCTCTCAGCACAAAAACCGTGCCGAGGCGATGTCCATGCTGAAGTCGCGCTTGTACGAGTTGGAGTTGCGTAAGCGCCAAACCGAGCAAGACAAACTTGAAGCGACCAAGTCCGATGTGGGTTGGGGGCATCAAATCCGTTCTTATGTGCTTGATCAATCACGCATTAAAGATTTACGCACCAATGTTGAAATTTCAAACACCACCAAAGTGCTTGATGGCGACCTTGATCCATTCATTGAAGCCAGCTTAAAACAAGGGGTTTAACATGACGATATCTAAAACACTCACCACGGCAGCATTATGCGCCTCTGCTTTGCTGGCTGTTGCGCCTGCGGCTCATGCATTGGACATCAGCAACTTTGATGGACTGACCCGCAAGCAAATTGAATCATCGTACTTTTTCGACTGGAGTCGCAACTCCACGTTTCGCGCGTCGTTGATTAAGGCTTTTCGCAGTTCAAACATGGCAGTGCCCACTTGGGTGCGTCGCGGAGGCGGCCCTTCAGCCCCATCGCAAGTGATTGACAGCGGCTCGACGCACTTTGTCTTACTCAACACATGCAAAGCTCATGAATGCGATGAAAACAACATTTATGTGCTGTTTGATCCAATGACCAAAATCACAGCCATTCACGGCAAGCTGGACAAGAAGACATTGTGGGCTGGACAAACCACGCCCGCCATGAAGCAAATTTTAAGCAGTGCCAGCGGACTTCGTTAATCTTTCACGAAAGCGCTGGTTTTGCCAGCGCTTATTTTTGTCAGTCCACCCATTGAATACCCTTCGTTGAACGTCCTTCATTTCGACAGTGGAGTTCATAACAATCCAATCATTTTAGTTAATGGGTTGATTTGATTTCTTTGGGTACTGTGGGTTCAATTTCAACCGCTTCGCTTAATGCGCAAGAAGTGAAAATCCGCCACACTGAAACGACCAGCCCCTACTTCATTTTAAACCCCTCACTTAAAACAAGCGTAAAGCAGAATCTTTCTTTGCGATTAACCATATAGCAGCCACCATGACCGATCACATCACGCCAGAACACACCATTGACGAAAACAGCATCATTGCCGAGCGCCGCAGCAAGCTTGCGCATTGGCGCACCGAAGGCATCGCCTACCCCAATGATTTTGTACCTGAACACCGCGCGGGTCAGTTACAGAGCCAATTCGAAACAGCTGACAAAGCCGTTGTTGAAGAACAGAATGTCAGCGTGTCCATTTCAGGCCGCATGATGCTCAAACGGGTGATGGGCAAAGCCAGTTTTGCAACAGTTCAAGATGCAACGGGACAAATCCAGTTTTATATCAATGATGAAGGCGTGGGTGCGGATGTGCATGAAGCCTTTAAACACTGGGACATGGGTGACATCATCGCCGCGCGTGGCGTGCTGTTCAAAACCAATAAAGGTGAACTGTCTGTGCGTTGCAGCGAACTGCGCCTCATCAGTAAATCCTTACGACCTTTGCCCGATAAGTTTCACGGTCTCGCCGATCAAGAGCTCAAATACCGACAACGTTATGTCGATCTGATCGCCTCACCCGACACACGCGCAACGTTCATGCGTCGTTCAAATGCCATGAGCGCCCTGCGCAACTTCATGATGGAAAATGACTTCATGGAAGTGGAAACCCCCATGTTGCATGCCATCCCAGGCGGCGCATCGGCCAAACCATTCAAAACCCATCACAATGCACTGGACATGGAAATGTTTTTGCGCATCGCACCAGAGCTGTATTTGAAACGTTTGATTGTCGGCGGCTTTGAACGCGTCTTTGAAATCAACCGCAGTTTCCGCAATGAAGGGGTATCACCGCGCCACAACCCTGAATTCACCATGATGGAATTCTATGCCGCATACACCAACTGCGAATGGATGATGGATTACACCGAATCGGTGATTCGTGAAGTGACTTTACGCGCCACAGGCAGTGCGGTAATTAATTATCAAGGGCGTGAACTGGATTTATCCAAACCATTTGACCGCTTGACCATCACCGCAGCGATCGAAAAATACGCCCCTGAATACATTGGCACAGCCCTCGACAATGAAGATTTTCTGCGCACAGAGTTGCGTAAAAACGGTGTCAAAATGGACGATCCGCAAATTAAAAACGCAGGCATTGGTGCTTTGCAATTGGCCTTATTTGAAGAAGTTGCTGAGCATCTATTGTGGCATCCCACATTCATCATTGATTACCCCATTGAAGTATCACCCCTCGCACGTGCATCAGACACCAAAGCAGGTTTAACAGAGCGCTTTGAATTGTTCATGACAGGGCGTGAAGTTGCCAATGGTTTCTCAGAATTGAATGACCCCGAAGATCAAGCCGCCCGTTTCATGGCACAAGTCGCGGCCAAAGATGCGGGTGATGATGAAGCCATGTACTACGATGCCGACTACATCCGCGCCCTCGAATACGGCATGCCCCCCACAGGCGGTTGCGGCATTGGCATTGATCGCTTGATGATGTTGATCACCGACAGCCCAAATATCCGTGATGTGTTGCTGTTTCCACACATGCGCAAAGAAGATTAATCAAAACCCCGTCTGGATGATTCATTGACTTATTGATTCGTCAATTTATTGTTTAAAGATCATCCAGATGCACCTATTTCCAACCCTTTATCAATCACACAGTCTGATCTCATGAACTTGATCCGCTATCCAGCACACCAAGATGCCAGTGCGGCGCGTGCAGTCACCATTGGCAACTTTGACGGTGTGCACCGCGGTCACACGGCCATCCTTAATGCGTTGGTGGAACAAGCAAATCAGCAAGGCCTTGCCCCCACAGTCATCACCTTTGACCCAAACCCAAAAGCATTTTTTGCTCAATTGCATGGCAAACCAGCCCCACAACGTGTTTCACCTTTGCGCGACAAAATCACGTTCATCAAACAGCACGGGGTGAATGATGTGGTGTTGATGCCCTTCAATCAGGCTCTGGCGAACATGTCCGCCTCTGATTTTGTTGAGCGCATCTTGGTGCAATCCCTCAACACGCAGTATTTACTCATTGGTGATGATTTTCGATTTGGCGCTGGTCGAACAGGTGATTTTAATCTATTGCAAGACATGGGTGCACAACACGGGTTTAATGTGTCCTCTTTACATTCAGTGCTGCATGCTGAAGAACGCATATCCAGTACCGCAGTGCGCACAGCCATTGCCAATGGCCAACTGCCTTTGGCCACATCGCTGCTCGGTCACGATTACACACTCAGTGGTCACATCATTTATGGCCAACAGTTGGGACGAACCATCGGCATTCCAACCATTAACCTCAAAATGCCAGACAACCTCGTGGCGCAAGGTATTTTTGCGGTCACTGTTGAACTGAATGGCCACACCCATCAGGGGGTGGCCAGCATCGGCACTCGGCCGTCGGTGAAAACCAATGGCCAATGTTGGTGCGAAGTGTATATTTTTGATTTCAATGACACCGTGTATGGCGACATCGCGCATGTGACCTTACATCATAAAATCCGTGATGAAGCCAAATTTGATGGTTTGGATGCGCTGATGGTGGCCATCCATCAAGACATTCATGATGCCCATGCATTTTTTGCTGCAAATGCGTAAAACAAACCGAATCCAGCCAAGCTAAGGTAAAATAGCACCACACTTTTCCAGCCTCATGTTCAATCTGTATGACTTAAGGCTTCACGGCATCAAACCAAAGACCATTGACACCATGACCGATCCAAAAAAATCAAATTATCCCGTCAACCTCCTCGACACCCCCTTCCCCATGCGTGGAGACCTCGCCAAACGCGAACCCGTTTGGGTCAAAGAATGGCAGGCGAAAAAGCGCTATCAAAAAATCCGTGAAGCAGCAGCAGGTCGTCCGAAATTCATTTTGCACGATGGCCCACCGTATGCGAATGGAGACATTCACATCGGTCATGCGGTCAACAAGATCCTCAAAGACATCATTGTCAAATCACGCACAATGGCTGGGTTTGACGCGCCTTACGTCCCAGGTTGGGACTGCCATGGCATGCCCATTGAAAATAAAATCGAGTCATTGTACGGTAAAGGTTTACCGACTCAAGAGGTTCAACAAAAATCACGCGCTTATGCAAGTGAACAGATTGAAAAACAAAAACTTGACTTCATGCGCTTGGGCATTTTGGGTGATTGGCAGGATCCATACAAAACCATGAACTTCTCCAACGAAGCGAATGAAATTCGTGCGCTTGGGACGATTTTGGAAAAAGGTTATGTGTATCGTGGTTTAAAACCCGTCAATTGGTGTTTTGATTGCGAATCGGCGCTGGCTGAAGCGGAAGTTGAATATCAAAACAAGGTCGACTTGGCGATTGACGTCGGTTTTGAGTTTGCCGAACACGACAAATTGTCAGCAGCTTTTGGCACCACAGTTGGCCAAACAGGCCACATCGTGATTTGGACAACGACACCGTGGACGATCCCCGCCAATCAAGCACTCAACGTTCATCCAGAAATTGAATATGCATTGGTGCAAACCGACAACGGCCAATTGATTTTAGCCAAAGATTTGGTTGAAGGCACATTGGCGCGCTACGAACTGAGCGGCGACATCATCGCGACATGCTCTGGTACAGCATTGGATCACATTGCATTTAAACACCCCCTGTACTCGCGCTTATCTCCAGTGTATTTGGGTGATTACGTCACAACCGACGCGGGTACGGGCATCGTCCATTCTGCGCCTGCTTATGGCGTAGAGGATTTTTCATCATGCAAAGCAAACGGCATGAAAGACGATGACATCCTCACGCCCGTGATGGGCAATGGTGTTTACGTTGCGGATTTACCTGATTTCGGCGGCATGCACATTTGGAAAGCCAATGCAGCCATTGTTGAGAAACTCACCGAAGTTGGTGCATTGTTCAAAGTCGTCAAATACGATCACAGCTACATGCACTGCTGGCGTCACAAAACACCATTGATTTTCCGTGCAACCACACAGTGGTTTGCTTCAATGGACAACCCTGTTGAAGCCTCAAGCTTACGACAACGCGCCCTCAAAGGTGTTGAGGAGACACAATTTTTCCCAGCATGGGGGCAAGCGCGTTTACACAGCATGATTGCCAATCGTCCTGACTGGACACTGTCACGCCAACGCCAATGGGGCGTTCCGATGCCCTTTTTCTTGTCAAAAGCAACAGGACAATTGCATCCAAACACACCTGAATTGCTCGAAAAAATTGCGAAGCTGGTCGAAGCCAACGGCATAGAAGCCTGGCAGACTTTAGACATCAACGCGTTTCTCGGTGCGGATGCTGACAATTACGTCAAGAACAAAGACACGCTGGACGTGTGGTTTGACTCAGGGACGACGCATTTCCACGTCTTGCGTGGTTCGCATGCGAACGATTTGTCATGGCCTGCCGATTTGTACCTTGAAGGCTCGGATCAGCATCGTGGCTGGTTCCATTCATCTTTGCTCACAGGTTGCATGCTGGATGGTCGCGCGCCTTACAAAGCTTTACTCACGCACGGTTTTGCAGTCGATGGCGAAGGCAAAAAAATGAGTAAATCGCTCGGCAACATCGTCTCGCCGCAAGATGTGGCGAACAAAATGGGCGCAGAAATCATCCGTTTGTGGGTGGCTTCAACCGATTATTCGGGTGAGTTGTCTATTTCTGATGAAATTTTGAAACGTGTGTCCGAAGGTTATCGTCGCATTCGCAATACTTTGCGTTTTTTACTCGCCAATTTGACCGATTTTGATGCCAAAACACAGTTACTCCCTGTCACAGAGCTGCTTGAAATTGATCAATACGCACTCGCATTGACCGCCAACTGGCAAGCCGAATTGCTCGCTCATGCTGAGAAATACGAATTTCACCCTTTGGTTGCTAAATTGCAGAACTTCTGTTCTGAAGACTTGGGCGGGTTTTATTTGGACATCATCAAAGACCGCTTGTACACCAGCGCACCCGATTCACCCGCACGCCGCGCCGCACAAACCACGTTATGGCATGTCGCACAAAGCCTCGTGCGCGTGATGGCACCCATTTTGAGCTTCACCGCCGAAGAAGCATGGCCCATTTTAAACCACGGTTCAGCCGATGACACGATTTTCACCGAGCTTTATCATGTCATGTCATCCCCTGCGAACTCAGAAGCTTTGATTGCCAGCTGGTCTCGCATCCGCGAACTGCGCAATGATGTCAACAAAGCCTTGGAAGATGCACGTGGCACGAATCAAATTGGTTCTTCGTTACAAGCACATGTCATCATCGGCGCACCCGAAGTGGATGCGGACATATTAAAACGATTGGGTGATGACTTGCGTTTTGTTTTAATCACATCGGGCGCACATGTTGAGCAAAAAGAACACATGAGTGTCACGGTCGACACCGCAATGGGGCAAAAATGTGAGCGTTGCTGGCATGTCACCACCGATGTCGGCACACATGCAGAGCACCCAACGCTGTGTACACGTTGCGTCGGCAACTTATTTGGTTCAGGTGAGCAGCGTCATTTTGCCTAACACCCATATCAAGACGATCAATACACCCAAAGCAGCTTTTATGAGAAAGAGTTGTTTCTTTTGATCGGCAACCAAACACATTTTATCGCATCTCTTTGGCATTAAAGAAATGCGATAAAACACAAAGAACATGAACATGACTCAACATTCGCTTACAAAATATTTCAGCCTCACTGCTTTGGTCATTGTTATCGACCAAATCGTTAAAATCATCATGGAGTCCAAGTTTCAATTTGGTGAGGTTAAACCCATCACTGCTTTTTTTAATTTGGTTCTGACTTACAATCCAGGTGCTGCATTCGGTTTTCTTGCCCAACACGACGGCTGGCAACGCTGGTTTTTCACCGCTTTATCACTGCTGGCCTCTGTTTTCATCATCATTTATATGCGTAAAAGTCGGCATTTACCCCGTTTATGCCTCGGTTTGGCTTTCATTCTTGGAGGGGCAATTGGTAATTTGATCGACCGTGTGCGCATTGGTCAAGTGGTTGACTTTCTTGACTTCTACGTGGGCACCTCACATTGGCCTGCATTCAACATCGCTGATTCAGCCATTTTCATTGGTGTGGCCCTTTTACTCGTCGATGAGTTTTCCAAGAAAAGCCCTCAATAACTTGCCTGCCATTGACACACAAAGGACGCGCCATGCTCAAAAATAAACACATTATTCTCGGCATCACAGGCGGTATCGCCGCCTATAAAAGCGCAGAGCTGGCACGTTTACTGAAAAGACAAGGCGCGCGTGTGTCCGTGGTCATGACTGAAGGTGCAAAAGAATTCATCACCCCCCTCACTTTTGCCTCCCTCACGGGTGAAGCCGTATACGATGATTTGTGGCAAAATCGCAATGGCACGGGCAGCAACATCGCCCACATCAACCTCACCCGTGAAGCCGATGCCATCTTGATTGCACCGTGCACTGCCAACGTCATGAGCAAAATTGCCCACGGCGTCGCTGACGATTTACTCACCAACCTGATTCTCGCTCGTGATGCTGGCACATGCCCAATGGCGATTGCCCCTGCCATGAACGCACAGATGTGGGCAAATCCAGCCACTCAACGCAACCTCGAATGGATACGCCAAGACGGCATCACCGTATTCGGCCCCGCCTCAGGCGAGCAGGCTTGCGGTGAAATCGGCACGGGCAGACTGCTTGAAGCCAGTGATTTAGCCAATGCGATTGAACGGCTGTTTGTTCCTCAAAGTCTCGCAGGAACAAAAGTCCTCATCACCGCAGGGCCTACCTTTGAAGCCATTGACCCCGTGCGTGGCATCACCAACCGCTCCAGCGGTAAAATGGGTTACGCACTCGCTCACGCGGCCGTTTGCGCGGGTGCAAAAGTGGTTCTTGTTTCAGGACCAACCGCCTTGCCCACGCCTTATGGTGTGGATCGCGTCAATGTTGAATCTGCTCAAGAGATGCTGGACATCTGTTTAAAATACAGCCCAGAATCCGATGTGTTCATTGCCGTCGCCGCAGTGGCCGACTGGCGCACCGCTGATGTTGCCACACAAAAAATCAAGAAACAACATGCCGACGATGTGCCTTGCTTCAGTTTTGTACAAAACCCTGATATTCTGCATGCCATCGCACAACAAACCCATGCACCTTATTGCGTTGGTTTTGCAGCTGAGACGGAGCATTTGGTTGAGTTTGGACAAGCCAAACGTTTGAAAAAAGGCATCCCACTGCTTATCGCCAATAATGGCCCTGCAACCTTTGGAGCAGATGACAATCAGGTGGTGTTGCTCGACGACGCAGGTTTGCATGAATTGCCCAAGCAAAACAAAGCCCAATTGGCTCACATATTGATTGCTGAAATATCAAATCGACTCACAAACAAACCCTTGAGCTAAACCATATAACTAATTGTATTCATTAACAAAAAGAAAGAAAACATGCAGATTGACGTTAAAATCCTCAACGAAAAACTCAATACACAACTTCCCTCTTATGCCACCCATGGCAGCGCAGGTTTGGATTTGCGTGCTGCGATCGACACCGCCCTCACCCTAGAGCCAGGTCAAACAGTACTCATCCCAACAGGCATGGCCATTCATTTGAACGATGCCAACTACGCGGCACTTATTTTGCCACGCAGCGGCTTGGGTCACAAACACGGCATCGTATTGGGTAATTTGGTTGGTCTCATTGATTCTGATTATCAAGGTGAGTTGATGGTGTCCACATGGAATCGCGGTCAAACGGCTTTCACCATCGAACCTTTTGAACGAATTGCACAATTGGTCATCGTTCCTGTTGTCCAAGCTCAATTCAACATCGTCAGTGATTTTGACGCATCGGATCGTGGCATGGGCGGGTTTGGTAGCACGGGTGTGAAATAAGCTTCCTCCTCATCTTGGCCCTGGGTCATCTTCGCCTTCTCACAACAAAAAAGCTCACATGATGTGAGCTTTTTTGTTAACGAAATCATGCACAAATGGGCGAAGGCTTAGATTTGTGCTGACACCACCACCAAAGCAGGACGCAAAACGCGATCTGCAATTTTATAACCTTTTTGCAAAACATCAATCACCGTGTTTGCAGGAAGCTCTGAAGGAATGGCTGAAATCGCTTGATGAAAATGTGGGTCGAATGCCTCGCCTTTGGGATCCACAACGACGATGCCACCTTTTTCAAGTGCGGTTGACAATTGCTTGAAAGTTAACTCGACACCTTCGCGCAAAGTATTCAAATCACCAGAGTTGTCTGCCAAAGCTTTTTCAAGGCTTTCTTGTACAGGCAACAAACCATCGGCAAATTTTTCAATCGCGAATTTGTGTGCCTTGGCCACATCCTCAGAAGCACGGCGACGCACATTTTCCATCTCGGCGTGGGTGCGCAACAATTGGTCTTTTAACAAAGCCACTTGTTCTTCTAAGGCCGCTGTGGGACTCATGGTGCTTTCTAAGGGCTCTTCTTCAATGCTGTCAAATGCATCGAGGTTGTCGAGGCCTTCATTGTTTTTTACTTCTGTTTGTTCCGTTGGGGCTTGTTCTTGCTGGGTCATGCCTGTTACCTTTGATTTGATGAAATTGAATGTGGAGGCGAACATATGCGCCTTTTTTATCTGTGTCATTTAAATAGGGATAAATAAACTTTTTTCAAGCACTTGTGCCATAAAAAAACCGAGTTTAAACTCAAAATCTCAATCAACCCAAACCCATGACTTCGCGTACATCCCGCATCGTTTCTTGAGCCATTTTACGTGCCTGCTCAGAACCATCGGCAATGATGTTGCGCACCAAGGTGGGGTCATCCATATAAATTTGTGCCCGTTCTAAAATAGGCAATTGCTCTTTAATGACGGCATCGATCACGGGCTGTTTACACTCTAAGCAGCCAATTTTCGCATTTCGGCAAGAATCCTGCACCCACATGCATGTTTCATTGTTGCTGTAAATTTGATGCAAAGCCCATACAGGGCATTTGTCAGGATTGCCAGGATCTGTTTTCCGTACACGTGCGGGATCCGTTGGCATGGTGCGAATTTTTTTGGTAATCGACTCTGGATCCTCGCGCATGCCAATGGTGTTGCCATAGCTTTTTGACATTTTTTGACCATCCAAACCCGGCATACGCGACTCTTTGGTCAACAGAGCCTGCGGCTCTGCAAGAATAATTTTTCGACTGCCTTCAAGGTAACCAAACAAACGTTCACGGTCAGCCAAGGCCAAATTTCTCGATTCGTCCAGTAAAGCATGGGCTTGTTCCAAAGCTTCTTCTTCACCTTGTTCTTGAAAACGCGTGCGCAACTCATTGTATTGCCTCGCCATTTTACTGCCGAGTTTTTTAACCGCTTCTTGTGCTTTGGCTTCAAAATCTGGTTCACGTCCATACAAATAATTGAAGCGACGCGCCACTTCACGGGTCATTTCAAGGTGAGGCACCTGATCTTCGCCAACGGGCACATGTTGTGCACGATAAATCAAAATGTCCGCCGCTTGCAACAAAGGATAGCCCAAAAAGCCATATGTTCCGAGGTCTTTTTCTTTTAATTTTTCAATTTGTTCTTTATAAGTGGGCACACGCTCAAGCCAGCCCAACGGGGTTGACATGGCGAGTAACAAGAACAATTCAGCATGTTCCGTCACCTGAGACTGAACAAAAATGGTCGCTTGTGAAGGATCAATCCCTGCCGCCAACCAATCGATAACCATCTCATGTGTGCTGGACTCAATGATGCTTGGGTCATCGTAGTGTGTGGTCAGGGCATGCCAATCGGCCACAAAAAACAAACATGGGTATTCGCTTTGTAAGCTGACCCAGTTTTTGAGCACACCATGATAGTGACCCAAATGCAATGCCCCTGTCGGACGCATACCAGATAAAACACGTTCTTGAAACATGATGAACCTATAAAAAAATTAATTACAAAATTGCTTGTAAGACAGCTGCCAATGGCGTAACCAAGAGCAGCAACAGCTTGTACAACGATGACATGATGGGTTCAATCCAATAGGTGAAAATGGTGCTGCCCATTGCTAAAATGATGAACAATGAAAACATTGAAAACTGTTGTTCAAAGGCTTGCATTTTATAAGCCATCGAGTCACTGACCATGGCTTTGGCGATTTGCCAACCTGTAAACGGTGGAATGGGCAACAATGAGAAAGTCAAAAACACCAGATTCACCATCACGCCGCGTTGTGCCATTTGAGCAAAAAAATTCTCAGGGGCAACAGTGATGCTTAACACCAGCAACAACAGCAACCACACAAAAGCCATGGCAAAATTTGCCAAAATACTGGCAAATGAAACCAAGCCCATGCCAATGTGGGGGTGTTTAAAAGAGCTGGCATTGACAGGGATCTGTTTAGCCCCACCGAACAACCATTTGCCGCCACTCAAAAAAAAGCTGATCAATGGCACCACAACGGTGAACATCGGATCAATGTGCGAACTCGGGTTCAACGTTAAGCGGCCAGCTGATTTTGGGGTGCGATCCCCCAAACGATTGGCCATAAAACCTCGAGCGGCTTCAGCCCAAGTTAAAGCGAGGATCAATGGGATCGCGGCAACGGCTAAATCACGAACGAGGTCAGCAAAATTAAAATCCATGAATGACTTTCTTAAAAAATAATACCATGCAGCCTTGCTGCAAACTTAACTGTGTATTTTACAGAATTTAAGTGTAAAGCGTGTGATTAAAGGGCGTCAACTGGAATAAAGCCAGCAGCATCATGCCCACACATTCCACACAGGTGTTAAGCCAGCGGGCAAAGCGGGCACTTGACCAATGTCCACCCTGCTTTCGTTTAAGGCATGAAAATCTGATCCTGCTGAAGCCAATAAACCATATCGACGTGCCTTTTCAGCATACAGCGCATATTGTTTTTTGCTGTGGCTGCCCGTGACCACCTCCACCGCGCGACCACCTGCGGCGATGAAATCATCAAACAGGGATGACTCTTGCCCCTCTACGGTATAAGGATAACGCCCTGGATGTGCCAGCACAGCCACGCCACCCGCCCCATCGATCCAATTTATAGCTTCTTGCAAACTCGTCCAACGGTGTTCAACAAAGCCAGGCTTGCCCGCGACCAAATAATCATTAAAGACTGCCCGCACATGGTGTGACTTTTTCTGTGCCACCAAGAACCGAGCAAAGTGGGTGCGACTGATTAAATCCTCTCGACCATTGGCATGTGCCAAAGCACCTTGGTACGCACCTTCAATGCCCACATCGGCCAATTGCGCGGCCATCTCCAGTGCCCGCTCACGCCGACCATCGGCCATTTTCTTTAGCCCATTGAGCAAAGGCGCATGATCCAAAGCGATGTTCAAACCCACAATGTGAATGGTCAAATTCTGCCAAGTCACCGATATTTCAACGCCATTGATGAACCTCATTCCCAATGCATTGGCGGTCATCCGTGCCTCAGCCAAACCCGCCAGTTGGTCGTGATCGGTTAAAGCCAATTGGGTCACACCATTTGAAAACGCACGCGTCACCAAAGCCGCGGGTGCAAGTCCACCATCGGAAGCAGTTGAGTGGCAATGTAAATCAACGGTCAAAATCGATCCAATTCAAAAACATCCATAACATCTGAAAACATAGAAGCCCAACTTTTTCGCATTCCCCTATGCCATTTTTACAACGACTTAACAGGAATCACCTCTTCTTCAAGGTACTCCTGCGACTGCATCTCAGTCAAACGCGATACGGTGCGGAAAAACTCATTGGCCATTTGCCCTTCAGTATACAACTCGGTGGCGGGCACCTGTGCACTGATGAACAACTTAATTCTATGGTCGTACATCACATCAATCAGCCACGTGAAGCGTCGTGCAGTCGAAAACATGGCTGCTGTCATCTGCGGAATGTCCGATACAATCAATGTATCAAAACGCTCAATCAGCTCCAAGTAATCGGTTTGTGATCGAGCCGTCGCACACAGCGCATTGAAATCAAACCACGCCACTCGCCCAGCAAACGCCACCGCTTTAATGTCACGGTGACCAATGTGCAAGCTCTTTCCCTCGCTGTTGCCCACCAAATTGTGAAACAACTGGGTCAATGCCTTTTGTGCCGCCTCGTCATTGGGTGTGTGATACACCTGCGCCGCTGTTAATGTGCGCTTGCGATAATCAATCCCTGCGTCGACATTGAAGACATCACATATTTTCTTAATCAGCTCAATCGCAGGTAAAATACGGTCGCGGTGTAAACCATCTGGATACAGGTCATCGGGTTTATAGTTGGAGGTCATTATGAATCCGACCCCATTTTTAACCAAAGCATCCAGCAAACGATATAAAATCATCGCATCGGCAATGTCCGACACATGAAATTCATCGAAACAAATCATTCGGTATTTCGCAGCCACCCGTCGCGCCACTTCCTCCAAAGGATCGCTGGTGCCTTTGAGGGTTTCCAACTCACGGTGAACGCTTTGCATGAATTCGTGAAAATGAATGCGAATTTTTCGATTCAAAGGCAAATGGTTGTAAAACGTATCCATCAACACACTTTTTCCACGCCCCACACCGCCCCACAGATACACACCAGTGGGCACTTCAGCCTTACTGAAAAACTTTTTAAACTTGTTCGAACGTTTTTCTTTGAAAGCCACCCATTCATCTTCATTGCGCTGCAAACGCTTCGCACACGCCTCCTGTGCTGAATCGGGCACATGGCCTTGTTGCCCGAGGATATCGAGGTAATGTTGGAAAAACGTGGTTTTTTTCATGGGCAAAAAATCGGTTAATTATAAG
>CALMCL010000136.1 GCA_937862905.1 uncultured Burkholderiaceae bacterium | reverse complement strand
CCTCGGGAGTATGTGGAGGCGGTGGTGCGAGCAGGCGGGGTGCCCGTGTTGTTGCCGCCGATGGGGGCGGACATGGTGTCCACGTGGTTGTCTCGGTTGGATGGGCTGGTGTTGATCGGGGGAGGCGACATCGATCCTGAGTTGCACGGTGAGGACATGCATGAGACGATTTACAGCCTTAATCCCGTGCGAGATGACACCGAGCTGAGTTTAACGCGAGCCGCATTGGCACTTGATCTGCCCATATTGGCGATTTGCCGTGGTTTGCAGTTGGTGAATGTGGCATGCGGTGGCAGTTTGCACCTGCATTTGCCTGAAGTGGTCGGCGAGGACGTGTTGCACCGCAGTGCATCCAGAACGCCTACTGTTCATGTTGTGAATGTGGCACCAGATTCCTTGCTGGCTTCAACCATGGGTTCGACGCGGGTCATGACCTCATCGTGGCATCATCAGGCCGTGAATCAGTTGGGCAACAATTTGCAGGCGGTGGGCTGGGCTGAAGACGGTACTGTTGAGGCCATTGCATCGTCGTCAGCCCGATTTTTATTGGCTGTGCAGTGGCATCCTGAATTGACTGCGGGCACCGATGTGACGCAACAAGCGTTGTTTGATGATTTGGTGCGAGCCGCCCAGAAAGTGGAGGTGTGATTTAAAGACAACACACCCTACCGATCACCACATCAGTCTCAGTTTTGATACGAATGCACAATAGCCATCCATGATGGCCACAAAGCAGCAGTTAAACACTTCAAGGAGTGCAACGATGAGTAAAAAAATAAGTATGCCAGAGCCGCATGATGCCGATGCGAAGTTGCTGGAGAGCATGGGTTATCAGCAAGACCTTCACCGCCGCATGAGTAAATTTTCAAATTTTGCGGTGTCTTTTTCGATCATTTGTATTTTAGCGGGTGGCATCACTGCGTTCCCCAGTGCGTTGGGTGCGGCGGGCGGTTTGTCCATTGGGTTGGGCTGGCTTGTGGGTGCAGCATTTGCGGTTGTGGTTGCCTTGGCGATGGCGCAGATTGCTTCAGCATATCCCACCGCAGGCGGTTTGTACCATTGGGGTTCGATTTTGGGCAACAAAGGTTATGGCTGGACAACGGCGTGGTTCAATCTGTTGGGTTTGATTTTTGTGATCGCTTCGGTGAATTTTGGTGTGTATGATCCATTTTTTAAAACCTTGGTGGCACCCTTGTTGGGGTTTGATACGACAGAGTGGGGTTGGGGGCAGCAAACTGGTTTTATCGCCTTGTTCACGGTCACTCAGGCGATTTTGAATCACAAAGCGGTGGGCTTGACGACCAAGTTAATTGATATTTCTGGTTATTTGATTTTTATCATTGCGACCGTTTTGGTGGTGTCTTTGTGGATGTTTTCTAAAACGCCCACGGATGTGTCGCGTTTGTTCACATTCACCAATTTCACTGGGCAAGAGGGCAGCATGTGGCCTGAATCTTCAAGCAGCCTCATGGTGTTTTTATCGGGTTTGCTGTTGACGATTTACACCATCACGGGTTTTGATGCTTCGGCGCATACGGCGGAGGAAACCCACAATGCGGCTGAAAATGTACCCAAAGGCATCGTGTCATCTGTGCTGTGGTCGGCGTTGTTTGGCTTTGGTTTGGTTGTGACCTTTTTGTTGGTGATGCCCGATTTGGCTGAAGGCGTGAAAAGTGGGCTGGGCTTTTTTGCAGCATTGCTTGACAGTTTGCCTGCCGGTTTAAAAGCCCTTTTGGGCATCGGCATTTTTGTGGTCAATTATCTGTGTGCTTTGGCGGCGATGATGTCGACATCGCGCATGGTCTACGCCTTCGCACGGGATGGTGGTTTGCCTGCATCCAATGCGTTGAAATCGGTTGATCCGCTCACCAAAGCCCCCACCGCTGCCATTTGGGTGACCGCCATTTCATCTTTCGTGGCCACATTGTATGGTGATGCGTTTGTGGTCTTGTCTACGGCATGTGCGGTGTTCATGTACATTTCTTACATCATGCCCACGGCGGTTGGTTTCTTTGTGGAGGGCAAAACTTGGACGAAAAAAGGCCCCTTTGACTTGGGTGGCTTGTCCAAACCAATTGCTTTATTGGCGGTGGTGGGTGGTTTGGTGCTGATTTTTGTAGGCATTCAACCACCGAATGAAAAAGTGATGTATGCCATCATTGCTTTGGTGGTGTTCTTGGCGGTGTTTTGGTGGGGCTTTGGAGAACGCAATCGTTTCAAAGGGCCGCCAAACATCAAATAAATGGGCGGAAAATGAGCGGATGCTGGATTTGACCAAAAGGGGTGCAATCGCACCTCTTTTTTCATGCGCGCTGTGTATGGCGATACGGTGACATTCGCACACAATCTGGTGTTGGGGCGGGGTTGTGGTGTCATTGGTTTGGTGCGGGTTGTCCGCTCAAAACCGCTGTTTCCTAACCCACAAAAAGTAGGTTTTTTTGTGCGCTTAACAACAATCCGATGAGTGCAATGACCAACGTGGCCGTACGGTGAATGTGTCTTGGCGCTTGAGCAACGATGGATCTTGTTGTGCCGACAAACACCCCGCCAAGGCAATCATCGCGCCGTTGTCGGTGCATAAATGCAACTCTGGATAAAACACTTTGAAGCCATGTTTGATGGCCATGGCATTTAAACGTGCGCGCAGTTGGGCGTTCGCACCGACCCCCCCCGCAATCACCAGACGGCTGAACCCGCTGGCTTGCAGTGCTTTGAACGCTTTGTGGGTCAACACATCCACCGCCGATTCGACAAATGCGTGGGCGATGTCGGCTTTATCTTGAAGGGTCAAAGGCGCAACCACTTGCAGTTTTTTGGCCTGAGTCAATACTGCGGTTTTTAAACCCGCGAAGCTGAAATCAAAATCGCCGTTGTGCATCATTGGGCGGCCAAATTTGAAGCGGTTGGGGACGCCAGACTCCGCTATTTTTGAGACAGCGGGACCACCGGGGTAGGGTAACCCCAGCACTTTGGCGGTCTTGTCAAAAGCCTCGCCTGCCGCATCGTCCAATGTTTCCCCCAACAATTGATAGCGACCCACACCATCCACACGCATCAACTGGGTGTGCCCACCTGAAACCAACAAAGCGATGAATGGGAATTCAGGCGGATGACTTGACAGCAAAGGCGACAGCAAGTGCCCTTCAAGGTGGTGCACGTCAATCACGGGTTTGTTCAATGCAAATGCGATCGCATTCGCGCAGGCGGTGCCCACCAGCAATGCGCCTGCCAAACCAGGGCCGACGGTGCAGGCAATGGCATCCACGTCGTTGAGCGCCACACCCGCTTCAGCCAGCACCACATCCGTCAGCGGCAACACACGGCGAATGTGGTCGCGTGAAGCCAGCTCAGGCACCACGCCGCCATAAGCGACATGCATGTCGATTTGTGAGTGCAACGCGTGTGCGAGCAGGCCGCGTGCCGAGTCGTACAGCGCGACCCCTGTTTCATCGCAAGAGGATTCAATGCCAAGGATTAACATATTTAAACTTAATGAGTGTAGAAAATAGCGGTGTGCGAATGTATTTTTTAGATTCACACAACCGTCATTGTAACAGCCTATGCTGTTGTGCAGCACGGCACATGGTTCGTGCACCACATCTTTGGGGGCAGCTATGCTACATTACAGACGTAAACATTTAATATCTTGGACTCGGATCATGACCATTTTCACCTTGTTGAGCACGGGGCTGAGCGCGCAAGTGCAGGCAAAGACATGGGCTACTTTAAATGGCCAGCCTCCAATCGTGATTGGTCACCGCGGCTTGGCCGGGTATTTGCCCGACCACACCTTGGCTGGCTATGAGCGTGCGGCGGAGTTGGGAGCGGATTTCATCGAGCCTGATTTGGTGTCAACCAAGGATGGTGTGTTGATTGCTCGCCATGAACCGAATTTAAAAGACACCACCGACATCGCTGAGCACCCAGAGTTTGCAGCATATAAGCATGTTGAGCAAGTGGATGGCAAAGATGAAGAGGGTTGGTTTGCCAGCGATTTGACTCTGGCTCAAATCAAAACCCTGCGTGCCAAGCAGCCACGCGCTGATCGCGATCAACAGTACAACGGTCAGTTTGAAATCCCAACATTCGAGGAAATTTTGCAATTGCGTGAACGGGTGAGTAAGCAACTGGGGCGCGAAGTTGGGGTGTATCCTGAAACCAAACACCCCACATGGCACCAAGAAAAAGGTTTGCCGCTTGAGGCCAAATTGTTGGCTTTGCTGAGCAAATACCATTTGAATCGTGCCGATGCACCGGTGTACATTCAATCTTTTGAGCTGACCAATTTACGGGCATTGCAACAACTCAGCCCCGTTAAGCGCATTTATTTGATTGATGGTGACGATGTGCTCGCCGATGGCACGGTGACCAGCGGCCAGCCGTATGATTTTGTCAAAAAAGGCGATCCGCGTAAATACAACGAGATGATGAGCGACGCGAACTTGAAAGAAATCGCTCAAGTGGCGCAAGGCATTGGTCCATGGAAAGTGTACATTGACTCGTATGTGACCGACGCGTCGGGCATTAAAACCCGCATTCCCGCGACCGATGTGGTCAAGCGTGCACATGCAGCGGGTTTGGCATTGCATCCGTTCACTTTTCGCAATGAAGCCAAACATTTGACAGACACCGATGCGGGTGACCCATACAATGAATATGCGCTGTTTTTTGATTTGGGTGTGGACGGGGTCTTCAGCGATTACACCGATACCGCTGTGGCGGCGCGGGCGCGCATGAGCAAAGAATAGGGTACGTAATAGGGTGCGTTAATGCTGATTCTGTAGCTGATTGATTATATTGGGAAATGCGAGGTTTTTTGATGGTGATAAAAAACCTTTATTTCCATTTTGAATCAATAGGTTATCTTGACTGTTTGGGGTCGGCGTGATTCCTTGCGCCGTGACATGAACTCGATAAGCTCGCGCACTACCTGATCGGCTGCCGCATCTGTTTCAAGGTCTGCGGCCCGAATACGCCGTACCTCTACGCCTTCATACGTTAACGGTACAAGCCGTTTGTCAGCCTCAGCTGGAAGCTCTCGGTGGTAGGTGTCTCCGTCCACCTCAACTACAAAGGTTAAGCCTTTATAAACAACTACAAAATCTGGTTCGAGGCGGTTGTAGGCTTTACCTATACGAACAAATACTGGTAGGGGTGCTACTGCCAATTTTGCTCTAGTGAGCGCAGTAAACAAGGTGATCTCTGCTTTTGAGCGGAACAGAAGTCCCTGATGCTGCTTTGATGCAATGTTGTCACTTCGAACTCGACCTTGGTTAGTAACCCCTTCACCTTTGACAAAGCGAAGAGCTTCTTCACGCCATCCTTCTTGAGCCTCGACGATAAGGGGAGACAAAATGACCGACTCCAATGAGTCATGTGGTGTTGAAGCGAAAAATGGATGAAGAACTTCTGCAATGTTTGATTCGGTGACTTTTCGGTCGTCCTCTGACATTGCATAGAATAGATTTACTGGGAAGGAGATGAACAGCCGCCATACGTCGATCCCGAAATCGGAGTCCCATATCTGCATGTGGTACTTGCCAGTTACCAGCACTGCAATTGCGCGAGCATCTCCTCTAGTTTTTAGCGCTTCAACCGCTGAGGCGATGAGGTCTTCCTCTTTAAACGGCATGCCATTTATACCCATTTGATGCTCGATTCTTTGTGTGGCCTAATGCCTGAGTTAAACCGCTCCGCAGCGGGGTGGTGGACGCGTGCTAGCGTAACCGACGCCACGATGCGGGGTCGGCTTGAACAAATTGTTAGGCATTGGGCAGGTAGTAGAACTTGAATCCATGCGATCTCAATAACTGAAATTGAGCCACATTAAAATCCCCAAAAAGATCAGCCAGCGCGCTTAGGTTGGCAATATCAGCATTGAGTGCATGCTTGCCTAGATCAAGGGCGCCGACGCTGAAAGCCGCTGCCAGTGAATGGCTGCCACTTGACCCAGCTGCGACAAATATATTTGATAACAGTAGCACCGAGCGGCACTTCTGTGTAAAGATCCGACTTGTACTCAAGAGCGGGCAGAACCGTATCCGAGAAATCACCAACGGCTATGACTTGTGCGTCCAATCCCATTGACCTTATTCCAATACCTAACGTAGGTTATGCGTCAAAAAACACTGATATTCTGTTTTCATTTTGTCGCATATCCTAATTAATAAAAAAATAGCAAGAACCTGTTTTTAAAGAAACAAAACAAGTTGGCTTAAACTCACTGTGGTTTATTATGCCTATTGACACAGGAAAAGTGTTACGCATATTCAGCTCACGGCCTTACTCTAGGGGCATAAACTCTTTTTGTCAAATATGCCACTCTCACCACACTCAATTATGACGGTTTCTAAAAATTGATTCCAGCATCATCCATTCGCTTGAAATAACCTGTGTCGTCATTCCCGCATGACGTTAGCGGGAATCCAGTGGGGCGCAAAGCGCACC
>CALMCL010000135.1 GCA_937862905.1 uncultured Burkholderiaceae bacterium | reverse complement strand
TTGCTGTTGGCTTGGATTGAATAGAAAGGAATAAACATGTATCGAAAACTAACCGTGAGCGCTTTGTGCATGGGTGGATTGGGGCTGACTGCCTGTTCGAATTTAAGCGAGATTCAAAAGATGCCAGCCAATCAAGCCATCACCACAGCGTGGCAAAACACCTTGTCTGCTCCAAATTTTGCGTATTCATTGAGCTCTGGCGTGGATGCATTAAGCCTGACGAGCGACAACCCCGAGACCATTAAAATCAATCAGGCGATCAATCGTTTGGGTAAAAATTTTATTTTTGAGGCCGCTGGTGTCATCGACAACACCAATCAACGTTACGATCTCACCCCAACATACCGTTACGACAGCCAAAACCTCAAATTCAGCGTGTCTCTTCCCATTGTTTACAGTGGGCAGCAAAAAGCGTTGTATGCGAATTTATCTGCATTCGATGGTTTATTGAATGCATCGGAGCATGTGGGCAAGTATTCGCGTTTTGATATGAGCCGTTTCCCTGTTGAGGAAAAGTCGGGCAAAATCATTGCTGTGCTCAAGAAATTTCAGCATGCTTATTATGATGGCATGAATGCCTCTGCTTTTTCAGAACTGCCCTTGACGGATGCAGATAAAGGGCAACACATTGTGCGTAAGATTCAAGTGAAAAGCAACCCGAGCCAAGTGTTTGAACACATGCCGATGTTGCTGAATGATTTTGTGGACTTGTTTAAGGTCGATCCCAAACAAGACAGTGTAAGTAAAGATTCAATTGCACTTCAAGCCAAGTTGGAGCAGTCGATTGAAGGCAACAGCCAGCTTTTGCCCAGCAAAAAGTTGATGGATGAGCTGGCCAAAATGATAGACCCCGCATCTGAACAAATAGAGGTATTTGGCTTTAATAAAGCGGGTCAACTCGTTGAAAATGAAGTGAAATCAAATGTCATTATTACACCTGAAGTGAGCCGAAGCACAACAGAAAAAACGGGGTTAGAGGTCATTAAAGGCATTCGGATGAGCAGCCATTCACGCATGCGCGTCTATGATTATGGCGTGGCCAAGCCCACAGAGCCACTGACTGCGGAGAATACTGTGGATGGTTTTGAGAACTTAAAGGGATCCTTACTGGGGCAAACATTTGTGGATCGAATTACACCACACCCTGAAGCTGCGAAAGAGGCGGCAGAAGCGGCTGAACCCGTGATCGAACGCCATGCCCGTCGCCCAAGACATGCCAAGGTCAAACGAGCCACACATTGATGGCTTCGCTGTTTGCTGATGCTTGATGCCATGAACGATTGCTGTTTTGGACATGTGACAAGAGGTGTCAAGAAGAGCGCCAAGTTTGAAATGGCGTGACATTGTTTTTAGAGATTAAAAACCCCATACAACAGATGTGTGGGGTTTTTTTATGGTGTTTATGTTTATAATTCATTCACATTCAATTGATGGTTGGGCATGGGCTTGTGTTTGTCTTGACACGGCTTTTCATCGACTTTATTTCAGGAGACGTGGTATGAACACCATTGATCGCTCATCGCCGCAGTATGTGTTGGCCTTGGATCAAGGCACCACCAGCAGCCGTGCCATTCTGTTTGATCGCAGTGGCAGCATTGTGACGGTGGCTCAAAAAGAATTCAGTCAAATGTTCCCATCACCTGGGTGGGTGGAACACGATGCCAATGAAATCTGGAGCACACAAAGCGATGTGATGCAAGAAGCTTTGAGCCGTGCGGGCATCCAAGCAACCGATGTGGCGGCGATTGGCATCACCAACCAGCGTGAAACGGTGGTGGTGTGGGACAGACGGACAGGGCAGCCCATTCACAATGCGATTGTTTGGCAAGATCGACGAACGGCTGGCTTGTGTGATCAGTTGCGCGAAGCTGGCAAGATGGGGGTGTTTCAACAAAAAACGGGCTTGGTTTTGGACGCGTATTTCAGTGGCACTAAAGTGCGCTGGATTTTAGACCATGTGGAGGGTGCACAGGCACGTGCTGAAGCCGGTGAGTTGGCGTTTGGCACGATGGATTCGTGGTTGATTTACAAATTGACAGGGGGTCGGCTGCACATCACCGACCCAAGCAATGCTTCTCGTACATTGCTATTTAACATCAATACGCTGGCGTGGGACGATGAGTTGCTGGGGATTTTGAATGTGCCGCGTGCGATGTTGCCCGAGGTGCATAGCAGCAGTGAGGTGTATGGCGAAACGGATGAGGATTTGCTCGGCAGTCGCGTGAAAATCGCTGGGATTGCGGGCGATCAACAAGCGGCGACCTTTGGTCAAGTGTGCTTCAAACCAGGGATGGCGAAAAATACGTACGGCACAGGGTGTTTCATGTTGCTCAATACGGGCGTGCAAGCGGTTCAGAGTGAGAACAAGTTGCTGACCACTGTCGGTTGGCATGTGGGTGGGCGCACAACGTATGCACTTGAAGGCAGTGTCTTCATGGCGGGAGCGGTGGTGCAATGGTTGCGTGATGGCTTGGGCATCATTTGCAACAGCAGCGATGTGGAGGCATTGGCGGCGCAAGTCGAAAACAGTGGGGGTGTATATTTGGTGCCTGCTTTTGTGGGGCTGGGGGCGCCGTATTGGGACAGCTACGCCCGTGGCACATTGATTGGCATGACCCGTGGCACAACTGCGGCACATATTGCTCGTGCAGCGCTGGAATGCATTGCTTTTCAAAGTGCAGAGTTGCTCGAGGCGATGCAGCAGGACTCGGGTGAACCGTTGAAGGAGCTGCGCGTGGACGGCGGGGCGAGTTTGAACAACACGATGATGCAGTTTCAGGCTGACATCTTGGGTGTGCCTGTCGTGCGACCACGCGTGACAGAAACCACTGCATTGGGCGCGGCGTATTTGGCGGGTTTGGCTGTGGGTTTTTGGAAAGATGAAACTGAAATTGCCAACCAATGGCAGGTTGATCGACGCTTTGAACCCAATATGGGGGCAGAGGAGCGTACAAAACGCATGGCAACATGGCGACGCGCTGTTCAGCGCAGCATGGCTTGGGATGTTGAGGCTTAAGCAGTTCCCTTACATCCGCGCAAAATCGAATGAAGCTCAAGTAAACCCATCAATCAACCAAACGAATTGTCTTTTACAGTTTAGGATTTTTACCATAAAAAGGGGCAGCCATGACGCGAGCCAACATCATTCAAACCATACGTGACACCGCACAATGGGACGTGTTGGTCATCGGCGGTGGCGCATCTGGTTTGGGCACGGCACTGGAAGCCGCTTCACGCGGTTATCGCACCTTGCTGTTGGAGGCGGACGATTATGCCAAAGGCACAAGCAGCCGCAGCACAAAATTGGTTCATGGGGGCGTGCGGTATTTGGCTCAGGGCAACATCCCGCTGGTGCGCGAAGCCCTGCATGAGCGTGGGGTGCTGAAAAGAAATGCGCCGCATGTGGTGCATGACATGGGTTTTGTGATTGCGGCTTACCATTGGTGGACAGCGCCTTTTTATGGCTTGGGTTTGAAAGTCTATGACCTGCTGGCGGGGCGACTCAATTTGCGCCGCAGTCGTTTGGTGAGTAAAGCCGAGGCTTTACAACACACGCCAAATTTGCAGCAAAAAGGTTTAAAGGGCGGCGTGTTGTATTTTGATGGTCAGTTTGATGATAGCCGTTTGGCGATCACACTCATGCGCACTTTGCTTGATCAAGGCGGGGTGGCTCTGAACCATGCGCCTGTGACGGGCTTGCTGAAGGACAATGGGCGAGTGGTGGGTGCGACGTTTCGAGACGAGGAGACGGGTGAAAGCCAATCGGTGCGCGCAACTGTGGTCATCAATGCGACGGGTGTTTTTGTGGATGACATTCGACGCATGGAAAGCCCCGATGTCAAGTCGATGCTGTCGCTCAGTCAAGGCGTGCATGTGGTGGTGGATCGACGGTTCTTGTCGGGTGACAGTGCGTTGATGATTCCAAAAACAGAGGATGGGCGAGTGTTGTTTGTTGTGCCTTGGCATGATCATGTGATGATGGGCACAACCGATACTGCGGTATCGTATGCCAAAGCAGAGCCACGTGCTTTACCTGAGGAGGTTGAGTTTATTTTGCACACCGCTGCTCAATATTTGCATCCTGCACCAACGCGTGCTGATGTGTTGAGTGTGTATGCAGGTTTGCGCCCGTTGGTGAAAGCCGAGGAAGGTGCGCAGACCAAATCCTTGCCTCGCGATCATGTGATTCGGGTGAGTGAGGGCGGTATGATCACATTGACGGGTGGCAAATGGACGACCTACCGTCGCATGGGCATGGACACGGTGAATAAAGCGGTTGAGTTGCACGGTCTGGCCGAGCGTCCGAGCGTAACGGAGCACTTATGTTTACACGGCTGGGCGGATGATGCCCCAGCCGACCATTGGCAAGTCTATGGTTCAGATGCCAAATCGATTCAGGCATTGGATGGCGTACAAACGCTGCTGGATGCACATTTGCCATATGTTGAAGCGGAAGTGCGCTGGGCGGTGCGTTTTGAGCAGGCACGAACGGTTGAGGATGTGTTGGCACGGCGCACGCGGGCGTTGTTTATGAATGCCCGTGCGAGCATGGCTGCAGCACCGCGTGTGGCGCAGATCATGGCTGAGGAGTTGTCGTTGAACCGTGATTGGGAAGTTGAGCAGGTGGCGGCATATTGTGATTTGGCTGAGGGGTATTGTTTGGATGATCGTCGTTCTATTGGTTAATCCATCATGCCGAGTTTGGCATTGTGTTTCCCTAAATTTAATGTTTTGAGTATAACTGGAGTGAAGCTTAATTCATTAGACTATAACAATCGTTTAAGGCACGGAGTAATTTATGAGTTTATATTACGACCAGTTAACCACAAAAGAGCATGCAATTATAAAAGGCTGCTTATTGGCAGCATCATCAGTGAAGTTTTTTCCTGACTGGGAGTTTGAAACGTTATTTCCTTTTTCGAAGGATAATTTAAAAACAATGTCTGATCATTTTTCAAGCAAATCATGTACAGAAGATGATGAAGAAAATGTCATTTGCATCTTAGGTCAGTTACTTGGTTATCCTCACGGTATGGATGACAAATGGTTTGAATATTGCGACTCATCTCTTGATGACGTAATGGTTTTGTTGAGAAAAATTTGTAATATTAGAAGAGGTACAGGAGATTTAAAACGCTCGACGAGTGAGAGTCTCCTTTTGAGTAAAGCGTCATCAATCAAATCTCAATTTCAATAATGCGATGCAGCACAGTTGGTCATGATTTTTTAATGTTAGGATTGCTAATCAAGCAGTATTTCATGTTGATTTGCCTTACCTGTTTTGAGAAAAACGTTTAGGTTCTCTTCTGGGCAAAAGGGAGTTTGATTTTTATTGAAAGCTGAATATATGAGTAAAAAAATTCGTACCCTAGCAATTTGTATTTTTTACCATCAAGGTCGTATTTTAGCGGCTAAAGGTTATGATAAGTTAAAGGATGAATTTTTTTATCGCCCTTATGGCGGTGGAATTGAGTTTGGGGAAAAAGCTGAGGAAGCTGTTAAAAGGGAGGTGTTGGAAGAGACAGGTTATGGTATGCATGACATTACCCTTATTGGTGTTACAGAGAATATATTTACGTTCAACGGCAAGCAAGGACATGAGATAGTGTTTCTTTTTGACGCAAAATTTGATGATATTGGAGTGTATGATCTCGAAGTCGTACAAGGAGTTGAAGATTCTAAAGGATTGGAGTTAGAAGGCCATTGGTGTTGTGTGAGTCAAATTGTTAGTGGCGATGTGGTTGTTTATCCTGATGGAATTGCAGAAGCCATTCAAGCATATGTTATGAAGCAATCCTAAGTTTTAAAAATATAAGTTTTTAAAGAAATTTTTTGGTTATGATTCTTGCGGATAAATGGTAACGTAAGTGCTTATTTTTACTTAACTTAATAAAGTCACTGCCGATCAAATTTCAATTCCAATAGTACGATGCGGCACAACTGGCCACCGTTTTTTTAACCTCAGGATTGGCGAAGATGCGCTGACCCGCTTGTTGCAAATTGCGCCGCGTCCGCATCTGCTCCATCAATTGATTGCGCTCGGCTACAGGCAGAATCGCCAACATGTTTTTCGCCACGCAATGGCATGAATAGTTCAAATGTTCATGGCTCAAATCCAATGCAGCCACCTGCGGGTTGCTGGGCGCTTGAGTGGCACAGGTTTGGCTGGCCAAGGTCATCCATGAAGCCCTATCAAAAGGGCGGGGCTCGGCTTGAGCCGCACCCACGTGAATGAGGGTCATCGGCAGCGCCCAAAGAATAAATGACATGCGTTTTAAGGCCATGGCCATTCCTTTGAAAACATGTATTGCAGTTGTGTGTGGGTTATTGCAATGCATCAAGCACGCGGTGGGTGCGCAACACCCGATCCGCCAGCTCAGGCATGGCATGGGTTATTTTAAGCCTGTTGTTGCCGTTGAGTTGGACATGGCGGTCTTTTTGTATCAATTGAATGATTTTTAGGCCATCAATGGGCGCATTGGCTGCAAAATGTAGGTGACCCAGTTCACTTGACACGTCAATTTTGGTCAAACCCGATTCCTGCGCGCGCAGTCGCAGTTTATGCGTTTCGAGCAAGGCTTGAGCGGCTGGCGGGAATTTACCAAAGCGGTCAATCATTTCTTCTTGTAAAGCCAATAAATCCTCTAAGTTACTGGTGCTGGCGAGGCGTTTGTATAAATTTAAACGTTCATTGACATCATGGCAGTAGTCTGCTGGCAGCAATGCGGGTGTGTGCAAATTGATCTCGGAGGTCACACCGAGTGGTGCCGCGAGGTCAGGCTCAACACCTTTGCGCAGGGCTTTGATGGCGGCGTTGAGCATGTCGTTGTACAGAGAAAATCCGATTTCGTGCATGTTGCCAGATTGTTTATCGCCGAGAATCTCGCCTGCACCACGGATTTCCATGTCTTGCATGGCGAGGAAGAAGCCTGAGCCCAGTTCTTCCATTTGACAGATTGCTTCGAGGCGGCGTGTGGCTTGACTGGTCAAAGAATCCTCATGATGGATCATCAAATACGCATAGGCCTGATGATGCGAACGACCGACGCGGCCACGCAGTTGGTGCAGTTGGCCCAAGCCGAATTTATCGGCGCGGTGCATGATGATGGTGTTGGCGTTCGGCACGTCAATCCCCGTCTCGATGATGGTGGTGCAGAGCAAGATGTTGGCGCGTTGGTGGTAAAAATCACGCATCACGCGTTCGAGGTCGCGCTCGTGCATTTGACCGTGAGCGACCGCGATGCGTGCTTCGGGGATGAGTTTTTCGAGTTGCTCGCGGCGGTTTTCGATGGTGGAGACCTCATTGTGTAAGAAATACACTTGACCACCACGCTTGAGCTCACGCACGATCGCTTCGCGCATCACGCCATTTTCTTCTCGGCGAACGAAGGTTTTAATCGCCAAACGTTTTTGCGGGGCGGTGGCGATCACGGATAAATCACGCACGCCTTCCATCGCCATGCTCATGGTGCGCGGAATTGGCGTGGCGGTCAGGGTCAAGATGTCGACTTCGGCGCGTAAATTTTTCAGCATTTCTTTTTGGCGCACGCCAAAACGGTGCTCTTCATCAATGATGACCAAGCCCAAACGGTCAAATTTGATGCTGCTGGACAGCAGTTTGTGCGTGCCCACCACGATGTCGATCGTGCCTTCTGCCAGACCTTTGAGCACAGCAGTGGTTTCCTTGCCTGTGTTGAAGCGTGACACCTCAGCAATTTTGATGGGCCATTTTGAGAAACGATCGGTGAATGTTTGGCAATGTTGCTCCGCCAGCAGTGTGGTCGGTGCGAGGATGGCCACTTGTTTACCGCCCATTGCAGCGATGAATGCAGCACGCAAAGCCACTTCCGTTTTACCAAAGCCCACATCACCGCACACGAGCCGATCCATGGGTTGGTCTGAAATCAAATCATGCACCACGGCGGCAATCGCACTGGCTTGGTCGGGCGTGGTTTGAAAGCCAAAATCATTGGAAAACACTTCGTAATCATCTGCATTCAGCTCGAAAGCATGGCCCTTGCGCAAGGCACGGCGTGCGTACAGATTGAGCAACTCGGCCGCTGTGTCGCGAATTTGTTCAGCGGCTTTTTTACGTGCTTTGCTCCAACGATCCGTGCCCAAAGTATGCAGCGGCGCGTGCTCTGGATCGCTGCCTGCGTAGCGCGAAATGACCGCAAGCTGAGAGACGGGCACGTACAATGCGGTGTTGTTGGCATACACGAGGTGTAAAAATTCGGTGATGCCATCGCCCATGTCCATGTTCATCAAACCTTGGTAACGGCCAATGCCATGTTCTTGATGCACCACGGGGTCGCCGATGCGCAACTCCGACAGTGAGGCAATCATCATGTCCACGTTTGAAGTTTTTTCAGAACGGCGACGTGCGCGAGTGCCTTGATTGGCAGCGTACAACTCCGTTTCAGTGATTAAGCACAAGTGTTGTGCACCATCATCCAAAGCAAAGCCGCGTTCCAATGGTGCATGGCTGATGTAGGTTTTTGGCGCGGTGAGTGTGTTGATGTGTGCCCACGCATCGACCGCCTGGACATGAATACCGTGACGGTTTAAGGCTTCGCTTAATGTGGTTTGCCGCCCCAAACTTTCAGCAAAAATAATGGTGGGGATGAGGTTCTGCTCATTGCGTTGGCACAGCTGCGACAGTGCGGCATACGGTGCTTCATGGTGGGTATTGACGCGCACATCGGGCAGGGGGGCGGTCGATTGCGCCAACAATTGCTCAGCAGCCTCATCGTTGATTTTTGGGCGCAAGGCCAGTTGTGCAAACACATTGATGTGTACAAAAAACTGTTCATCGTTGATGAACAATTCCTCGGGTGCGAGCACTGGCGCGGTGTTATCACCTTTGAGGAAGGCATAACGTTGTTGTGTGTCTGCCCAAAAAGAGCGAATGGTGGTCTGCGCCAAACCATGCAAAACAATGGTTGTATCGCTGGGCAGGTAATCAAAAATCGTCGCAGTGTGTTCAAAAAATAAGGGCAAATAATATTCAATCCCTGCATTGAAAATGCCATTGGCCACATCTTTGTACAGTGCGTGCTTTGATGCATCCCCCTCAAATCGCTCACGCCATGCATTGCGAAATGTGCCGCGAGCGGTTTCATCGGTGGGGTATTCACGACCTGGCAGCAGCTGCACTTTGGGTACAGGATAAAGTGTGCGCTGACTGTCCACATCGAAGGTTTTGATCGATTCAATCGTATCGCCAAACAAATCCAAACGAAATGGCAGCACGCTGCCCATTGGGAACAAATCAATCAATCCGCCACGAAAAGCAAATTCTCCTGGCGCAATCACTTGGCTGACGGCTTGATAACCTGCGTTGACCAGTTGTTCGCGCAATTGTTGCACATCCAAGACTTCGTTGTGTTTGAAACTGAAGGTGCGCGCCAACAGGAAATCTGGGGGTGATAAACGGTACAACGCTGTGCTCACGGGCACAATCAGCACATCAACCTGTTTTTGGGTCAAGCTGTACAGGGTTTGCAAGCGCTCAGATACCAGATCATGGTGCGGTGAAAAACGGTCATAAGGTAAGGTTTCCCAGTCGGGCAACTGCATGGTTGAAAGCTGTGGCGCGAAATAACTGATTTCGGCCTGTAAACGCTGTGCATCCTGTGCGTGTTCGCACAAAATCACCGTCAAATGGTGTTTGTGTTCAGCTAAAGCGTGTGCCAATTGCCCCAACAACAACGCATCCGATGAGCCGACGGGCAGGTTTTGGGTGTAGCGCTGACCAATTTTAAGGTGAGGAATGAGCGAAGTGATTGCAGCAGAGGTCATGAAGGCATTCAATAGTAGCAATAGACCCCAAACGCCAATGGCTGGGGCACAAGAGGTTGATTTATTCAGTTGATATTCAGTTGATATTCAGTTGATATTAAGTCCAGATTATAGCGGCTTATGCAGATTTCATGGGCACGTCAACGTCAGATGCGGATTGAGGTGTTGATGCATTTGAAAAACGAATCAGATCATTGCACATGCAATGACAGCATGACAATCAACGACGCATCATTCAAAAGGCAAGAGAAAAAAGCAAGGGGCTTTTTGCCATTTATCCTTAATTCCTCTTAATCACTGCCCACGAACCGGTAGCGGTTGCCTGCATGCCACATGATCGCGAAGCTGGCGACTTTGTTGGCACTGCGCGTTGAACGCTGCAACACGAGGCAAGGCTGACTGGATGATATGCGAAGCATTTCAGCGATGCGATCTGTCGGCAGCAGGGCTTCGAGTTTGTAGTGCATGCCTTGCAACGGTGCGGCTTGCATCAGATAAGCGTTTGGCGTGATGTGGTTGAAATCTTGGGTCAGGTAATCTGGGGCGACGGCGGGGTTGACCCAGCGCTCTTCAACTTGAATCGGGATGGCATTTTCAAAGTGCACCATGATCGAGTGGTACAACGTTTGCCCTTTTTGCAGGTCAAATTGTGCAGCGAGCTTATCGGTGGCCATGACGCGTTCTAAACTGTGCAGTTCAGCATGGTGTTCATGCCCCCGAGCGGTGATTTCATCGGCAATGTTTCGGATTTCAACCAATGTGGATTGTACTTTTTGTGCGGCCACATAGGTGCCCGCACCTTGACGGCGCACCAAAATCAGCTCGGCCGTGAGTTCACGCAGCGCGCGATTGACGGTCATGCGTGAGGTGTTGAAAGCCTTGGTCAAGGTCATCTCAGATGGAATGAGATCACCTTCAACCCATGCACCCGTTTCTATTTGATGGGTGATGTGGTCTTTGATGCGTTGAAAAATCGGCGTGTCGGTGTTCATGGGAGCATTCGGTGTGGGTGTGCTGTATTTTAGCATTGTCATTTGTTCTGGGTGTGTTTGATGTCTTTTTGAGACTTTTTTGATTTTTTTAAATTTTGATGAAATAGCGGTTGACTGGCTTGTATATACAAGTTAGAATTTATTCAATCAACGATTAAACGTTGCCGTTTGTTTTTAAATTTTTTTAAATCCTTATACGACACAATGACTTGGAGACACACAATGAGCATAAATTCTTTTGCCAATGACCCCCGTTTTGATGCTTCGCGTGAGATTCGCGCACCACGCGGTTCGGAGAAAACCTGCAAAAGCTGGGTGGCGGAAGCCGCTTATCGCATGATTCA
Source organism: uncultured Burkholderiaceae bacterium (assembly GCA_937862905.1). Classification (GTDB taxonomy): domain Bacteria; phylum Pseudomonadota; class Gammaproteobacteria; order Burkholderiales; family Burkholderiaceae; genus Hydromonas. The sequence continues at coordinate 1,358 of CALMCL010000135.1, read as the reverse complement.
AAACAACCTTGATCCTGAAGTGGCAGAAAACCCAAAACACTTGGTGGTGTACGGTGGCATCGGCCGTGCGGCGCGCGATTGGGCATGTTATGACCAAATTTTGGCGTCGTTGAAAGACTTGAACGATGATGAAACCTTGCTGGTGCAATCGGGTAAACCTGTGGGCATTTTCAAAACGCATTCGGATGCACCGCGCGTGCTCATCGCCAATTCCAACCTCGTGCCCAAATGGGCGAACTGGGAGCATTTCAACGAACTCGACCGTAAGGGTTTGTTCATGTACGGTCAAATGACGGCGGGTAGCTGGATTTACATTGGCTCACAAGGCATTGTTCAGGGCACGTACGAAACCTTCGTCGAAACGGGTCGCCAGCATTTCAATGACGATTGGTCGGGCAAGTGGATTTTGACCGCAGGTTTGGGCGGCATGGGCGGCGCGCAGCCGCTGGCAGCGACTTTGGCGGGCGCGGTGTCGTTGAACATTGAGTGTCAACAAAGCAGCATTGATTTTCGTTTGCGCACGCGTTATTTGGACAAACAGGCGAAGGATTTGGACGATGCGATTGCACTGATTAAGCACCATTGTGCCAATGGCGACGCGGTGTCGATTGGCTTGTTGGGCAATGCGGCTGAAATTTTACCTGAATTGGTCAAACGCGCACAAGCAGGCGAAATCAAACCTGATCTCGTGACCGACCAAACTTCAGCACATGATTTAATCAATGGTTATTTGCCGATCGGCTGGACGGTTGAACAGTGGAAAACAGCGCAACACGATCCCGAACAGCACGCCAAACTGACGGCAGATGCGACTGCATCCTGTGCGCAACACGTGCAAGCGATGCTCGATTTTCACGCGATGGGCATCCCCACTGTGGATTACGGCAATAACATTCGCCAAGTGGCGTTTGATCACGGCGTGAAAAATGCGTTTGATTTTCCTGGTTTTGTACCCGCATACATCCGTCCATTGTTCTGCGATGGCAAGGGGCCGTTCCGCTGGGTGGCGTTGTCGGGCGACCCTGAAGACATTTACAAAACCGATGCAAAAATCAAAGAACTGTTTCCTGATAACAAACACGTTCACCACTGGCTCGACATGGCGAAAGAGCGCATTGCGTTTCAAGGTTTGCCTGCACGCATTTGCTGGTTGGGCTTGGGCGAACGTCACCTCGCTGGTTTGGCGTTTAACGAAATGGTTAAAAATGGCGAGTTGAAAGCACCGATTGTGATTGGTCGTGACCATTTGGACACAGGTTCAGTGTCATCACCGAACCGCGAAACCGAAAGCATGAAGGACGGCACCGATGCGGTCAGCGACTGGCCACTGCTCAATGCCTTGCTCAACACAGCTGGCG
>CALMCL010000134.1 GCA_937862905.1 uncultured Burkholderiaceae bacterium | reverse complement strand
AATCAGCGGATAGCCGAGCTTTGGATACAGTGATAAGGTTTCACGGGCGGCATCGAGCTTATCGAGCACGTCGACCTTGTTCAAAATAATCAACACGTCGATTTCGGCGACTTCGGCGCAAATCAGTGCGCGACCGAGCAGTTCTTCAGAAAAAGCCGGTTCAGTGGCGCAGACGATGGCGACTTGATCAATGTTGGCGGCGAGGTTTTTTTGCTTGTTGAATTCTGAACGGTAAAAATGGTTCTCGCGGGTGTGGATGGACTCAATGGCACCTTGATTGCCTGAAGTCAAAGTCACATTGACCCAATCACCCACCGCATAACCTTGTTTTTTACCGCGTGTGACCAGCTGAATGTAAGCCGTTGCATCGGTATCGGTGCGTTTATCCAAGGGTAAACCAAGAAATTGATGGCCGTAGCTGGCGACGATGCGAAGAACTGTGGTGCTCATGCCGCACCCCGCAGCAACGCTTGAATTCGAGCCACACGAATCAGTGCGGGTGGATGTGAGTCATAAAACAGCGAGTACAGTGCATCGGTACCGACGAAGCTGGAGTTTTCTTGGTACATGGCCACCAAAGCGTTGATGAGGTCTTGGCCATTGCTGTTTTTAACTGCAAAAGCATCGGCTTGAAACTCATCTTTACGCGAACCATTGGAGGCGATGGGTGAAAAAATAAAGGCAAATACAGGCAGCACCAAACTGAACAAAACCAACCCCACTGCAAACAATTGAGTGGGTTGTGTCGACAATGCGCTTAAAGCATTGACGGCATGGTTCAAGCCCAGCGCCTCATAAAACCACAATTGGCGCGACACATAACCGAGCAACGCAAACACAGCCAAGCTGAGTGGCAGCATCAAAGCCATGCGTTTGAAGATGTGTTTATGGTGAAAGTGCCCCAATTCATGTGCCAACACCGCTTCAATTTGTGATTCGCTCAATTGTTTAAGTAACGTGTCAAAAAATACGATGCGTTTATTTGCACCAAAACCCGTAAAATAGGCATTGCCATGCGCAGAGCGACGAGAACCGTCCATGATAAACATGCCATTGCTCTTAAAACCACAGCGTGTGAGCAGTGCGTCAAGGCGATGTTTTAATTCGCCATTCTCGAGCGGGGTGAATGTGTTGAACCACGGCGCAATCACCGTTGGATACAGCCACAACATCAGCAGATTGAGTCCAATGAATAAACACCATGCCCACAGCCACCATGTGTGTGGTGCAATTTCAATGAATTTAAAAATCCCATAGAGCAACGGAATACCAATGGCGGCCGACAGCAAAGCATTTTTAATCATGTCCAACAGCCATAACCTCATCGTCATGCAATTAAAACCAAATGCAGCTTCAATTTTGAACTGAGAAATATAAGCCAAAGGCAGTTCAAGCGCACCGCCGATGAGGCTGAAAATGACCATGAAGGCGACACCGAAATGTAAAGGATGGTCTGTGACATGAGTCAACACCCAGCTCGCCAATATCCCAAGACCTCCGCCCAGCGTCCAAAACAACAATAACCCCATCGACACCACTAAGCTGATGCGTCCGAAACGGTGACGCGCCAGCGCATAATCAGCGGCATATTGGTGTTGCTCAAGGGTGATTTGGGTATCAAAAGGCGCAGGCACGACGTCACGATGGCGCATGATATGCCGTATTTGGCGCAAGGACAGCCACCACTTTACGGTAAAATAAGAAAGACACGCGCAAATGAACAACGCTGTGAACATTTGATTCGGACTGTTGAACAACTTGCCCCAAAACTCAACCATTAGACATTCCATTTTTCGGATTATGAAAGATTGCATTATGACAGAAAACACCACACAAAACAAAGTGCCCCGTGACGATAATCGTTTAATTTGGCTCGACATGGAAATGACGGGACTGAATCCATTGACAGATAAAGTTTTGGAGCTCGCGATTGTGGTGACCGATGCCCATTTGAATACCATTGCCGAAGCACCTGTATTGGTGGTTCATCAATCGGATGAGGTTTTGGCGGGGATGGATGCATGGAACACCAGCACGCATGGCCGTTCAGGTTTGACGGAAAAGGTACGTGCATCAACTTTAAGTGAGCAGGACGTTGCGGCGCATATGCTGGAATTCCTCAAAGCATACATTGGTCCAAATAAATCCCCCATGTGTGGTAATTCGATTTGCCAAGACCGTCGATTCATGGCACAGCACATGCCTGAACTCGAAAAATACTTCCACTACCGCAATTTGGACGTGTCCACACTCAAAGAGCTGGCTCGTCGTTGGCAGCCCAAAGTGTATGATGGTTTTAAAAAAGCAACCAAGCACACGGCTTTGGCCGATGTGTATGAGTCAATTGATGAGTTGAAACACTATCGAGAGTTTTTATTTGTCAAAACAGTGGATCATGCTGGTTGATTCGTTAAAAGGAAAATGGTGAAAATAAGGAAGGCTGTGAAAACAGCCGATTGCCTTAATGGTGTGGTGAAATTTACCAGTAGAGCTTGTAAATCATCTGATGGTTATTGTGATTGACCTCAACAAGTCGCTTGTTGGGGCAATCACAATTGGATGTAAGCAATTCTTAAAGTGGCTTGCCCATGCGATCTGACGTAAATAAGTACCACCAACGCATGGTGGTTTTTTATGCGGCAGGTTGATGGATCGTGCGGCTGCCCGACAGCACTTCGTGGACGGCACGCCGCTGGGGGTTCATCAATGAAGTGCCGAGCAAAGCCAAGCAGTTGATGATCATGAATAAAATCACTTGAATGTAAATGACCATGGCATTGTCGCCTTCAGCTGAGGTTTGGCCATGCGTTTGGGTGAACAGCAACAGCAATGCAGGTAAAACGCCTAAGTAACTGAAGACATAGCGCAACCATGCTTGTTTATGTGTGACGTGTTTGACGCCATCGACTTGGGTGACTTGGATATGCCATGTTTTCTGAGCCAAGGTTTGACCCGCACGCGTCCAAGAGTACGTGAAATAGTAGCCAAATGCCAAAAAGATGGTGATTTGCAACACCCAAATGGGGGCCGTTTTGCCGACCAATGCAAATGCAACTTGTACCAAGCCACCGACAATGAAGTAAACGCCAAAAAGTAAAGCAAATTCATAAATGCTGGCGGCGAAACGGCGGAGGATGGCTGGGGCGATGGGGGGGCTTGTGGTCATGGTTTTTTATGTACAGCTGTCTTTTACTTGCTTTAGGATGCTCTACAAGCACAGTGGCTGCTGAGATGTGGCTGTGAATGTGTTGAGGCGGCGATTTAATTTCAAAAAAACGGCCGCATCGCGGACGATGGCAGCCGTTTGAATTGTAGCGTGATTTAGGTGTGTATAGCAATCATGTTGAATGGAAATGGGTCAAGCCCTTAAATGGGGCAAGCTCTTGTTAAACCCTTTTTGAACTCATGCCGATTAATATTAAATGAATGCACAATGAGTGCTCAATGAACGTTGCATATGAACGTTGCATCGATTCTGAATTAACGAAATTTTAGGTAGCGTGTCCATGATTGATTGCGTGTGTCTGCATTGTCGTTGACTTCATTTTTTAAACGTTGTTCAACTTGTACGCGTTGACGCATCGACAGACTGGCCCACTCGGCCATGCGCTCTTGGGCATTGTCTCGGTCACTTGAATTCATGTTTTGCAGGCGCGGCACGTGTTGCAGCCATTGTTGGCGTTGCAAGGGGGGGATTTGCTCCCACGTCCCGCGCAGTGGTCGCAGCATGGTTTGGCTGGCGGGGCTGATGTCCTCCCAGTTTTGGGCTTGGGCGACACCAGCGCATAAGCTTAAGCCAAGCAGCAGTGCTGTAAGCAATACTGGGCGTTTAGCGTAATGCTTGAACGATGGTGTTTTTTTGAACATGATTTGTTCCCGAGGTTTGAGGGTGAGTTGCTTTGTTTTGCTTGTCTTGATCGATGAAGTGGTTGAAATCTTCGTTCAAATACGCCTGTAGAGGCACTTGCTCTTTTAAAATGGCATCAATATTTAATGCGTTGATGGTGTCCATCGAGGTGGGGGCATACGCCGCCGTGAATGGGCTGCTCATCAAGGCTGTGGGTTGTGAGGTGATGTTGCTTGTGTTGCTTGCATTGGATGTGCTGGTGTTTTCAGCAACAACAATCGCCATGCACAATGCGGGTACAGCCATGAGTGTTTTTGCCAAAGTGGGCATGCGTTGCAACCAGCCGATTAAGCCGTCACTGATGTGTTTTTCTTGAACGACAGCAGGCGCGTGTGATTTAACTTGTGCGATGGCTCGCATGCGTGCGGCGCGGAGGCGCTCCGTGATGTCATAAGGCAAGTCATCCACACCCGCATCCAGTAATTGACGGGTCAATTGAATGGCATGGGCGACATGTTGTGTTTTTAGGTGTTGGGGCGTGGTGTTTGTGTTCATGATGTAATTCCTAGGTCTCGCAGGGCTTTTGCCAAGCTGTGGGCGGCGCGTGAACAGTGTGTTTTCACGCTACCTTCCGAGCAGCCCATGGCTTCTGCGGTTTCTGTCACACTCAGGTCTTCCCAATAACGCAGCAAGAAGGCTTCTCGTTGACGGTCAGGCAAGTTTTTTATCAGCTCATCAATCAAATTCAACATTTCTTCGCGCGAGACTGTTTCTTCGGCGGAGACCGTTTGATTGTCGGGATTGCGCGCCAATAAACTTTCTAAAATGTCGAAGCTGGCTTCATCTTCGGTGGAGTGGTCAAACTCGGAAAAGGTCGGTGTCCAGTAATCTCGTACTTTACTGCGGCGAAAATGATTGTGAATTGCATTTTGCAAAATGCGTGTGAACAACATCGGCCATTCTGCAGCAGGTTTTTCGGCGTAAGATTGAACGAGGCTGAGCATGGCATCTTGGACAATGTCCAAGGCGTTCTCTTCATTGCGTACTGCAAACAGGGCTTGCTTATAGGCGCGTCGTTCGACACTCGCTAAAAAAGCATCCATGGTTTGGTGCACCACTTGGGAGGTGTTGGGGGCAAATTCGGTCATCTTTAATGGCAAGTTTGCATGGTTTTAGCAGCAATCTTGAATGGTGGCCTTTATTTTTTATTAAATTTCGTGTGTGTGGGTCAGGTAATCTTGTCCGCGTGCCGCGTAGTGCAAGGCATTGTTCGGCAATTTGGCGATCTCTTCATCCGTCAACATGCGCGCTATTTTAGCAGGCGAACCGACAATCAGTGCACCATCTGGGAATATTTTACCTTCGGTGACCAAGGCGCCCGCACCAACAATCGAATTTTTGCCAATGACTGCGCGGTTCAGGACAATTGCACCCATGCCAATCAAGCTGTTGTCATCGATCGTGCAGCCGTGCAACGTGACGCCGTGACCAATGGTGACTTGTGCGCCGATGGTCAAAGGACAGCCCATGTCGGTGTGCAGAATGGAGTTTTCTTGGACATTGCTGTTTTCGCCAATGGTGATGGGTTCATTGTCACCGCGCAAGACGGCACCGTACCAAATGTTTGCGCCCGAGTGGATAATGACTTGACCGATTAAAACCGCTGTCGGAGCAACGAAGGTGGCGTCAGCAAGGGTTGGGCGGAATGAATGAAATGCATAAATGGGCATGATGGTCTCATTTAAAGTCAAAAAAAGGGTGTGCTTAATCGAATCAATTGTACCTGCTCATGCACCGTTTTCAATGTTTTTATTGCATTACTGGTGTTGATGGTCTGATTTGAAGCTTCAGACCGCGATTTGCAGCGTTTTATGGGGGGATAACATGAGCTGCACAGCCCATGAAGAATAAAAACAGATAGAATATTGATTTTATGTGTTTTCTTTTTACTTACGAATGTGCTGGTTATGATGCAACAATTGCCCGAATTGATGGATGAGCAGGATTTCCAATGGCTCCAAACACAGGGTACGCTTGAATTGCGTGCTGCCGCTTTGGTCGTTTTGGCATGTACAGACCTTGATCAAAAAAGGGACTTGTGTTTGGCTTTACAAGCCAAAATCCAAGCCGATGAGGTGATTTTGGATGCTGGACGTTCTTTTATGGACGATTTGGTGTTCACCACACAGTGTCCAGGTCGTCCAGCGAAACCCGAACTCATGTCTGCTTTGGATGTGCCACGCCGCCGTGCGCACTCGCTTGAGGGGCGACAGGCGATGATTCATGCTTTGGCTCACATTGAGTTTAATGCAATTAATTTGGCTCTGGATGTGATGGTGCGGTTTGCAAATTTACCAGAAGCTTTTTATTGGGATTGGTGGCGAGTGGCGTTTGAAGAGTCATACCATTTCTCACTGTTGCGTGAGCATTTACAAGGTATGGGGGCGGATTACGGTGATTTTTCTGCACACAATGGTTTGTGGGACATGGCTGAAAAGACAGCGTCTTCTTTAGGCGATCGCATGGCGATGGTGCCACGGACGCTGGAGGCGCGGGGCTTGGATGCATGCCCATTGATGCGTGATAAATTGCGGGCTGCTGGGGATGCGCGGGGGGCTGATATTGTGGACATTATTTTGCATGATGAAATTGGACATGTGGCACTGGGCAATCGCTGGTTTATTTATGCGTGTGAGCTCAACAGCCAGAATCCAGTCATGCAATACCGTGCTTTGGCAGAGCAGTACAATGCGCCGCGTTTACGTCCTCCGTTTAATTTGGTTGCACGACGGGCAGCTGGGTTTTTTGAGGAAGAACTCACGGCTTTGGCGGCGATATGATGATGTCTTTTTTACGGGCGGCTCAAGGGCCCAGTTTGGCAGCGCAAGCCTGTGCGCCGATTGGTGTGTTTGACTCAGGCATTGGTGGGTTGAGCGTCTGGCGGCATTTGCGCGCCACTTTACCGCATGAAGATTTTATTTATGTGGCAGACAATGCGAATGTGCCTTATGGCGATAAGCCTGAGGAGTGGATTCAGGCGCGCATGGTTCAGATGTTTGATTGGTTTTTGGCTCAAGGCTGTAAAGCGATCGTGATCGCGTGCAATACTGCGACTGCTGCTGCAGCCACGCATTTGCGGGGGGTGTACCCTGACGTGTTTATTGTTGGGCTCGAGCCTGCCATCAAACCTGCTTTGCTTTTGACCAAAAATCACAGCATAGCCATGTTGGCAACAGCGCGAACGGTGCAAAGTGCGAAATATGAGGCCTTACTCAAACGAACGGTTTTGCCTGAACTAAATATGGCGGTCTTGTCAATTCCTTGTGTTGGTTTGGCAGAGCGAATTGATGCCGGGTTGATGGATGCTCCAGATACTTTGGATTTAATCAAACAATACCTTAAACCTGTTCAAGCGGCACAAGCCGATGTGGTGGTGCTGGGCTGTACCCATTATCCTTTTGTGGTGCAGCACATTCGTGCACTGCTAGATAAAAATGTACAAATCATTGACAGCGGTGCCCCTGTTGCCCGCTATACCAAAGATGTGCTGTGTGCTCGGCATGGCTTAAATCCACAGAAAATTGAGGGTTATAGCCGTTGGTATGCTTCATCACTCAGTCCAGACAGCGATGAACATTGGCGAATGCTCAGTGGGCAAGCGGACGTGCGGGTGCAACAAATTAATCTTGAAAGAGAATGACTTGCGTTTTTTGCTGCTGTGCAAAAGTAGTGGACAGAACCACGTCTGCACTGGTAAAGTGCATCAACAAGAGTAAAAAAATGCCGCAGAATCATTGATTTTAATCATTAAAAAAGACAGGAGCACACACATGCGCAAACGCAGCGACCAACGCATCATTAAAAAATATCCCAATCGTCGTTTGTATGATACCCACACCAGCACGTACATCACGTTGGCGGATGTGAAACAAATGGTGTTGGCCAATGAAGTGTTTGAAGTGGTTGACGTGAAAAGCAATGAAAACCTCACAAGAAGCATTTTGTTGCAAATCATTTTAGAAGAAGAAGCGGGTGGTTTACCCTTGTTTTCGTCCACGGTGTTATCGCAAATCATCCGTTCTTATGGCAATGCGATGCAAGGGATGTTGGGCAGCTACCTTGAAAAAAACATGCAAGCATTTGCTGAAATCCAAAGCAACTTATCTGCCCAGTCTCAACATGCGGTCAACAATGATGCATGGCAACAACTGTTGTCGATGCAAGCGCCCATGATGCAAGGGATGATGGGAAACTACATTGAGCAAAGCAAAAACATGTTCATTCAAATGCAGGAGCAAATGAATCAACAGACCAGTGCGATTTTTAAGGGTTTTAATACCAAGTCTGATGTCAAGTCCGATGATTAATGACATGATCAATGACACTTAGTCGTTGTATGCTTTAATTGAGATGGTTTGGCCGGGTGCTTGCAGTGTTTGTTAATTCAAATATTTTAAATAAATATTTTTTTGAACAATCTTTTACTTATGATAGAGGATACTGGATAAAAAATGATAATTTAAATCCTAAATTAGTTTTTTTAGGATCTAGTATGACAAGACATACAATTATTCCTGACATAATAGCTAAAAA